>JBFWSB010000343.1:0-4849 GCA_050248595.1 Kapaibacterium sp. (SeqCode)
CATCCCTCGCGACAGTCGCGATAGAACTGTTCCTTGTGGCAGGTTGAGCAAGTCTGCCGTTTCTTTCGTGGAATATCCGTTCAACATTCGCAAGACAACGACTGCCTTGTGTTTTGGGTCGAGGCGATCAATGGCTTTCCGCACCAAGTGTTGCCGCTCGTTCTCATCAATTACCCGATTCCCACTGGTTGCAAAATCTTTATCCTCAAGAGTCTCAATTCCAGTAAACCGAACCTGCTTTTTCTTCCTCCGCTTCAACTCGTTCAGCGAAAGGTTGATGGCAATTCGGGTCAGATAGGTTTTGAGTGTTGAGTCTTCCCTAAACGAATCCAATGCATGATAGAATCGGATGAACGTCTCTTGTCCCACATCCTCAGCTTCTAATCCTCTGCCAAGCATTCCCTGAACAGTTGAGGCCACTATCGGTTCATACCGATTTACAAGAAGTCGGAACGCACCGTGATCCCCTGAGCGTGCGCGACCCAAGAGTTCAGTATCTGTCGGAAAAGAATCCGTTATTCTTGTACTTCCATTTAAATGCATTCGGAAGCGACTCTTGTAGAACTAAATGACTTTGGACGTTAGACAACTTGTTGTCGGGAATGATTCCAGCCTTATTGAGTCCAGAACTTTCACGATTGAGATCGAGTCTCAAACTACCCTTTGCTACTCTTACTCTACTTCGCCAATAATCACCGGCGCTTCACCGATTGACTGTAGCTTCGCTATCACTTCGTCAACCCCACTTCTTGCAACAGCAATTACCAGCCCCACCCCAAGGTTAAATGTTCTCTGCATATCCTCCTCGGGGACATTCCCTTCGCGCTGAATCAGGTTAAAGATTGCAGGACGTTCCCACGCACTCCAGTCCACTTTCAGTCTGAGAGGTGAACGCACAACGCGAGATGTGTTGCCAACAAGTCCCCCTCCAGTAATGTGCGAGTAAGCGTGAACCCCTTCAATTCCCATCGTCTCCTGAATTGCTGTCAAGTAAGAGCGGTGAGGAACCAGAAGAACTTCGCCGAGCTTGCCACCGATCTCTTCTACATGGTCGTTCGGACTATATTTTGGGAAGAGAACAGCACGAGCTAATGAATAGCCGTTTGTGTGAAGACCAGTTGAGGGAAGACCTATCAACAAGTTACCAACCGCTGAGTGCTCGCCGGTTACCATCTGCTTCCGCTCTACAACGCCAACAATTGTCCCGGCAAGATCAAACTCTCCATCGGCATACATCGAGGGCATCTCCGCAGTCTCTCCTCCGATCAACGCACAGTTGTTCTCACGGCATCCGGCAGCAAACCCGCTAATTACTTGAGTAGCTACCGAAGGCTCCAGTTTTCCCGTTGCGAAATAGTCGAGGAAGTAGATAGGCCGCGCACCACATACGGCGATGTCGTTAACGGAGTGGTTCACCAAGTCAACCCCCACCCCTTCGTAGGAACCGGTCATGAAAGCCACTTTCAGCTTTGTGCCGACCCCATCAACCGACGAGACGAGAACAGGGTGATCGTACTCTTTCAAGAAGGAGACATCGTAGAGTCCGCCGAACCCACCGATATCAGCCAAAACGTTCTCGTTGAATGTGGAGCGGATCATTGGCTTTATCCGCTCTACGGTCTCCTCACCCGCGTCGATGTTGACGCCAGCAGTCTTATACGTTAGTTGTTCACTCATGATGTTTTATGATTATCCTCTGTTGAAGTCCCTATGATTTTTTGTCTGCTAACTCAGCCTGCTTCAGCCGGATGGTAAACGTTGTTCCTTGAGACGAACTCTCTTTGATGCTGATCTTGCCACCGTGATACTCCTCGACAATCCGCTTTGCGAGGGAGAGTCCAAGTCCCCACCCTCGCTGTTTTGTAGAGAAGCCGGGACGGAAAATATCCTTCCGAACTTTCGGGTCGATTCCCTTTCCATTATCGCTAATGTCGATAAAGACCGATCCACGACTTTGCCGTATGTGGAACTCAATGTGCCCCTCTTTCTTGTCGATAGCGTCGGCTGCATTCCGGATAAGATTTTCGAAGACCCACTGGAAAAGCTCAACGTTGATCTCCACGTAGAGAGGCTCGTGTGTCGGCGTGAAGTCTAAGAGAACACGTTTACCTAAGTGAGGGAGTCGCCGCTCGAAGTAACGGACGACATCACCAATCACCTGGTTAATATCTACCGGCTGTGTCTGTGCAGCAGAGCCGATCTTGCTAAATCGCTGGGCAACCATTGTCAAACGGTCAACGTCACGACTCATCTCGTCGGCAGCTTCCAATACTTGCTCTCTATTCTCAGGTTCAAACCGCAAAAGTTCAACCCATCCTAACAACGAACTGAGGGGCGTACCAAGCTGGTGAGCGGTCTCCTTCGCCATCCCAACCCAGATATTCGATTGCTCGCTCCGCTTGATATGGCTGAAGCTGATGTAAGCAATCAGAATGAACATCGAGATGATAATAATCTCGATCCAGGGAAGAAGCTGGAGTTGTTTAACGGCATCGGAGTCATCGAAGTAGATGTAGTTGGTAACCAGCGTATCGGTGACAGTGCGAATAACTACCGAATCTCCCTCCTTCACTTCTTCATCTCTTTCAGTAATTGCGTAGAGCGGAAGAGGATCATACGCCTGCCTCATACTCTCCACTCTACTCTGTAATTCCTCCTCCTGCTCCTCAATCGACTTAGTTGAATCGACCGAGACATTCATCACAATCCACTCCGGTTGCCGGGTAATGCTTCCGTCAGGATTGGTAAAGATAACCGGAAAGTAGAGCACTTGCGGTGCTTGATAGGCAAGGTCCGAGACGATGTCAACCCCCTCACTATTCCCTTGCGGTGCACTCAGGAGCGACTGATAGAAATTTGCGTAGAATAAAATTGTTCGCCGTTCCGCCTGCTTTAACTCGTTCACCAAATTCTGTGTAAACCAGAGCGTACCAGTTACAATGGCAAGGGCAAAGAGCACAAGCATAAGCTTGAGATTGGCCGAGAAGGGTAGCCGAATGGTCTTCAGTTGCAGCATAGCATATAGTAAACAAACAACCGGGATGAATTGAAAGGATAAAAATAGCTCTCTTTGCGATAGTGGGGAGTATGGGAGTGTGTAGAGTTTGTAGAGAGGGGAGTGTATGAGTTCGTGAGTGTGAGAGTGTATGAGTAATGGTAGCCGCAGGTCTTCAGCCTGCGTCAAGGTTTGTAGAGAAAGAGTGATCGGCTCTCCCCATTTTGAATTTTTACTTTTGAATTTTGAATCCCCACCTTCTCCTCTTTTTAATTTTTACTTTTGAATTTTGAATTCTCCTCCAACAATTGGTACAACAAGAAGATGTTTCGTCGACTCCGCAATCGCCTGACGTATGAAATCGAACGGTACATCCTCTACCGTTTGCTTCACCAATTGCTATTGATCGCAGTAGTGATCGGCTTGATTGCGGTTGTGGGGGGTCTGGCAGTTTGGTGGCTTACCGATGACTTCAAATCAATTCCTGAATCAATCTGGTGGTCTTTCTTGCGCTTGACCGATCCCGGATATATCGGCGATGATGAAGGCTCTGTGAAGAGGACAATCTCAACGATTATCAGCGTGATGGGCTACGTCTTCTTCCTCGGTGCTCTGGTTGCTGTTATGACGCAAGGTCTGAATCAGTCTATCACCAGATTGCAGCGCGGACTAACGCCAATCGCCCAAAACAATCACATCTTAATTTTAGGCTGGACAAATCGAACGCCAATTATCATCAAGCAACTTCTCCTTTCGGAGACCCGAGTTCGCAACTTTCTTCGGCGTCTCGGGACATCCAGACTTCACATTGTTGTGATGGCCGAAGAGGTGAAGCCAGAGATGATGCTGGACCTTCGAGCATTTCTCGGCTCATATTGGAGTGGGCGACGCATCACACTTCGGAGCGGTACTCCACTCCGCATTGAACACTTGGAACGTGTTGACTTTCTCCACGCCTCTGTGATTATTCTTCCGGGAGGTGAGTATGGCGAGGAGACGTTGGAGTATCCAGACGGCAGAGCTTTGAAGACACTTCTCTCGATCAGAAACTCCGGCACACTCTCCCTTAAAGATGACCAACAGATGCCCCGCATGGTGGCCGAGATTCGTGACCACCGAAAGGGAGAGATTGCACGCTCGGCATATGGCGGACCGATTGAGACCTTGGAGAGTGATCTCTTTATCGGAAGATTGATTGCCCAGATCATTCGCGTACCCGGACTCTCCCACATCTACTACGAACTGCTGACTCACGAGGAGGGGAACGAAATCTATCTGCGGGAATATCCCCAACTGGTTGGGAAAAAACTTGCGGAGGCAATTCCACTACTTCCGAACGCTATCATCCTCGGCGTTTACCGAAACGATGCCCGCCGGTTTTATTCGTTTATTGCCTCGGCGAACGATCCTCTTCAACCGGGAGAGCGTCTGGTGCTGATTGCTCCCGGAGCCGATGCACACGATCTTCTCTCCTTCCAACCGACTGGAGTTAATCCCAAAGATGAGGTAAAGATTCCTTCACGCTGCTACTCGTTCGCTCCTCGCAACGACGTGCGCCGCATTCTGCTGTTAGGGTGGAACTACTCAATTCCGGCACTTCTGGATATTCTCAACAACACCTTCGACGAGAAGTACGAAATCGTCAGCATGGCGTTGATTCCGGAATCAGAACGCTTAACTCGCCTAATGAGCCGTGGAGTGACAACTGAGAATCTCGACCTGAAGTTTGTACAGGGCGAGTTCACCTCAACCTCTGAAGTGGAGGCACTCAAGCCGTGGGAGTTCGACAATGTGGTGATCTGCGCAAGTGAGTGGATGGAGACTGGGGGTGAATCGGATGCCCGAACAGTGCTC
>JBFWSB010000344.1:0-4828 GCA_050248595.1 Kapaibacterium sp. (SeqCode)
AACTTCAACGGAACAGCCGGTGTCTGGCGCAAGAGTTGTATCATCGAGGCAGGAGATTGGCACAGCGATACGTTGACAGAAGACCTCGATCTCTCCTATCGTGCTCAGCTCAGTGGATGGCGGTTCCTCTACCTGAACGATGTCACTGTTCCCGCCGAACTGCCGGCAGAGGTGAACGGTCTGAAGCTGCAACAGTTCCGTTGGACGAAAGGGGCAATTGAGACCGCGAAAAAACATCTCTGGCGGGTCTGGCAGAGCGATCAACCATTGTTAGTGAAGCTCCACGCAACGGTTCACTTAACGTCGAATGTTGTCTTTCCTTTCATTCTCTTCATTGCGTTGCTAAACCTTCCGATTATTCTCATTAAGAAGGCGCACCCAGAACTCGATTTGTACTACAACTTGATGGCGATTTTTATTCTCGCCTCGATTTCTACCTTCCTCTTCTACCTCGTTGCGCAGCGTGATATTCGGGGAGATTGGAAGCGAAGGATGCTCCTCTTTCCAGTCTTTATGGCCGGAACGATGGGCTTAGCTGTGAATAACACGAAGGCTGTTCTCGAGGCAATCTTCAACAAGAAGAGCGAGTTCAAGCGGACGCCGAAGTATAATATCACGAAGAAGGAAGACACCTGGACTCGGAGCATCTACCGCTTCTCGAAGATCAGTCTCAGTACGGTGATCGAGCTGCTGCTGGCACTCTACTTCGCTATCGGAATTGCTATTTCGATCTGGTTAGTGGAAATTGCTGCTCTTCCTTTCCAGCTTATGTATCTTTTCGGTTTCGGTTTTGCCGGTTATCTCTCGCTTCGCCACGCTTGGGCAAGAGGGTAGAGTTCAGAGTGTATGAGTTCGTGAGTGTGGGAGTGTATGAGTAGGGAGAGCAGGGTAGCTCTTTAGGTTGCGTCGGAGTTGGTAGAGGTCGTCAACTATTAATTCAGAACATAGAGAGTCGAAGAGTTGGGGATCTCCTTTGCGTCTTGGCCTCTTTGCGCCTTTGCGTGACTTCTTTTTGAATTTTTCATTTTGCCTTTTGAATTGATCTACCATGTCTTTGAGAGAACAGATTGATAGTGCTGTAGCTGCCATCCGTCGGCACACAGATGCTGCACCAACTGTCGGCATTGTTATTGGAACGGGTCTCGGTGGGATTGCCGGTGCAATTGAGGAGAGCCTGAGTATTGAGTATAGTGCGATACCGGGCTTTGTCCGTTCAACTGTTGAGTCGCATGAGGGACGCCTGATCTTCGGAACGCTCGGGGGGAAATCTGTGGTTGCAATGCAGGGACGCTTCCACTACTACGAAGGGTATTCGATGAAGGAGATCACCTTTCCTGTCCGCGTTATGCAGGCATTAGGTGCTCGAACCCTTCTCGTCTCCAATGCCTGTGGTGGAATGAATCCTCTCTACAGACGTGGCGACATCATGTTGATGGATGACCACATTAACTTGATCGGGGATAATCCACTGATTGGTCCGAATGACGACACACTTGGACCACGTTTCCCCGACATGTCTGAGCCATATAGTTTTGAGTTGTTGGGAATTGCCGAGGAGGCTGCACTCGACCTGAAGGTGAAAGTTCACCGTGGTGTATACGTTGCCGTGCCTGGGCCAAACCTTGAGACGCGGGCGGAGTACCGTTTTTTGCGGGGCATTGGTGCAGATGTTGTTGGGATGAGCACAGTGCCGGAGGTGATCGTCGCTCGACACATGGAGATGAAAGTTTTCGGCATCTCAATTATCACAGATGAGTGCTTTCCCGATAATCTTGAACCGGTCAGCATACCAGAAATTATCGCTGCGGCGGGGAAGGCTGAGCCGAAGGTGACGCAGATTATGATTGAGGTCATCAAGAGAATGGCATAACCTTCGTGACGTGTGGTGTCCTTCGTGGAGATTGTTTTACCACCAAGAGCACCAAGAAACACCAAGTATAGACACATTCTTCACTCTCTTCTTTCGTCATCCCCCCCGCTTAATACTGAAATACTCACATCAAGTACCTTTTGATTTGATCGAGAAAAAACTTCATTCGCCCAATCCGAACGTCCGTGAGCGGGCTATTCTTATCGGACTTATCGTCTACCCCACAACTCGTGAGGTTGCCGAGGAACACATTGCTGAGCTTGAGTTGCTTGCCGACACAGCCGGTGCAGACACGGTTCACCGTGTGATTCAAGCACTTCCACGACCTGATGGGGCTTCCTACGTAGGGAAGGGGAAAGTCGAGGAGGTGAAAGCACTCATTGAGGAAGATGAGACGATAAACCTCGTAATTGTCGACGACGATCTTTCCCCTGTTCAGATCCGAAATCTGGAGCGCGAGCTTGAGGTGAAAGTTGTTGATCGGAGTGGTCTCATCCTCGATATTTTTGCTTCGCGTGCTCGTTCGCGAGAAGCACGTACGCAGGTGGAACTTGCTCAGCTGCTCTACCTAATGCCTCGCCTAACCCGCATGTGGACTCACCTTTCCAAACAGTATGGCGGTATCGGAACGAAGGGGCCAGGTGAGACGCAGATTGAGACCGACCGAAGAATTATCAAGACCCGTATTTCGCATCTGCGGGAAAAACTTGCGAAGATTGAAACGCAGCGTGAGACCCAGAGAAAAGGGCGAACGGAGATGTTTCGGGTTTCGTTGGTTGGCTATACAAACGCCGGCAAATCAACCCTGATGAACGAACTGATTGGCGAGGCAGAAGTTCACGCGGAAGATCGACTCTTTGCCACATTGGACACAACGGTACGGCAAGTTGAGTTGAAGCCGGGACGGACAATC
Organism: Kapaibacterium sp. (SeqCode); assembly: GCA_050248595.1. Taxonomy (GTDB): domain Bacteria; phylum Bacteroidota; class Ignavibacteria; order OLB7; family OLB7; genus JAGWAZ01. The sequence continues at coordinate 2,784 of JBFWSB010000344.1, forward strand.
TTGTTAAGTGACACGGTCGGATTTATCCGCAAACTTCCGTCCCACCTCCTTGCCGGATTCCACTCTACGCTGGCCGAAGCTCGGGAGGCCGACCTTCTCCTCCACGTTGTCGACGTATCCTCCGCAAATGTTCTCGAACAAATTGCCGTTGTTGAGGAGACGCTAAAGGAGATTAAGGCAGGTGATATTCCAATGCTCATGGTCTTCAACAAAGTTGATCTGTTAGAGCCTAACAACGATAGACTTCGTGCTCTCGTGGATCGCTACCCCGACAGCGTGGCAATCTCTGCTGTAACTGGACTCGGGGTTCACGCACTTCGCGAAGAAATTGCCAACCGAGTTGAGGAGACATACGGAGAGCGGATTGTCCGCATACCGATTAGTCACTGGCATCACGTTGCGAAACTACACGAGTGGATCGAGCCACTCGAGAAGACGTTCGACGATGCGTACGGCTACTTGCACTTTCGGTTCAGCCCTAAAATGGGGGATCATGTGGAGAAGGCATTAGCAGCAGCAAAAGCCGAAGCTGTGGAGGAGATGCCGGAAGTTTCGGGCGTGGAGTGAGGATAGTAAGGAGGAAAATCCCTTCTTGATAATTATAGGGTAGTTAATAAGGTAATTACTTAACACCCCGATTCATCGGGGTGCAATAGAACCTCAGCAGAGGAGAAAACGGCTTCAAGCCGTTTCTTCTCCAGTTTTCAGATCAATCCTCCCGACTAAAAGTCGGGAGTTACTATGAGTGATGAGCAAGACAAAAAAATATATAGTGCGGATTTTGTTCTCCATGCTGCCACTTCTGGTCGGCACTGGAGTTCTCCACGCACAGGTCTCAAAACTTCTCATCCCAATGGATGAGGCTCAAGTCGACCACTTAAAGGCGTATGGCATTGCCTACTGGGTGTTAAACAAAGGATATGAGGTTGATTGGCTGCTGAACTATCGTGGCGGTTCGTTCATGGTAGAGTATGCCGATTTTATCGCCGCTGAGTGCCGCATTCGTGGGGTTTCATTTGAGGGGGTAAGTGGTGCTGGGGCTGCGGTGATTTACAGCGAGGTGCAGAGCGAGACGGCAAACATGGACATTGTGAGAATGGAGACTGCCCCGAAAGTTGCCGTCTACGTCCCACCAAACTTCCAACCTTGGGATGACGCCGTAACCATGGCAATGGAGTATGCGGAAATTCCATACGATAAAATCTGGGACAAGGAAGTGATGGAAGGGAAGCTGAAGAACTACGATTGGCTTCACCTTCACCACGAAGATTTCACCGGACAGTATGGAAAGTTCTACGCCACCCACCGTTTCGAGCCGTGGTACTTGCAACAGGTGGCAATTCTGGAGACGACGGCGCAAGAGTTGGGTTACAAGAAGGTCTCGCAGTTGAAGCTCGATGTGGCAAAGACCATTAAAGAGTATATCGCTGGAGGAGGATTCCTCTTCGCAATGTGTTCGGCAACCGACACCTACGACGTTGCCCTCGCAGCGCAGAACACCGACATCTGCGCAGAAATTTTTGATGGAGACCCAGCCGATCCAGCGATGCAGAGCAAGCTCGACTTTACGCAGACGTTGGCGTTCGAGAACTTCAAAGTAGAAGAAGACCCATTCCAGTACGAATATTCTTCGATTGACGTACAACCGAATATCTACTCAACCGCAGCAAATGATCGCTTCACCCTCTTCGACTTCTCGGCAAAGCATGACCCCGTCCCAACTATGCTAACACAGTGCCACGTTGGTGTTGTCGACGGATTTTTAGGACAGACAACAGCCTTCCACAAGGAGTTCATCAAAAAGAACATTATTGTCTTAGCCGAGCGTGAAGGAACCGACGAGGTGAAGTATATTACAGGCAACTTTGGCCGCGGAACATTTACATTCTATGCGGGGCACGATCCGGAAGATTATCAACACGCAATTCACGATCCACCGACCGATCTTGCTCTACACAAAAATTCTCCCGGCTACCGTCTGATCCTGAACAACATTCTCTACCCCTCGGCGACGAAGAAAAAACAGAAGACGTAAAAAAAGTAAG
>JBFWSB010000345.1:0-4817 GCA_050248595.1 Kapaibacterium sp. (SeqCode)
GGGATATCAGGAGTGAACCATGAACTTCACCTGATGAACCCCATGGAGGATCAGGCGTCGGCCATTTGGGTGAATTTTTCCCATACAGATTCCTCCGATGCTAAGGTGATGACAATGACGTGGGGAGCAGAGAGTTGGGGAGCGCCACAGACGCTTCTGGATGGAAAGAATGGCATCCACTACAACAGTCTCGACGCAGCCGTAGTAAATGGTTATGGTGTTCTTGCTGTAACTGGTGCTGGTCAGATAAACGGTGAACTCCGCGAGGTTGTGGAGCTGGTTCCGTGGAGCGGTTCAAGGTGGGATGTCGCTGCAACGGAGCGATATACAGACACTGGTAGTGGCTATCTCCAGCGTCCTCGGGTTGCCCTCAACTCCGATGGGGGGGCAGCAGTTCTGGTGCAGGTGAACAATGGAGGTTGGGGGCGGGATGAGCGGTTGAGTCACCTTGACTTGCTGTTGCGCGATATGAAATCAAATCAGGGATGGCGTCACCATCAGTCGCCTGAATTTCTGAGTGACACCGGAGCTATGGCCTGGGATCTCGACCTTCTCCTTTCGGGAGATCTTCTTATCGTCTTCACTCACGAAACGAAGCGTCCCTACTCTGCACACGATCCAGTGAACGGTATACACTTCGGTGTGAACACCATGAACCTGGTTCTGCGTGCAGCCCGCATCAAAGAGGATCAGGATATCGTTGACATTGATGAATCCGACTTGACATCTGGTGTCGATATTCCATCTGGACAAAGGTTCGGATTTGCGATAGAGTCAATCAGTCCGAGTCCGTTTGGAGAGGAGACAACAATCCGGTATCAGATTGATGAAACGGGAGAAGTTGCTCTCGACCTGTACGACTTGCACGGAGATTATATCCGCACTCTGGTTCACGAGGTTGTGGATGCCGGAGCACATCAAGTGAAATTGTCCAGTGGTGATCTGCCAAACGGTGCATACATCGTGCGCCTCACACATGAAGGTCAATCGATTGTGCGGACGATTCTGAAAGTAGAGTAGGGGGATAAATCCAAGGACATTCGAATAAGAGAGAGAGAATCCTTTTGACTTTCATTAAAAGGATTCTCTCTTTTGTCTCAGGTAAAATTTACCCGTAAACAACCCGAACCTTCGGAGCAATCGTTGCCTGTGGCGTAATGGTGAACGTTGTGGCCATGAACTTTGGGGTCGATATTTCGGTGAAGGTTCACTCTCTCTTCCTTCTCTTTCTCGCCTTCCTGATTCTCACCCCGGAAGCTTCACGATTCTTCCACATCTTTTTTCGTCCTGATGTTCCGTATCAGGGGAGAAGAAGATTCTTTCCCCTCCCACCATCTCCACTCAGAACAGTTACGAAAGGGATTATCATTTTTCTCTTGCTATTCGACACGCTCGCACCCTACGTCCTCGTCTTGACGCTGTTTTAGTAGGTGCTATTCTTCTGGTATCTTTGTATGAGTTGAAATACACTGCTCAGTTCACATGCCACTGCTACCCAAGCGGATTGGCCTGGCAAATATGAACCTGATTCTGCGGGGTGTAAAGCCTACTGGTGACAGCACATTGGTTGGTATTGATGAAGAGGACTTGTCTGACTTCATCACCTCCGTTCCCTTGCGGGCGGCACTGAAGCTAAAATAGAGAGCCGCTGAAGATCTTGATCAGTCTGGCTGACAGAATTAGATCGTGAGGATAATCTGAATAACTCGAAAAAAAGATATGAAACGGAGTCAATTGTTTCCACTCTTTGTCGGTTTGTACCTAAGCCTTGGAATCTTCCACGTTGGATGTTCCGATAAAGTCACTCCTGTGATTGAAGAGGAAGATAAGGTGGATGATTCTACTGCGATTGCCTGTGATGACCAATATGGTGCACCACCTATGCCGACCACCTCGATTGTGAGCATGAATCCATCTTGTAAAGATGCTGACCTTCTCACTTGGAAGCAGGGTAGTGTTACTCGGTATGCCTGTCTCAACTACCCGGATCAGGCCGACACGGAGGATTACCAGTGGCCAATGATTGTATACTTGCACGGTTCGCTCAGGGATCCTTCCAGTCTCTACAGCGATGGCGTAAACCTCTATGATCTCCGCAACGATTACCAGTTGTCCGACAACGAGAACATCCACGGCTTTATCATCCTCTCCCCACAGGGACGACGCGCAACTCCTTATAAGGGAGATGGCCCTCAGACTGGCACGGGATATCACTGGGATGAGTGGTACAGAAATTCAGAGGATAATTTGGACGCTCTGGCAATCGACCACTTTATCGACTCCGCAAAGAATACCGGTAAGGTCGACACCTCACGTATCTACGTTTACGGTTGGAGTAACGGGGCTTACATGACGGTGCTCTACAGTACGTGGCGCAGCAGCATGGTGGCGGCAATGGGACAGTATGCCGGAGGAGATCCTTGGACCCGAACTCCATGTCCAATTTCGAAGACATACACCAGACAGGTTCCTCTCTTTCTCTTAAGAAATCTTTGCGATAAGCTTGTTCCGTGCAGTGCAAGTAGTGAGTGGATTGATACACTCAAGGCAAACAATTGGCCATTCGAATACTACAGCTTGGATTCAGATGGTGCTGTCATCGCATCTGACGTTTGCTCAACCGATACTGCTTGTGCGGGAACTGAAGGGTTGCGGGAGCATTTCCGCTGGCCGGATCAATCTGCCCTCAAGCTGATGTTGGAGTTCTTCAAGGCCCATCCTCTCAGCTAATTGCTCTGCAGAGAAAGCCCTCGTGATAATACAACTGTGGGGAGAGTGGTTCGCTTTTTTTTAGCACCAGCCACGCCAAAGGATAGTTCTCTTCGATGTGAGTCCAAGAGGGCTTCCAGTTGTTCTGTCTCCTCCTGGTTCCACCACATTCTATCTTGGCGTTCTTGGTGGTAGAATTATACCATTTGCCCACAAAGCCGGAGAGTTCCCTATGCAATTCAACTATCAACCAACACTCGAAGGAAATCTTCTCAGGCTCAGACCACTTCTCGCTGAAGATTTTGACGCCCTCTACTCGGTTGCCTCCGATCCACTCATCTGGGAACAACATCCAGTGAGTGAACGGTATCGCGAAGATATCTTTCGGGAGTTCTTTCGCGAGGCGATGGAGTCGGGGGGAGCGTTGATTGCTATTGATGCGGCGAATGGAAAAGTGATCGGCTCATCTCGCTACTACGAATACAACCAAGAGAAGAGCGAAGTCGAAATCGGCTGGACCTTCTTAGCTCGTTCTTACTGGGGTGGAGCCTACAACCGAGAGATGAAGCGACTGATGTTGGAACACGCCTTCCAATTCGTGGAGAGCGTCATCTTCTTGATTGGCCCACAAAACTTTCGCTCGCAGAGAGCAGTGGAAAAAATCGGAGCCGTTCTGGATGGAACCAGAGATGGCGTCTATGGACAGAAGCATCTGGTCTATCGCCTACTCGGAGGGGCTGGCCATTGAACGAGTGCGATTACGTGTGAAGCAGGGAGGACATCACATTCCCGTGAATGTTATTCGTCGTCGGTTTGCCTTGGGGATACGAAATTTTCATGAGGTGTATAAACATATAGTGGATAGTTGGGACTTGATTGATAACTCAGGGCCAATACCAATTGTTGTTGAGACTGGAGTAAAAGAAGCATGAATATAGAACAGGATAATAATGGGGCAGTTCAAGGGAGTAACACTGAAGCAGCACTGCGTGCTCTGAAACGTGCCGCAGAACGTGCGCGCGCAATTGCGCAGGCAACAGGAACTCCTTTAGTTTACGAAGTAGAAGGAGAGCTTGTCTACGAATACGTTACGGATGAAGCTCCAGAAAACGGGAAGAAGTCTTCATCCACTTCCAGTTAACAGAAGAGCGTAGCTATCTCGCTCTGCGTATCTCTTAGATCTGAAAGTCCTGTTCATAGTGCAGAGGCTTCCAACAAAGCGCAAAGCAGGTCTGCCGAGGAGTCTTGCTGGATATCTACACAGCATTATAGTTCTGCTCTACAAGGCCTGAGAGACTCTTCACTTCGCTACGCTCTGTTCAGAGTGACAAACCTGAAAGGAATCCTACTGACGATAACGTTGACGTTTAAGACACCGGCGTACAAACAACCTTCGCCGCAAACCACTCACGTGCCTTTGTTGTGTCGACATCGGGCATCTCCCTATCGATCAGGTCATGTGTCTCCGTTACCAGAGATGAGAGTGTGGTGAGGGCGGTCTCAGGAGAATCGCTGAAGAGGGACTCAACGCGAGAGGAGAAGTTCTCTGGAGCGATAGAGAGTGTTCCGGCGACGTAGTCGAAGCCTTTCAGCTTTCCGGGATAGTATCGCCGGTTCAATCCACAGAGAACCCAGAGCATCTTGCGAACATATTCGAGGAGTAATTCCGGGAACCAGATATGTTCGTTCCGTCCGGCACACATATCCCGAGCTATCCAAAGTGGACTGAAGCGGAGGTGGGTTTCTACCATCTTGCGAGCAAGAGGTTCGGGAAAATCGTTCATCCGATCTTTCCATCCCTTAATCAACTTATCTCCGCCGAGAATTGCTGAACGTTGGATGCCGTCAACGATCAGGTGAAAGTCGTTCTCAAGCGTGTGCTTCTCCAGAACTTCCGCGATTAAGGCCTCGACGTTCGGAATCATGTTGAAGGCGAGGTCGACCTTTACTCCGTTGACACATCGCCAAACACCAAATCCCTCCTCAGGAGTGCCGCCGTAGATATTTCCCCCGGAATCGATTGCCCGTTTGTTCTCCCGCACAATCTCCTCCGCAGTAAATCCCTCCCGCAAGTAGAGCATTAGGTCGATGTCGGAGACTTGGTCGAC
>JBFWSB010000346.1:0-4814 GCA_050248595.1 Kapaibacterium sp. (SeqCode)
GGGGCAATCTTCTCGACACTCGAATCAGGTAGGAGCTACTATTGGAGAACCAAAGCCGCGAACGACGAAACCGAAAGCCCATGGTCTGAGACGTGGAGTTTCAGGACAGCAGAGGATACGGCAGTTGGCCTTCTTGCCCCGGAGCTTTTGACTCCAATTAATAAGGCTGCGGAACTCCCTGTTGATATTCTCCTGACTTGGGATAGTGTGGACGGAGCAATCTTCTACGAGATCGAAGTGGGGCGTGACGAAGCGTTCGACAAAGTGGATACAGTGCTGGTTGTTGACTCAACATCGGTTGAGATTGCGGGGTTGATAGAGGGGACAACGTATTTCTGGCGTGGGAGAGCTGGAATGAGTGCTACGACGAGTGCGTGGTCAAAACCATTCACATTCTCTACAGAGTCTGCCGAGGAGAAATTACCTGAAGCTCCGATTCTTCTCTTCCCGGCGAATGGATCAACCGACATTGAAGGAGCGGTCACCTTAGGCTGGGCATCTGCTCAGTTTGCCGCGCAATACTTCGTGCAGATTTCAGCGACGGGGAACTTCAATGGAGAAGAGGATCAGTATACCCAGTTAACAGAAGACCTCACAATCGATGAACTGAAGCCGGGGGTTGAATACTTCTGGAGAGTGCAGGGAATCAATCAGTTTGGAGAGGGTGCTTGGTCGGAGCGGTGGTCGTTCGTGATGAAAGAAGAGACATCAAGTGTGGAAGGAGAGGGAGAGCGTTCCAGTGGACTCCGCCTCTATCCAATCCCAGCTACAGACATACTCTACATCGATCTCGATTCGGAGGTTGGTGGTGAAGTTAAGGTTGAGTTGATGAACAGTCTCGGGGAGAAGATTCAGACTGAAGGGAGCAGAGAGAGAGGAAATAACCGCTTCGTTCTTTCTCTCGATGGTATTCCATCTGGTATGCTCTTCTGCCGTATTCAGACTGAGGAGGGAACAATTACCCGACCAGTAGTTGTGATTCGATAGTTATCGGCAAACGCTTTGAATATCAACCATATATAACATAGAGAACAATGAAATCATTATTCAGCAATCTGCTTCTTCTCGCCGTGGCTCTCGTGGTTGTGAGCGCAAGTATGACGGCACAACCAGAACATGCGAAGACGATTAACGCCTTTCAACTTTGGGACGCACCATATAATTTGGATGGGAAGGGAATGTCGATCGGAGTCTTCGAGATTCAGACGAAGCCATACAAGTACCACACAGAGTTCAAGACACCAATAGCTCCGATCACGCTCACTTCTCCGAACAATGTGCCCTACGGTACCCACCCAACGCACGTTTTTGGAGTGATTATGGCGAACGGAATTAAGGATAACGGCTTAGCTCGAGGAATTGCAAAGGGAGCCTCTGGTCTCTGGTATCTGACTGGCGTGACAGTTGAAACATATCTCGATGTGATTGCGAACTCGTTCCCAAGTTGGACAATCAGCAACCACTCATACGGCCAGACGCGGGGATGGGCGCAAGATAATGGGAAGTGGATTTGGTTTGGTACATCCGAAAGTGCCTCGACCAACACACCAAACAGTGAAGACTTTAAGTTTGGCTACTACGATGAGTGGGCGAAGAGACTGGATAGTATGCTCTACGAAGAACAGGCGCAGATACCTGTCCTTGCAGCCGGTAATCAGCGGGGAAATGGGCCGGACAACGCAATGGGAAACTATGTCTTCCTGCCGGGCAAAGTGGTTGATACGACGAGCGTCCCCCACCCAAAGAATGGGGCAAGTGGCTACGATGTTCTCCTCTCGCACACAACATCGAAGAACGCGATTGTTGTCGGTGCGGTTGATAAGAACAACGTGATCTGGGCAAACAGCAATACGGGGCCAACTGACGATGGCCGAATCAAGCCAGATGTGGTAGCACTCGGAAAGGATGTTCGGGTCTGCACGAAAACAAATCGTGGATATGGCTATACCAATGCCAGTGGAACTTCGTTTGCCGCGCCGGCGGTAAGTGGTGCGTTGCTTCTGCTCCAGAAGTTGTGGAACAGCAACTTCCCCGACCTCTCATTTCACTCGGCAACTGCGCGGGCGTTGTTGATTAACACGGCAACAGATCGAGGAAAAAAGGGACCGGATTACCAGTATGGCTGGGGAGTAGTCAACGCAAAGTTGGCAGCTGACATGATTCTCCAGAGTGCAAAGAATGGTCGGTACACAATTCGCCGCAAAACCTTGAAGCAAGGGGAGGAGTACGTCGCCTATTTCAAGGCGAAGCCAAACGAGTACATAACGTTGACTCTTGCTTGGACAGACCCAGCCGGAACGCCGGTGACGGGGGGATCGTTTCCACCAATTAACAATCGGAGGAAGATGCTCGTGAACGATCTCGATATGCGAGTGAATTCAATCAGTGGTGAATCGGAAGGCTTTCAGCCGCTCAAACCATACGTTCTGAACGTTGCAAATCCTTCGGCGACGGCTACAACGGGGGATAACACTATCGATAACGTTGAACAGATCAGCTTCCAACACAACGGAGGATTTTCCTTCCAAGAGTATAAAGTGGTGATTAGTCACAAGGGTAATCTGAAAGATGGAGAACAGGAGTTCTCACTCGTTATCAGAGGGGGAGTAGAATATCTTCTTCCACCAGGATCGGTAAACGTCAGCACGACCGGTACAGAGCGAGAGAAAGATCACTCCACACTTGCCGGAGCAAACTCTGCACAGGTTTCGTGGAGTGCAACAGCGGGGGCAACTAAGTACGACCTAATCTACAAGGATGCTGCTGCAAAGTCTTGGAATAGCCGATACTATCTAACCAGCACCGAGACGCTCCTTAACAATCTTGAGCAGAAGACCTATCAGGTGAAAGTCCGCTCGCGCAATGGGAACGTTGTGAGCGCTTGGTCCGATGTTGTCCAGTTCTATGGGGGAACACCAAAACCACCTGCATCTGTCTGGGTGACTTCGGTAGCCTCGACATCGGCCAAAGCAAATTGGAGTGGAGTAAATGGCGTTACCCAATACAAAGTGCAGTGGGGACAACTGAGTGCCGACGGACAGTTGATAGGGTCGTGGAAATCGAAAACTGTTTCGGGTACATCTACCACGATGTCATTTCTGACACCAGACAGTCGATACGTCGTCTACGTCCAATCACTATACTCAGCCAACCTCAAAAGTGATGTCAGTGCTGGGAAGACCTTCACAACCACGTTTGACTGTAGCTCATTTTCTTCGGACGATACACCAAACGGGGCGAGAGTTCTTAGAGTGGGAGACTACTTGCACGGGGTGATTTGTAAGGGAGAAGAAGAGGATTGGTATCGCATTTCAAACCCAACTTCGTACAAGAAAAACCTAAAGGTGATTCTATACTCCCACCCACAAGGGTATCGCGTTTCGCTCTATCGAAAAGAGAAGCCATCAGGATCGGTCTCGCTTGTGCAGGGTGGGCCAACAGGGACGGAAACAAAGATTCTTGTGCTGAATGGTGCGGACTTTGTGAAGTACGACTACTACGCAGTCGTTTGGTCGCAGAATCCCAATTCCAACTACGACGAATTAAAGCCCTATACGGTAACGGCGTTGGTTAACTCAACTCCATATCCAAACGCTCCATCTGGTGGTGAATCAGAAGAGTGGAAGAAAGAGGTTGGTAGTGAGAGCCATACGTTCAGTGGCACACAATCTATCTATCCAAATCCAGCAATCGGTTCGGCTACGCTTCAGTTTACAGTTGCGGAGGGGAATCTCCCAGCTCGAATTGTTTTGCTGGATGCTTCAGGCAGAAGTGTGGAGGAAAGAAACGTGACAACAGTAGTTGGAAGAAACGAGCTTCGCTTTGATCTGCGTGGAGTAAGCACTGGTATCTACTTCGTTTCGATCGAAGTGAATGGGGAGCGGCGCACAGTTCCGTTATCGGTAGTGAAGTAACATGGAGTGCTCGTCTCTGATAATTCAATATCAAGGTGAGCAAGGAGGAGAGTGAAGAACTTTCCATCTCTACAACATTGAAGGGAGAACTCGGAGCATTCCGAGTTCTCCCTTCGCATGTTTAGTTCAATGTGGTTAACTATCTGTAGGGAACTCCTGAAACCCACCCAACAATTGAGCGGCGAATTCCTCTGGTGATTCGCGTTACGCGGTGCATGATGAATGAGGGGAAGACGACGATTGTCCCCTTAGTTCGAGGTGCGTCAACGATCTTATCGTTAATCATAAACTGGAGCGATCCCCCCTCGTAGTCCTCTGGATCGGATAGCTGTACTGTCAAACTCAGCTTCCTGTTCGATATTTCACCCCCACCGAAGTCCATATGCCACTCGAAAAAATCCCCTTCAGCATACTCGGTCAGTTGTAGTTCTTGGGCAAAGCCGATGAGGTCGAATCCAAATCGTTGGAAGTTGCACTGTTGCGCGACCATAGCGAGCTTCTCATATATCCAGTTATACTCCCCCCCTGACGGTAGAAAAATCACCGAAGATTTGCGGAGGGTCTCATCTTGAGTCCTCTCACCAGAGAGCGTTGCCTCTCTCCGTTCATCACTCTTCCAATAGCTAACAATCTGACTAATTTCGTGTGGAAGAAATAGGCCTTCATAGTAAGTGTAGGGGACAAAGTTTGGGTTTTGTGGAAGCTGTAAAGAGTACATGGGAAGTTCAGTTGTTTCGTGTGAACCCGCCGCAGCGGATCTACTTGCTCAAAAAAGTAGTCCACAATCTACGTCGTAGAGATGTTTTCTAATAGTGAATGAGAATACAAAAGGGGGTAGAGTCTCACTTGAGTCTCTACCCCCTTTTTCATAGCCGAGTATAGATCAGCGTTCATTCGCGT
>JBFWSB010000347.1:0-4778 GCA_050248595.1 Kapaibacterium sp. (SeqCode)
AGAGGATCGTCTCGGAGATCAACGATGATTTGACAGGCTCCCGAGTTGCTGCCGACAAACCGGTTGCAGTCTGGAGTGGCTCTACTTGCGTGACGCTCCCATTTGGCAACACCTCGTGCGGTCCAATGATTGAACAGCTTCCACCACTTGAAGGGTTGGGAACCCGATTCTTTGTTGCACGCTATCCGGGTGAACCGCGAACATATTGGAAAGGGGTTGCCTCCTGTGGCGATGCGCAGGTCACCTCGACAGGTCTCCTGCTCGAAGTCGATTCTCTTGTTAAAGATGGAGCATTTATATCAGAACTCACCTTCGAAGATGGAATCGCTGAAAGTTCTACTCCCATTCTGATGGCTCACCTCGGCGTAAACATTTCTCGATCTCCACCGAGCGGTCTCGACAGTGCTGTAGGAGATCCTTCGTTGGCTTTGATAACACCTCGCGAGCAGATGGCGCGGCAACATCACTTCGTTGTCCCCTCACTCCCTCCACGCAACGACGGTGTGCAGTTCGGTTGGAAGCACTTTGTCTCGGTAGCTCGACCCGATGTTGTGACCAACGCAACGCTGAACGGCGTTGGTGTCAACTTTACAGGCTTCTTCGGAGTAGTTGAAGTTGACCCAGGTAGATATGATCTGGTTGCCAGTGGACCAGTAGCTGTTACCGTAAATGGACGGAGTGTGAGTGATGCCTACGCTTTCGTTCCGGCTCCAGTTGTCCAGCGGGGTGTTCTGCAAGCTGATGGGATATACAACCACATCTGCGGCGAAGAGTTCGACACAACAATTCAGGTGTCGAACGCCGGTGTCTCTGATATTGTGGTGGAGAGTGTCGAGTTTACTAACGGTCTGCAAGGAGTGATGGTTACTCCATCGTTGCCCATCACTCTCGCTGCCGGTGAAAGTATTCCTGTACAGCTTAGCTTCTATAGCCTGAGGTCTGGGGTAGATAGTGGTGCGTTGATTTTTCGCCAGACTCTCTGCCGCGAGCGCATATTATTGGAGTTGCCCATTCGGCTGAAGCCAGATCGCCTTGCCCTAACACCACCTTCTGGAACTCTTCTCACATTCCCTTCGGCTTTCCCTGTAACACCCACAGTAGATGCGCAGGTTGTTATCACCAATCCTACAACGTATCCAGTTACGGTTACCTCAGCGGTGATTAGTCCCGCTTCAATAGCACTTGCAAATCCATCGCTGCTCCCCTTCACACTTGCTCCCGGGGCTTCTCAGCCGGTTGACCTTCGCTACACTCCGGTACCCGGTGATCGAGAGGTGACTGGGCGCATAGATTTCTACACGGCAAATTGTCCCGACACTTCATACTACGGTCTTGATCTTAAGACGTTAGTGCGCTACGTGCGAGCAGTTGAACCTGCTACGCTCACTCTGCGGTGCGAACCGAAAGATGTAGACACGCTGACTCTCTACATCGTCAACTACGATGCCCTCCCCTTGATTGTTAACCAAGGAACTGTCATCGGTGGTGATGCCGGAGAGTTTCAGCTCATCCCGACAAACACATTTCCGCTTTCAATTCCTGCGAAAGATTCTGCTCGGTTTGATATTCTCTACACTCCCGGCAGCCTCGGAACTCGAACTGCCACACTTCAGCTTGTTCTATCGGGCGGCGATACCGATACGTTGAACGGAACCTTGCGAGTGGAGAATGAGTTGGCGGAATTGTCGATGAGCGTTGTTGCCCTCGACTTCGGACGAGTTCTCTGCGACACTGTTGGTCCTCGCCGCTTCAATATTCGGAATACGGGAACTCTACCGTTGGAGGGACTTCGTGTAGAGCTGGTGAGGGGAGATGATTTCAGACTTGAACGGAAGGGGAGTGATCCAGCTTTGCCGGGAGAAGAACTAATTGTAGAAGTCTTTCCAACCGCTCGTCCGGGGAGGGATGCCCACGATACAATCCGAGTTGTTGAACCGATATGTGGTGCAGAGTTGCTGATTCCAGTTAGAAGTCGGTGTATTGCGCGAGGGAGTTTGCGTATCGGCTTTGCAAATGAGTCTAAAGAGATTGGTTCCGTTCTTCCCATTCCACTCTACCTTCAGTCCGATCCTCAATCGTTCGCGGTTGGTGCTCCAGTGCAGCTTCGGTTGGTAGTTCGCTTTGCTGCCGATATGCTCCTTCCAGAAGATCTGGATAGTCTCATAACTGGTGCTCAAGCGTTCCGACTTCTCTCTACCAGAGTTGAGGGGAAAGAACGCCTTCTTGAACTTGAGGTGACCGGTCGCCTTTCGGAGGATGGATCGCTCGGTGAAATTCCGATGCTCGTCCTCTTAGGAAGTCGATTCACTACACCACTTGCTGTGGAAGACTTCAGTTTCAGTTTCCTCAGTGATCTCTATGAAGGTGAAGCCGAGCCTGTTGATGGAAACTTTACAGCACTCGGATGGTGTGCTGTAGGAACACCCAGATTGGTAGACGGAACCGGAGCCTTCGGACTAAAAGTTCTTCCCAACCCAGTCCAGAACGAAGCGCGAGTGCAGGTTGATCTTGTGGAAGATGGGGGGGGGACACTTCTGCTTCTCGATGAGAGTGGACGGGAGGTACTTAGCCTTACGTTAGAGAGTGCCGAAGCTGGATCGTGGTTAGTTCGACTTCCCGTGGCGGGTCTCCCCGCTGGAGCCTACAGCCTTCTGCTACAGACTCCAACGCAGAGTGTGAGAAGAGGGATCATTGTTCGATAGGGGGCGATCTTTATGAATTCTATGTATTCTCCGCTCTAATCTGTGAACATCCCGTCCGATCCGCATCATCCGCGTACCATCTCCAACCAGAGATGATTGCTCGATAATACTGTACACGGATTCGACGGATTAACGCGAATGGACACGGATCTATACTTGTTAGCATCAATCTCTACCACAGTCGACTCTTCCCTTGGTGATCCTTCGTGTTCTTGGTGGTGATTCTCTTATCATAAATGCTCTACTTGAAAGAGAGTCAGTACAACCAATCAAGCCTCGCCCGACCTTAACTCTTCCCCCTCTCATCGTTGAAGTAGACCGTTCGGATTGGAAACGGAATTGTTATTCCAGCTTTGTCGAACTCTTTCTTGACCTCGGAGACGACTCTATCCTGCACCGATAGTACCTCGGCAATTGTCGGATTTGTCCACCACCTACCTCGGATGTTGACACTCGAATCGCCAAGTTCCATTGTGAGAACGTCAGGTGCTGGAGTTTGCAGTACTCCCTCAGTCCTTCCCATTACTTGAAGCATGATCCTCTTCGCTGTCTCAACGTCGTCACCGTAAGCGATGCCAAAGTCATATTGTGAACGTCTGCTTTCGTATGCGGTGTTTACCGTTACCGAACCTGTAAACATATTGGAGTTCGGGATTACCACTTTCCGATTATCGTAGGTTCGTATCGTTGTTGCTCGGGTCTGAATGTCTTCAACAGTCCCCTCATATGTCTCCACAATAATCTGATCTCCAATTTTAAAGGCGTCTGTCATCAAAATCAAAATGCCGGCAAGAAAGTTTTGGAGAATATCCTTGAAAGCAAATCCGATTGCGATACTGCTGATTCCAAGTGCCCCGATAAGTTGCCCGGCGGTGAAGGATGGGACAATAATCATCAGTGCAATAAAGAACCCGAGGATTACAGTTACTCCAAATCCAAGCCGTCCTACAACGATTCCTACATTCTGGGAGCGTTTGTGCTTCTCAGTAAGTTTGATGATAAGGCTGCGAACTCCCTTCCCAAAGAAGAATATTGCCGTGAAGGCAATGATTGCAATGATGATATTCGGAAGGAGAATAATTAGCTCGTTGATCCAGCCTTGAATTGTTTCGAGGGCTTTAGAAATATCAAAGTTCATGAAAATTCATACGGTTGATTCGTAGATTCTTGATATGCTGTTGCCCACTTGATGAAGGGATATCTCGTGTGAAAGAGAGCAACGCAGGGTGGAGGGAACGATGCCTTTCTTAACTTGATTCTCTTTCGTATCGTTCTACTCCCTGAAGGTATATACAGGGCGAAGATAACATTTCACTATGAAGATTAACATCCGGTACTTTGGCCCGGCCCGAGAGGTGGTTGGAATTGAGATTGAGGAAGTGACAGTCTCTCCCGGAATCTCTGTTGCCGGTCTTAGAGAACTGTTGTTGGAACAACATCCTCGCTTTTCAACTCTTGCTGGAGCAAGTAGGTTTGCGGTGAATATGGACTATGCTCTCGACAGCGATATAATTCCCGAGGGAGCCGAAGTTGCGGTGATTCCTCCCGTTGCTGGGGGGTGAGTAAATGCTTCGCCAAACAGCTTGCACTACTATACTATGATCGAAACTTTAATTGTATCGGAGCCAATTAACCCTGGTAGACTCGTTGAGTGGGTGGTTGATCCCGGTGTCGGGGGGATCGCCTCTTTTGTTGGGACGGTGAGAAATTCGAGTGGGAAGAGAGAGCGAGGAGAGCAGGTCGAGCGGTTGGAGTATGAGGCATATACCCCTATGGCCGAAGGAGAGATGCAGAAGATTGCGCAGGAAGCTGTCGAGAAATTTGGAGTGGTAAAAGTGATCGTCCACCACAGGGTGGGGGTGTTGCAAATATCGGAAGTTGCCGTCTGCATTGCTGTCGGCACTCCACACCGCGATGCAGCCTTCGACGCCTGCCGCTATCTGATTGAAGAATTGAAGAAACGTGTGCCAATCTGGAAAAAGGAGGTCTTTAACGATGGGGCTGAGTGGGTTGATCCACGTCCGTAATCTATTCTTAATTCTGCTTTGCGGAATTCTCTACGTTGGATGCGTGACA
>JBFWSB010000348.1:0-4774 GCA_050248595.1 Kapaibacterium sp. (SeqCode)
CGAAGAACGAGTTCCCGTGGAAGCCGAAACTCCGACTTCCGGTTAGGGTCAATCCCCACCCACCGAGAACTGTGCTCATCCTTCCATCCTGACCGATCTTATTCTCCAGACCGCCGAGGATCGACGAGAAGTCGCCATTCCCAATGATTGAATCTTTATAGCCCCCTACAACTACAGCATTGTTGCTGTAGGGACCGATATAGTTCTGATTGCCACCGCCGATTGTCGAGTAGAGGGATGTATCTGCAATTGTATTCTGCTCACCACCGGCGATTGATGAAAAATCTGAATCGAAACCAATCCCGTTGATATGCCCACCGGCAATCGTTCCGTAGTCGGCATATCTGCTAATCGTGTTTATCCCTCCCCCAGCAATAGTGGAAGAGATTGTCGTATCCTGAATAATGTTTCTCCTTCCTCCAGCTATCGTCCCGTGTGTTGTGGCATTCCAGATTCGATTTGAGTCTCCTCCGCCGATTGTAGAGAAGCCTCCCCCCTGGTACATTACATTCTCTCTACCTCCACCGATGAACGAGTTGACTATGCTATCTCGGATATTATTATTCTCACCTCCAACAATCGTTGAGAGCCTCGCTCCAGCTCCCAGTCGGTTGTTGTACCCTCCCCCAATCATGCCGTAGTCTCCACTCACAAAATTGAAGTGCCCTCCGGCAAGCGTTGCAAGGTTGGCGTCGATGTAGTTTACCAATCCACCTCCAATAACCGAATAGGTTGATGAGTCGAAGATAGAGTTATTCCGTCCGCCAGAAATCGTGCTGTTCAGACAGGAGTCGCCAATGATGTTCCCCTTCCCTCCACTGACAGTAGCCACCTCGGTATAGTCTCCGATCTCGTTGGCCCAGCCTCCGCCGATTACTCCGAACGAACTCGCTTGACCAATAAGATTTGGCTGCGGTATCGTTGCCTGCGTTCCGTCGAGTCCACCACCGGCGATAACCGAACCGTACGAACCAGCTCCAACTCGATTGCCGTTGTAGCCACCAACAATTATTGGACTGAGTGAGTCGTGAACGTAGCGCATCACGGTATCGTTGTTCACCCGAACGACTAAAGGGACATCATCAGTTGTTCCGATAAAGTTTGCGGAAGGATTTGTTCCCACATTTCCGGTCACGCTCCACCCCGCTCCACCTCCGGTTCCCCAGTCGAGCGAGATACGGTTGCCAGCAACTGACTTTACGGAGAGGATGTCGCCGACAATTCCAGCACTGTCGGGAAGAATATATTCGATGTTGGAGACCTGCCCTGCTGCTGCTTCAAATGAGGAATAGGAGGTTGCTCCGGGATAGGGTCCTTCTCCGAACGTTTGCTTAAAGAACTTGAGTTTGCTGGCTGATCCATCGTTGGAGGCGAGCCAGAGATCGGTGTTGCCGAAGAGGGCAATGTTCGGATCGCTGACAACCATGTCGTTGTTCCCAGCCGGATTGGCGTGAAAGCCAAAGCTGTTATCCCCTTTCATTGTTAATCCCCGCCCCCCAACAATTGCCGAGTTGTTTGCCGAGTCAATCACGTTCGCACGCCCACCAAGAATCGCCGACATTGTGGAGGTTGCGGTAATCCTGTTCGCAAGCCCACCACCGATTCTACTGTGCCATGTCGCCCGCCCTAAGTAATTACTCTCTCCACCACCGATTGAGGAGTAGTCGGCAGTTGAATCGATCGTGTTGTTCTTTCCACCACTTATCGTTCCCCACCTCGCCGAAAAGTTAACTCGGTTCCCCTCCCCTCCACTCACCGTTGTTCTGATGGCACTTCTACTAATCGTGTTGTTAAGACCGCCACCGATTCTACTGTGCCAAGCACCCCCTCCTACATTGTTGTTCTGTCCACCTCCTATCGAGGCATAGTCGGCTGTTGAATCGATTGTGTTGTTCCTTCCCCCACTGATTGTCCCCCATCGACCCGAGAAACGAATCACATTTCCTTCACCACCAGAGATTGCTGCCCCGGTTGCACTCCCCTCTACCCGATTGTTGGTTCCCGAGGAAATTCCGGCATAGGGAGCACCGTCGATCAGATTCTTCTGACCTCCCCCGATTGTCGCATAGAAGGAACCGTTCCGAATCGTGTCCTCCAGACCACCCAGAATTGCCGCACCATAGTTCCCCTTCCCAATCAGGTTATCTTGCCCTCCGGCAATCAGGCTAATCCGCGCCCCACTATCTATTCTGTTCCGCGCCCCTCCCGCAATAGTTGCGTAGCGAGCATAGTTCCCAATGGTCTGGAACACTCCTCCGGTAATCACACTCTGGCTTGCCCCGGTGTCGATAGTGTTCACAAACCCTCCCCCTATCACACTCTCGTTCGCCAACGTGTCGATGATGTTTGTCTGTCCTCCGCCGATAAAGGTGAAAGCCGCATTCGAACGATGGCGAATGCCACCAACGATTGCACCGAAATCGGCGTTCACCCGATTGGGAGAAGGCCCATCTCCTCCCCCAGCTATTACTCCCCCTATCACTCCTGTAGCAATGCTGTTGGCTCCATTTCCACCAACCAACGATGGGGTCGCGCCCGGAAGTATGCGGAGTGCTGTGTCGTTGTTCACCCGGACAATCAGAGGTTGATTGTCCGTTGTGCCAATGAAGTGGTTGGAAGGATTTGTCCCAACGTTTCCTGTCGTCTTCCAGATTGTCGATCCTAATGAATCAGCAATTGCTGTAACTACCGAAGAAAAAGAACTCCAGGTTGGAACACCACTTCCATTTTGTTGAAGGAGAGCACTCGGATCGTTTGTAGAGATGAGTTCTGAGACGTTGTTCGAGTTGTTCCCAACGAAGATCGCGTTCTGCGTCAATGGCAAGTTGCCGACGAGGGATGCGAAGCTGCGCGACTCGATGCTGCCGTTGTTGGAGACGACGATCTGGTTTGCCGTGCTCGTCGTGTTCAGGTTGTCGAGCGTCAATCCGTCAAACGTCGGTGTCGCGTCGGTGTGGATGTTTTGTGGTAGTGAGAGGGTGATTGCGCCAGTCGATTGATCGACGTTCACTTGATTGGTCGTCCCCGCAAGTGAGAGGACTCCCGCATTCCCAATTGTCGCCGCACCATTCGTTGTTGTCACCGTGATACCGGCTCCAGCGTTAGCCGAGAGAAGCCCGGTGTTCTCAATCGTGATCGCACCATTCGGGTTCGATACGTTGATACCCGCTCCAGCACTTGCTGAAGTGACCCCAGTGTTCTGCACGTTCAACGTTCCACCCAACGCAACGGAAGCATCGCCCGAAAGACCCACTCCATAGTTGACGTTCACTGAACTGTTCGCAAGCTCCACGTTGTCGATTGAACCGTTTGGCAAGTTGACGTTTGTACCACTCACCGTCAAGTTCCCACCAACCGTTGTGTTCCCCAATGTCGAGAGGTTCCCTGAACCGTCGGATGTTAGTCCACTATTCTCTACCCAAGCAGTTCCGTTCCATCTGAGTGTTGAGTTTGCGCTACTCCCTTGTGGGAGAAGACCACCGGGGAAAAGAGAGGCGAAGCTGCGCGACTCGATGTTGCCGTTGTTGGAAACGACGATCTGGTTTGCCGTGCTCGACGTGTTCAGGTTGTCGAGCGTCAATCCGTCAAACGTCGGTGTCGCGTCGGTGTGGATGTTTTGTGGTAGTGAGAGGGTGATTGCGCCAGTCGATTGATCGACGTTCACTTGATTAGCGGTCCCCGCAAGTGAGAGGACTCCCGCATTCGCTATCGTCGCCGCACCATTCGTTGTTGTCACCGTGATTCCTGCCCCAGCGTTAGCCGAGAGAAGCCCGGTGTTCTCAATCGTGATCGCACCATTCGGGTTCGATACGTTGATACCTGTTCCAGCACTTGCCGAGGTGACACCCGTGTTCTGCACGTTCAACGTTCCACCCAAAGCAACGGAAGCATCACCCGAAAGACCCGCCCCGTAGTTGAGATTCACCGAACTGTTCGCAAGCTCCACGTTGTCGATTGAACCGTTCGGCAAGTTGACGTTCGCCCCACTCACCGTCAAGTTCCCACCAACCGTTGTGTTCCCCGATGTCGAGAGGTTCCCTGAACCGTCGGATGTTAGTCCACTATTCTCTACCCAAGCAGTTCCGTTCCACCTGAGTGTTGAGTTTGCGCTACTCCCTTGTGGGAGAAGACCACCGGGGAAAAGAGAAGCGAAGCTGCGCGACTCGATGTTGCCGTTGTTGGAAACGACGATCTGGTTTGCCGTGCTCGACGTGTTCAGGTTGTCGAGCGTCAATCCGTCAAACGTCGGCATCGCGTCGGTGTGGATGTTTTGTGGTAGTGATAGGGTGATTGCGCCAGTCGATTGATCGACATTCACTTGATTGGTCGTCCCCGCAAGTGAGAGAACTCCCGCATTCGCTATCGTCGCCGCACCATTCGTTGTTGTCACCGTGATACCGTCCCCAGCGTTAGCCGAGAGAAGCCCGGTGTTCTCAATCGTGATCGCACCATTTGTGTTCAATACGTTGATACCGGTTCCAGCATTTGCTGATAGAATACCACTGTTCGTGACCGTGACGTTCCCGGTTGATTGGTCGAGTGAGATACCATTCCCTGCCGTCAAGCCGGTTACACCACTGTTCGTGATGGTGATCCCACCAGTCGCTTGATCGACGGAGATACCGGTTCCAGCACTCGCCGAGGTGACACCCGTGTTCTGCACGTTCAGCGTTCCACCCAAAGCAACGGAAGCATCACCTGAAAGACCCGCTCCATAGTTAAGGTTCACCGAACTGTTCGCAAGTTCCACATTGTCGATTGAACCGTTTGGCAA
>JBFWSB010000349.1:0-4766 GCA_050248595.1 Kapaibacterium sp. (SeqCode)
CGTGCAAGGTTGGCAGTTCTATCGTTCTTGGATTAGTTCTTCTACTCTTCCCAAACGCCATTTCTATACCGATGAACTTCTCTACGGCGTACAAGTGCGGATTGTTGATCGACTCAACTTAATCTTCACCGGGCCGATTAACCGTGATGGTACTTGGAAAGTAGACCTGCTCCCATTCGCAAAACAGTTTGCGTCGTTCGAAGAGCCTGAAGAGTTCGTTCGGGATGTTGCCGAGCATCTTCTCGCTTTTCCAGCATCTGAACAGTTGCTTGACCGCCTGTTGGTTGAGTTGGTAGAAGACCGTGCTTACGAGTGGCCTGACTTGAGTGATGAAATCAGGAGAACGCGTATTCAAAAGATGTTGCGCTACTTGATGCGCTCCACGAATTTTCAGTTGATGTAGAGAGCAGTTAGCAGATAGTAGGAGATATGGATTGTTCGCTGCAAACTCTTCCCATTTTGAATGTTGAATTTTGCCTTTTGAATTGATCTGATTTCTTATGCGACGACGTGACTTCCTCAAACGAATCCCTCCAGTCTTGGCGACTCCTTTCGCCTTGCACGGGTTGCGGCTGCAAGGGTTAGCCGAGACAAATCGACTCTATGAGGGACTGGCGAAGATTGGAGAGACAGACCGTGTCCTATTGATCATTCAGCTTGAGGGGGGGAACGATGGGTTGAATACGGTGATCCCTTTCGAGGATGCAATCTACTATAACGCCCGCCCCAACTTAGCTGTGGCGAAAGAAGAAGTGCTTCGCCTTAACGGTCAACCTCTTCTCGGTATGAATCCGGTGATGGAGGGAATGGCGAGCCTGTTTAACGATGGAGAGTTGGCCATCGTTCAGAACATTGGCTACGATCAGATGAACCTCTCACACTTTACCGGAACTGAAATCTGGAACACTGCATCCGGGTGGCGCAAAGATGAGTTCTTGAATACCGGATGGGTGGGGCGATACCTCGCAGGCGAATACCCTGACTTCCCCGATGTGTTGCCAGACGATCCCCCAGCTATTGAGATCAGCCCAGCAACATCCTCAATCTTCACTGTTGTTGGAGCCTCGATAGCAATGTCGCTCACCGATCCGCAGGAGTTCTATGACCTCGTCTCTGCCGGGCCAAATGTGAGTGATGAAGTGGACGTGACAACGCTTGCTGGGAGAGAGTGGGAGTTCATTGACCTAATTAATCGCCAGTCAATTACATTTGCCGACACTGTCCGTTCTGCCGCTACCAAAGCAGAGAATCAAGTAACCTATCCCGACACTGACTTTGCGCGATCACTCGCTATCGTTGCTCGACTTGTTGCGGGGGGATTAGGTACGCGGATTTACAAGGTGCGCCTCGGCAACTTCGATACGCACGGTGGACAAGCTCTTGTCCATCCACTCTTGCTTCGGACATTGAGTGATGGAGTTAAGGCGTTTCAGGATGATCTTCACGCTCTCAACGTTGCCGACCGAGTTGTCGGCATCACCTACTCCGAGTTTGGCCGACGTGTTGGGGAGAACGGGCCGGGAACCGATCACGGCACAGCCGCTCCACATTTCGTCTTCGGATCCGGGGTGAACGGTGGTGAAGTCTTCGGGAATGTTCCAGACCTTGTAAACGTTGATCGCTTCGGAAATCTTCCTCACGAACTTGACTTCTACTGCTACTATGCTTCGGTGATTGCCCCGTTCTTCAATGTTGATGATACCCGACTTAAAGATATTCTTCCGTTGAATCTTTGCGACCGTTCCAGCTTCCTTCCTCTCTACCGAGCGTCGAGTGTGAAAGAAGCGGACGCTCGTGTTGACCAACTGAAAGTCGTGCCGAATCCAGTCAGTGCCTCCCTCTTTATCTCCCTTCCCGTAGCACTGCACGGTGCTGCAACATTACACCTTGCCCTATATGATGGGGGGGGGAGAGTTATCAGGGAAGAGGAAAGGATGGGATTGGAGAGTGAGCTTGTTCTAAATGTCGAAGAACTACCATCTGGCACATACTATCTTGAAATTCGATCCGGGATGCATTTGTGGCGTGGTGACTTCATGGTCGTGCGGTAGTATTTTATCGAACAGTAGAGAAAGAGAATAGAAGAGAGCGCACCTTTCTACGCTCCGTTATTCTCTCCACCCTATCTTGAGTTTGCAATTTCGAGAACGATAGCAGGGATGAACGCTCATAAAAGCACAAAGGATGAAACGACGAAAGTTTATCAGAACAACAGCGGTTGGCGCAGCTACTGGCGCGTTGGTTGTGAGTGGCTGTGGTGAAGGTCCGGGGGCGCGGCGTCGAACGGAGGGAACATCACAGCGGAAGAAGGTGCAGTGGCGACTTGCCTCCAGCTTCCCCGGTGCTCTCGACATCCTTTACGGTGCTGCAAAAACGATGGCCGAGCGGGTGAGCGCGTTAACCGGTGGGAACTTTGAGATTAAGACATATCAGGGGGGAGAACTTGTTCCCCCACTTGAAGTTCTGGAGGCTACTGGGCGTGGTAGTGTAGAGATGGCACAGACCGCCAGTTACTACTTCATCGGAAAAAATCCTGCTTTCGCTTTCGACTGTACCGTCCCGTTCGGACTGACTGTCCGCCAGCAAAATGCCTGGATGTACTACGGTGGTGGGTTAGAGCTAATGCGCGAACTCTTCGCCGATTTCAACGTTATCAATTTCCCCGGTGGAAATACCGGTGCGCAAATGGGAGGCTGGTTTCGCGAGCCGTTTGCAAACTTGAGCGAATTGAAGGGGAGAAAAATGCGCATTCCCGGACTCGGGGGGAAAGTGATGGAAGCACTCGGGGTAACGGCTCAAGTGATTCCCGGCAGTGAAGTCTATATCGCCCTCGAACGTGGAGCAATCGACGCTGCCGAGTGGGTGGGGCCATACGACGACGTAAAACTCGGCCTACACCAAGTAGCAAAGAACTACTACTACCCCGGCTGGTGGGAGCCAGGACCAATGCTTAGCTACTACGTAAACCGTGATGCCTACGAAAAACTTCCGGCGGAGTACAAAGCGGCACTCGAAGTTGCCTGTGCTGAATCGAACGTGAAAATGGTGGCTGCGTACGATGCGGGGAATGCTAAGGCGTTGAAGACAGTACGGGATGCTGGAGTAATTCTCCGTCCCTTTCCAGATGACGTAATGCAGGCTGCACGCCAAGCCGCAACGGAGATCATGGAAGATCAAGCCGCCGCCGATCCAGTCTACGCAAAAGTCTACACCGCCTTTAAGTCGTGGCGTGATGAATCTGCTGAGTGGCTAAGTTTAGCCGAGGATAGCTACACACAGTTTATGTTTGCTGAGGAGAAGAGGAGTTGAGAAATTTTGTCGTATGATTCGTTCGTTCAACGATCGTGAGACTCAGCTCCTTGCTGAGCGGGGAATACCAAAGAAACTCCCTCCAGATATAATCCGAACTGCTCTGCGCAAGTTGCGGATGTTGAATAGCGCACAAACCTTAGATGACTTGAGAGTCCCTCCAGCAAATCGGTTGGAGAAATTAAAAGGTAATCGCAAAGGACAACACAGTATCCGTATTAACGATCAGTGGCGTCTTTGTTTCCGATGGGAAAATTGAGATGCTTTCGACGTAGAGATTGTAGACTATCATTGATAAGAACTATGAAAAAGAGAATCAAACTTGATCCTGTACATCCGGGCGAAGTACTATCTCAAGAATTTCTTCAGCCTTTGGAAATGACACAGGCTTCACTTGCGCATCAGATAGGGGTTCCTACTTCGCAGTTAAGTCGGGTTGTCCGCGGAAAACAAGCTGTGACGGCGAGCTTGGCTCTACGTCTCGCCCGTTTTTTTGGAACGACTCCACAATTCTGGTTGGGTTTGCAAATGCACTATGATCTTGACATCGCGCAGGATCAAATGAGCGATCGTATTAACCGTGAAGTACGGCGCCATTCAGTGTCAGCACATTAGGATTTTGAACTAAAATGACTGACTTGAGCGTACATTCCAAAGATCGTTACTTGACTCGAGCAGATAGTTGAACCACTACCAATGAATCGATTCATTCGCACAATTGATCGGCTGAACGATAGTGTAGGGCGTGCCGTTTCTTGGCTTGCTCTCCTGTTGGTAGTGGTTGGTGCGTGGAACGCAGTTTCGCGCTACCTCGACCGCGAGGCAGGAACTACCCTCAGTTCCAACTTCTGGATCGAGGCCGGATGGTATCTCTTCGCTGCGCTCTTCCTCTTCGGCGCGGCTTGGGCACTCCGCAACGACGCTCACGTTCGGGTCGATGTCTTCTACTCCCGCCTCTCGAATCGAGGGAAGGCTTGGGTCGATTTGCTCGGAACGCTCCTCTTACTGATTCCCTTCGCGGTGCTGATGCTCTGGGCAGTCTGGCCTTCAGTGGAAGAATCCTGGAGGATCAAGGAAATGTCTCCCGACCCCGGTGGTCTCCCTCGATGGCCAGTTCGAGCCGTTGTTCCAATTGCTTTTATCCTCCTGTTGCTCCAAGGAATTGCTAACGGACTGAAGGCTCTCAATGTGTTGAAGGGAGAAGAAATCGTTCTGGAAGGGGAGGAGAAGAATGGTTGAGTGGTTTGGCGATTGGCTTGCCCTCTGGATGATTCTCGTTGCACTTGCCCTAATTTTCTCTGGCTATCCTGTTGCCTTCTCGCTCGGCGGCACAGCACTTCTCTTTGCCTTTCTCGGAGTTGAGTTCGGCTACTTCGACTGGTCCTATATGATGGCGATGTCGGAGCGGACATTCGGGATTATGTCAAACGGCATCCTCTTAGATCGGAAGAGCACAC
>JBFWSB010000350.1:0-4717 GCA_050248595.1 Kapaibacterium sp. (SeqCode)
GATAAAGCACAACAATCGGGAGTGGAGTAGTGCAATCTTGCCCGTCTTCCCCGGTGAGCACCACCTTGCATCTTCGGTTCCCGTTGCAGTACAACTCTTCGGCTACTCCGATTACGACGCATACTTTACTCCGGCAGGATACCAAATACCGAAAGCTCTCCACATCAAGCCGATAACAGTCACGACATGCTCTCCTATTCTGGACACGATCATTGCGATTCGGAACTTTGGGGGAGAACCAGTCAAGCTGGATAGCGTTCACTTTTCTGGAATCGACGGGGAGACCTATTTCCCACAGTTTCCTGAAACGATAGGTCCCTACGGAATGTCTGGACTCGGGTTGAGGATTCCGACACCAGAGTCTGGAGAGATTCGTGGGACGATCTACCTCTACTCATCTGCCGCCGATGCACCTTGCGCAATCCCGATTCTTATTCGTCGTGAGGTTGTGGCCGGAAGCTTTTCTATCAACCGGCTTAACTTTGGGAACCTGTTAGAAGGGGAAGTAGTAGACACGACAATTCAGTTTCACAACAGTGGTGAGTTGCCGATCACAATTGAGCGAGGAGATATTCTCCCCCCATTCGAACTCATCTCACCAGCACTCCCTATTACTATACAACCGGGAGAAGGGATATCGCTGAAACTCCGCTTTGCTCCAGAGCAAGTTGGAACGTTTGTCGACACACTCAAGCTTGAGACCTCACCATGCAATCTGCACCCACGCCTCACCTTAGTTGGAAGCCTTACCGATAAGCCAGCCGTTGTCGTGGGAACTAACGAGATGCCCCGACTCCTCTGCCCAGATGAAACTCCCGGAACAATTCGGATTGTCCTCTACAGCACCGGAGGTGAGCCACTTGTTATTGACGGAGCAACTGTTGAAGGGGATGCCGCCGGAGAGTATATCCTCCCGAGCGATCTCTCTGGAAAGACAATCCCGTCAGGGGACTCGTTGGTGATTACAGTTCAGTTCAGGCCAACCGGCACTGGGGAACGGACAGCACTCTTAATCGTTACCCACAACGCCGAACCGAGCAGAACAGATATTGCCTTGAGTGGGTGGAAAGATTCAGTTCTGGTTGAGCCATCACTCGCCGCCGTCGACTTTGGGGAAGTGCTTCTCTGTCGCGACACAGTCCGGCGAGAGATTCTCTTCTACAATCGTGGTACAGTCGACGTTAGGCCGGATCAACTGAGGTTAAAGAACGGAGTAGTTCTCATAGAAGGGAACGGCAGCGTGATTCCACCAAACGACTCCCTTCGGCTGAAGATTGTCCTCCTTCCAAACAGATCGGGAGAAGTTGTTGACACACTAATCTTTGACGCATCCCCCTGCAACCTTCGGGAACGGATTCCAATCCACGCAACGCTTCGAGGGCCATCTCTACAACTTGAAGTAGATAGTCTTGACTTCGGTCTGCTGACGAACTGTGACGACCCAAAGAAACTGACCCTTCGGATAACGAACGATGGCGAAGTTGTCGACACTATCGCAGCCCTTCGTCTCTCCACTACTCTCTTCTCGATAGCCCCTCTCGCCGACTCCACGATAGAACCGGGTGAGTCGATAGAACTTGAACTCACCTTTGCTCCTGATTCGTTTGGTGCGTATAGCGAAGAGTTGACTCTCGAGGCTGAGCCGTGTGGAATCGAACGAAAAGTTTTGCTCAGTGGGGAATATCGGGAGAGCGCAGTCGACCCGAACGTTGTAGACATTCTTCTCGGAACATTTCTGCCGAATAGCTCACAACAGGGGCAGACAAGTCTGCGCAACAGTGGAGAAGTCCCAATCACGATAGATGAGATTCTCTTCGACAACCAGAATGGTCGTCTGCAACTGATCTCCCCTCCAATCGGCACAACTATTCAGCCGGGAGATTCGGTTCAGTTGGTCTTCCGCTACAGATCTGAGAATGCCGAGGGCTTTTCATCCGACGTAAGTGTCTCGTTTGCAGGTGCGTGTCCAGAGGCAATCAGCTTTTCGATCAGGGGCGAACCGGGTGAGATTCCCCTCCACTTGAGCCTGCGGGAAACCTCTGGCTTCGTCGACCAGACTGTTCTGGTTCCAATCCACTTGGAGAACCTTACCGGCTACCGTGGGCGGATCAGACTACGGGGAGAACTCCGATGGGACTATCGAAATCTCTTCTTGAGAGGAGTTTCTACCCCTATCTCAGGCGGATCAATTTCGGTTGACTCGGACACGATTATAGGTTCCGACAGAATTCTCACCTTGAGCTATGAAGGTGAGTTAACCTCAGCCGCATCCGATCTTCTTGCTGAACTGAAGATATTAGTACTTCTCGGAGTGGATGACACAACCCAAATGCACATAGATGTGCTGGAGCTGACGCCACTCGATCCTAAGAATAGCCTGAAGATAACAGAAGAGGATGCTCCCTTCTACACACTCGGCATTTGCATTATTGATGGAGAGCGATTTATCCAGATCGACCAACCACTTCGCTCTACAAAAGTGCGACCAAACCCTGCTAACGATTATGTAGATATTGAGATAACCTCTGAGCTTGAAGAGAGTGGATATTTGCACATCTTCGATAATGTCGGTCGTGAGGTATCGAGTCTTCTTCTCAAAGTAAGGGATGGCGAACAGACCGTCAGAATACCAACAGAGAAGCTACCCCCCGGTATCTACCGATTCGCGATTGAGTGTGGCAACACTCGGACGACGGGGAGTTTTATGGTGCGAAGGTAGCGGCTTCATGGTGACAGGTTCATAAGGGGAGCAACGAGACGGCGGCTCGCTCAACACAAAAATTGGTGAGGGTAGTGGCGAATGAGTCGGCCTGTGTGTTGCACTTCTGCAAGCTACGTCAAGGCAACATTGATGTCAGACAACACCTGATCGTCACCCGGTGATCGAAGCATTCGTGAATGTGTAACACATAGAGCCAGAAAGGGTCATCTTGCAGCATTCAACAAGTTTTCATAATCAGTCTTGAAAAGGTTGTAACTTTCCTATCGGTTTCCTTTTCTATGGTGGCAGCTATGCTGTTTCCAAATCGGAAGCTTTGCTTGTTCACGTATAGAATACCACACCACAAATATATTCGCAGAGAGTTGTGTCAATGAGCTTTTCTACGCAAGTACAACAGAAATTTCTGGCAATTGTTCTCCTATTGATTGGGGTGACAGCACTCCCGACGGAAACTGCTGCGCAGTTAATGGCAGGCAAAGAGTTTGTGGTTGCTCTACCCTCGTTTTGGCGACGTCCCGATGGCGGAAATCCCGGGAACTTCCAGATCACGATCATGTGTAGCCGCCGCACAAATGTGACGGTGAAGTGGTCAGGGCCAGGGGGTGGAATAGTTGATCAGGGGACGATTGAAGGTGGAAACAGGCTGACGATCCAGCCTCCACGCTTCCAAGTGGTGAACTTGATGCAGCAGTTTGAGGATAGGGACACAATTGAGGTAAACCAACGCTCATTCTACATTCAAGCAGACCAACCTGTCTCCGTCTTCGCCATCTACGACGACTACCGAGGTCTGAACGGTAGCTACACCGAGATGTATTCGATCCCACCGATTGAATCGTATGACACCGCATACATGAGCCTAAATTATATGGCCTACATCGGGCGGAACACAGGATTCTTGATTCTCGCTAAGGAGGATGGCACACAGGTCACAATTGATCCGAAAATTACCTGGAGTGTTCCGGGAATTCTACCTGGTAGTCCAGCAACAATCAACCTCAACAAGTACCAGGTCTTTCAAGTCATGTCG
Organism: Kapaibacterium sp. (SeqCode); assembly: GCA_050248595.1. GTDB lineage: Bacteria > Bacteroidota > Ignavibacteria > OLB7 > OLB7 > JAGWAZ01. The sequence continues at coordinate 3,753 of JBFWSB010000350.1, forward strand.
TTCGAGCGGGGATCGGGGCCAGGTGCTGATCTGAGTGGCACTCCTATCAAATCGAATAAGCCAATCGGCATTATCCCCTTTACAGTCTCCACCGCTTCCCACGCATCAGTAAGAACCACAATTGTCACTCTCCCATCTGGTGTTCGCGACACCGTGGAGACACCAGATTCTGTACAGTATAATTGGAGACTCTCCCCGGCTGCCGACGTTCTCCCACCTGAGGCAAAAGGTGGTACGCTTTTCTATACTGCATCGATGGGGCCACAGGACTCATCGCAGGTGAAAGTAGTTGCTCTGAAGGATACAACCATCGTCTCCTTAAACGGAATTCAGAAAGCACTCTTAAATCGAGGAGAGTATCGGGAGATGAGCATTGGTGGGGCTGCGAAGATTACTTCCTCAAAGCCAATCATTGCAATGCAGGTCTCGCGGAGTGGAAACAACCCGATTCGGGATACTATCCTACAACTTGACCCGAGCAAGCCGAATCAACGGGATACGATCAAAAAAATCTTCGGCAACCCTGCAATGGCTTGGCTTCCGCCAGTGACGGAGTATAAGCCAACCTTACAGTGGACGAACCCGCTGTTGGCACACCATAAGACACCAATTCCCGGGAAAGACTCTGCACTCATCTACCCGTGGCATCACTACGCAATGGTGACCGCGCCAACTTCGGCTCTCGCTTCGGTAAAGATTGATGGACAACCGGTCAAATTCCAGTTCACCCACATTGATGGTCAATACGCCACCGCGATCGTTCCCATCCTCCCCAAACAACATGTTCTCACCGCCGACGCTCCGGTGATGTGCATCCCCTACGGCTTCGCTTGGGATGATGCCTATGCCTTCATTGCCGGTGAAGCACTCCGTTCCATCGCCGTCATCAATGTCGACTCGGTCGTCGCTTCCTCTTGCGATACGCTTCTCGATGTCTTCTTCGATATTGAGAACCGGGGGAACAA
>JBFWSB010000351.1:0-4717 GCA_050248595.1 Kapaibacterium sp. (SeqCode)
ACCGATGGTGGGAACAACAACCCACTCAACCGTCCTGCATTTATCCTTCGAGCCGAGGGATTAAGTCAAAGTCCAGTAAGGCCGTGGGCGCAGTTGCAGGTAATGGTTGTAAAACCTTAAGAGTCATCTGCATCAATGAGGAATTGAGCATCCTCTGGATTCACGTGGTCGTGGATTCAGAGGACTGCTCCACACTCCAGCAACCTCTGGTTCCAACTCAATAAGTTGCACCCACCAGTACCACTTCCAGAACCATCCACTCTTCCGCTACAAACAACATGCTGATCTTCGACTGCAATGTCTATAAAAGCAAGGCTTCAAGACTCTCACGGATGTAAAGTAACTGATAGTGGTATCACAAGTCCCGTTCTCTTTGTCGCCGAGCTGAGAAGCACTCTCAGTTTCTATAATGAAGTTCTCGCGCTCAGTCAGGATTGGGGCTATAGCGAAGAGAACAGTGCTTGCACAAGTCAGCCGGGGAAGCAACTGCAAGATCATCCTCGCAACCGACCTTGAGCGGGGAGGAAGCAGCCACCTATTCATCTCGCTGGAGAACGACGAAATGGCGAGACTGCGAGAAGAAATCGAGACTCGCTCAATCCCGGTTCAACATTCTTGGTGGGGATATGAAGTACTCGTCATCGTAGATCCAGATGGAAATGAGTTGATGTTCCCAACCGACGTGTAAAGACAAGAACAGCACTCAACTTGCGGCCTGCTCTACCCAACCCAGACTTAGGCAGCAGTGTGCCAGCTATAACCATCGGGCAATACCTTCGGCGCGAACACAAAGTGGAGCACTCGCCTCTCTCCCTGATATGAAAGTTTTGTCGATGCGTGAAGGAGGGTTGGACGCATGAGCAACGCACTCCCCTTTTCAATAGGGATAGCTATAGCACGCTCGCGGTCACCCTCTAAGAAATCCAAGTGTGATCCAGGAACAACGCTAACATCCTCCACAGGTGCTCCATCTAATTGAAGCCGGAGGGCTACGCAGCGATCCAAGAATTCGCGGGGTGGCTTAACAGAGTCCAAACCTTCCTTTACCCCCGCCGATTCCCATGAGCCGATCCCCTTAACAGGCAGAACCATGTCTCGGTGTAGAGGAACTCCCCAATTGTGAGCAGACGATTTTCTGAAGAGGATACACTCCACCGCCACAAGATCGCCGATGAATTCTGAGAGGACTGAGTGATTTCTGAGACTTCGCGCGAGGTCTCTAAACGTTGAAGAAAACAACAAGACACGGGAGCCTGCGCTGTTGATTGGGGGAAGTGCAGCAATAAGTTCACCACACTGCTCCGCTTCAAGAATGCCCTCAACAACTACGTAGCCATCGGATGCGAAGCTCTGCGGTTTGCTATTCATGATTGCTTAAAGATTTAGTCTTCATCTTCCACCCAAATTATTCCTAAGAGGGCTTTGCTGCCACAAACAATTCCGGCATTAAAAGTTGCCGGAGAAATTGGGTTCCAAGCTCTCAAATCAACCTCGTACCTTTCGCCGGCTGTAAAGACTCCATTTGTCAAGAACGTTGCAGAATCCGTAAAGAGATTGAGAAACTGAGTAGAAAGGGACTGAGCTTCAGCAAGCGGTAAGATTTCTACATCGTAGGCAAGATCAGCAGTTAAAATTCGAGAGGTGATCTTTATCGCATCTTCCTTCCGAATCTCAATCCAATCATTTACATCAGCTTTGAATCCAATGCCATTAACGAATTGCGTGATTTCATCAACGTCTGGAAACGTCTCCATCGAGGAGCGGGACTTTATCTCGCAAACTGTTGAGCCACAACCCCGTTTCTCAATAATTTCTTTTTGTAGTGGTTCAAAGTCTTCAACACTCATCTTTTACTCTCTTCAATAAGATCAAGAAATAGTACTGTTACCGCCTCACAGCCGGATTATTTTTCGGTGGCGTGCCGTATAGAACACTCCACTTGTATAAGTGGATGTTCCTTTAGTCGCGGATTACTACGCGCAATGAGAAGACGACCCGCAAATTCTTTGCTATTATTATTGCTTCTCTCTTTGAGTTCTTTTGATTTTCAACATGCTCTATTGTGATCTTCTTTATAAGAAGAAGCTCTATTCAAGCTGACGAAGAACATTTCGCCAGATGACCTGCGGAGCAGCACCTGCATAGCCAGCCTCCTGCGCATCATTGCATTCAATCACTATCCACCTTCCGTCCTCCCTCCTCGCGATGTCTACAACAAGGAATGGCACACTAACCCGCCTTGCCACCTCTTCAGCAATTTCTAAGCCCTTCACGATGTCAACTGCTTGATAGTAGGGAACCTGATACCAGTAGCGCCCCCAACCAACGCAAGTACCAAACCACCAGAACGTACGAAACTCCATTGACGGAGCCACCTTCCCTGGCACAGCACCACCGACAGACTGAAGGTTCAGGAACTCGCGAACGGCAACGTCTTGCCAGTAGAGTATCGGATCGGAACGGTAGCGATGCTGTAGTTGCATATACTCTTCGCGACTGCGAGCGATCGAGAGCTGAGGATTGTGGCCGCTTGTCTGCCTGGAACCCTTAACGAAAACAGGCCACCCCAATTCCTGCTCAACTTCATCTACAGGCGGGAAGGTTCTACGGCAGATTGTTCGTGCTGTGAGATCCGCAATGAGTGGATACCACTCCCGAAGTTCACTCGCACGCAGGTGGGCGTCAGGATTGTTTACAACCTCAAGCCCAAGCTCCCTCATCCGCGTTACGAGCGCAGAATAGTCCACGATGGCACCGAGACGTAAGACACAAGTTGCTGGTTGAGGGAAAGAGGTTGGGTGACGACAAGAGAAGAATAGGTTGAAGTCAAAGTCATATATCCCAACGTTGACTGGCTGCGTAACAATCGTCAGTTTTTCCTCGATGTGGAGTATCTCCATTGGCTCTTCAGATGTGCCCGTGAAAGAAGCATGGTCATAGCTCTATTAACCTTAAGCTCATACCAGCATAAACTCAGAACGAAGGGGAATAACTCGCACTAACATACAATTGAAAGCTATGTATTTACAGAGCAATCATCTGGATGACTTGTTCATCTGGAACTCCAGCACACCGAGCAAATGCGATTGCGTTTGGAATAATCCAGTACGGCGAGTCGGGATCGAAGGGAGCAATTGGATAGGAAAGGTTGTACAACGTTTTTGCACAGATTTCCTCGAACATATACTGGCTCACAAGCTTGGTGTCACCCAAACGCTCCGCGCACAAAGTTTTTTTACGAATCTCAATAAAGAGAGCATGGGCTTTGTGCCATGCACGACGCTCTAAAACCATTTGAGCAAGAGCAGTGATTGTTACCTGATCCTTGCAGTGCGGTTCGAGCAAGTATATCAAGGCCAACATGTCATTCAAAACCTTGATACTGTAGTTCATGCTCTCACCAGACAATCGTTATATAAATCTGCACTCTATGGAGATGGAAAACTAATTATGCCATGTGGTATATACCTCAGACCCTCAGCGAACCACGGAATCCTCTCGCAGCATAGTACGAAGGTGCACCGTTGTGGTAGACGAAGACCGTGTTGTAGCGGCGATCACAGTAGAGAGCACCACCAAGTGCTCTGATATCAGAAGATGTTTGCACCCAACTGGAAGTTTTCAAATCAAACGCCCCAAGCTTCTGCAACTTCCGATACTCTTCTTCAGTTAGAAGATCAATCCCCATGGATGCGGCCATATCAACAGCGTTATTGACCGGCTTGTGTTCTTTCCTCGACTCCTGTGCCTCGCGGTCATAGCACAGACTTCTTCGACCTTTAGGACTTTCCGTTGAACAATCATAGAAGATGTATTCGCCACTCTCTTTATCCCGACCAACAACATCTGGCTCACCACCAGTTCTTTCCATTTCATCGAGTGATTGCAGCTTCTCGACATTCGCTTTTAGTCTTGCTTCTACTTCAGCCCATTGAAAACCTTTGTGGCGATTCATGTTTGCCTCAAAGCGAGCCTTCAGTCTGCTGAGAAGCTCTTCACGCTCTTTTGCTTTCATATCGACTTGTTTGTTCTCGTTCAGTTCTGCTTCGTTAACATTTGGGAATCTTCCCTATCAGTTAACAGGGCAATAGATATATCTGCGTTATCCATGAAGCATATTGACAAATGATCTAACGGGGGTGGGAGGGTTATAGCTCATAGTAATTGCGATACTGCTCGATGGTCTCCGTCGGTATCCAATCTGCAAAATTGCCAGCCTCCACGCACTCGGTCAAATACTCTAAAGCAGCTGATGCCGATGGAGCACTCGAGTTCGCAAGATACTCTCTCGTCGCCGCCAACCCTGCACCGCAAATGAAGTGAATGTCGAGACTGCAAGCAGCATCAAAGCTCGACCGCTTGGCCTCCCAGATGAGAAGTATGTCCTCAACATTTCCCAAGCTGAATAACTGTACACACAGCGTCCGAAGCATCTCCTCGCCACTCTCTCCACGCTTCTCACGCTCAATCTCTTCGGCAAGAAGCTGCCGTATCTCATCTCGGTATTCAGCTAATGTTGGCAAACCGAATTTCTGTAGTGCTTTGTCGCTATTCATCGTACAAAGAAGGCGAATAATAATTAGATGGGTCTACAATGACTTCGGCACGGTCAGACAGAATATCAAGTCACATAAGCGCAGTAGCCAATTTCACGGCAACGCATCATTAGGCATGTAGAGGCAGGAACGTCGCTTCCGCATCTTCAATGAAGTGGCGA
>JBFWSB010000352.1:0-4706 GCA_050248595.1 Kapaibacterium sp. (SeqCode)
ACACAGCGGTTGCCCCTCCGGGGCAGGCGGATGAACGAATGTTCTTCGATACAAAGCTGGTATTGAAGTCAACGGCTCTTGAATATCACGATGTTCACGCAAGAAGCATAGAGCTATCGAGCCGCTCCCGAAGGGAGCACTGATGTGTGGCCGTGGGGAAAGCCGTTAGGCTGCACCCCACGGAGAGCAATTCATCTCGCGTAGGCTTCCGCCCTGAAGGGGCGGCTGAGCCGGACGTGTTGACATCTCCGCTCGTTCATTCTGCCCCTTCGGGGCGTGAGAAGTTTTAATGCTTCGTTTTCCGGGGGCGGTGGCCCCCGGCCACACAGCGGTTAAGGAAATGGTTAGGCCACGTCATAAACCAAGTGGATGTGCCGATCGCCACGGAGCGAACTCCTCACTGAGCCGTCGCAAAAGTTCTGTATCGAATGAGAACCCATCTGCACCTCCATCATAAGGAATGAAAACGCAGTCTGTCACCTCCGAAACGAATGCGATGTGAGCCTCACGTTCGTCCGCAATTGCCAAAAGCAACGTTCGAAAGGCCGCAACATCCCAAGTCGTGTACGCCATCCACGAATTCCAAGCCTCCCCGTCACTTTCAACTACTTGATGAATTGGCCTCCACTCAAGCTCTGGCAACAACTCTGCACTACGAGAGAAGCCGTTGAAACAGGACTGTATAACCAAACAGCGAACGTGCTCACCAAGCAAGGCTGTGCCAAATTGAGAATGACGGTCGAATACAATCTGACGCTCCGCCTCATCATCTGGATATCGTTTGGAATTGGGAAGCGAGTGAATGCGTAGCCAATACTCAGGGAAGGCTCCTCGCATGAGGTGTGCTATCGGAAACACCTCACAGAATGGATGTTCGAACCAGCGACTTTGCATAGTGACAGAACGACTCGGATTGAGTCCACTTGAGATGTTTGTTATACTAATATTTTCACTGTGGGAGCGAATGATCAGCCCTATCATTTTGAGGACTTTTTATTTCACGGAGTACAGTAGCGAACATCAGAATAGTTTATCGTAGCATAAAGACCCATGCTCAGCATCCCGGCGATTGAGACGCAACGATTGCAACCGCGAAGCTCTCGCCAAGCTTGTTGCAGCATATGGTTAGGGGGCATAGTCATCGTGTCGCCTCCACTATCCATTCGTCTGTATTGCGATGCCGACCAAGGCCGACCGCAGCGAACTCATCATGTGCTCCATCGACTCGGATTCCAAAGAAACGGAGCACCTGGTTGATGGCGTTCTCAGCGTGAATCGGCTCGAGAACTCGCCAGCCACCCGACCAAACGATCGCGCTCTGCCCGCCAGTGCCGCCAAAGAACTCAGCCTCGATGTATGCGACTGGCGCAACCACCGAAATGCGTTGCCCCCACTTCTCGACGCCCGAGGACAGTTTCTCGAAACGCTCGACCTCTCCGTCATCGGCAATTTCCTCATAGAGATCGTCGGTGAGAGGAATGATCGCAAGGCCCTGAGCCAAGGGAACAACCCGCGCATGCCGAAAATCAGATGCGTGCTGCGCCAGCGTTTGCTGCTTTCCGATGATTGCTTGAAGATAGTAGCCCATGCGTGTGCGAATGCTATCTAACGATCTGATTAACTGAGCCGCAGTAAAACAATCTCTGCTCTCTTCTTCTTTGCGTAGGCAAGCGCTAAATCGCTGAGGCTCTCTTCCAGCTCATAAAACTCGTTGTCGCACTTGTCCCAGACGTGATTGGCTCTGTCCCCATCTGCTCCATCACAGTCCGTCGCTTGGAATTGTTATAGGCGCTCATCTTCTTGGCTTTCTCCGCCCGCTTCCTCCGTGGGGTGGCAAATAATATCACAATGAGTGCAGCCGCTATGATAATGCTAATGATATTCTTCATGGCGTGGAATGGGGACTCCCCACTTCTCGACCAGTTCACAAGTGTGAAGTAGATCACTTCCCCTACGAATCAAACCCCGGCAGTGGTGGTAGGCCAAGCTCTTTCAGAAATGCGTTGTGCTTCGCCGTCGACTCCTGAATCTGCTTTTCGATCTCGACCAACTCCCTGTGCGTGGCCGACAGATCAATCTCCACCTCCGGCTCGGCTGTGCTGACATAGCGGGAGATGTTCAAGTTGTGATCGTTCGCCTCAATCTCGCTCATCTCCACCCGCCGTGAATACCGCTCTTCTTCTTTGCGGAATTGGTAGGTGTCGATGATCTTCTCGATATGCTCTTCGGTGAGGATGTTCTGTCGCTTCCCCTTCTCGAAATGCTCGGAGGCGTTGATGAACAAAACATCGTCAGGCTTCTTGCACTTTTTCAGGACGAGGATGCAGACCGGGATACCGGTTGAGTAGAACAAGTTTGCAGGCAGACCAATGATAGTGTCGATATGCCCGTCGTCGAGCAGCTTGCGCCGAATCTTCGCCTCAGCACCACCACGGAAGAGCACGCCGTGGGGCAGGATGATCGCCATCACCCCGTCATCCCTCAAGAAGTGGAACCCGTGCAGCAGGAAGGCGAAATCTGCCGCCGACTTCGGAGCCAGCCCGTAATTCTTGAAGCGGACATCTTCGCCCAACGCCTCGTTCGGATCCCAACGATAGCTGAAGGGAGGGTTGGCAACAATGGCGTCGAAGTAGGGTTTCTTCACCGGGTTCGTCTCGCGGAGCATCTCCCAGTCGTTCGTTAACGTGTCGCCGTGGTAGATTTCGAACTCCGTATCCTTCACCCCGTGCAGTAGCATGTTCATCCGCGCAAGGTTGTAGGTGGTGATGTTCTTCTCCTGCCCGAAGATTTTGCCAATCCCTCTCCCCCCCATCCGCTTCCGCACATTCAGTAGTAGCGAACCTGAACCGCAGGCGAAGTCCATCACACTCGCAAGGTGATTCCGCTTGCCGGTCTTCGGCTCTTGGCTGTCGAGCGTGACAATTGCGGAGAGGATATCCGAGATTGGCTGCGGCGTGTAGAACTCACCTGCCTTCTTCCCCGAGCCAGCGGCAAACTGACCAATCAAGTACTCGTAGGCATCCCCTAATGTGTCGCTGTCGGTGGAGAACTCTGCGAGACCTTCGGCTATCTTGGTGATGATCGTGCAGAGCTTCCCATTTCGATCCCCGTACGTCTTGCCGAGCTTGTCGGAGCCGAGGTTGATCTCCGAAAAGAGTCCGGAGAAGGTGCTCTGGAACGATTCGTTCTCGATATACTTGAAGCCAGCCTGAAGTCTGTTGAGCAACTCACTATCCTGAGTGCGAGCCATGTGGGCGATGCTTGCCCAGAGATGCTCGGGGAGAATAACGTAGTGGGCTTTTAGCCGCATCTGCTTCTCGAAGGCCGACACGTCCCCCGGGTTCTGCTCGTACCAGATAGAGAGTGCCGAACTCCCGCCGTTGCCAACCCTGTTTGGATCCGGGTAGTCCTTCCCGAGTTCCTTCTTCGCCGCCTGCTCGTAGTTGTCGGAGAGGTAGCGGAGGAATAGGAAGGCGAGCATGTAGTCGCGGAAGTCGTCCGCGTTCATCGCCCCCCGAAGTTGGTCGGCAATTGCCCAGAGTATCTTGCCGAGTTGCTTCTGCTCTTGGTCTCTCATCTGTTAGCGTTCTGCGTGTTGGTTTCTGAAATTAGGTCGGGGAGTGCAAACTGGTAACGGTCCAGAAAATCGTTCAGGATTCTGCGAAACAACTCTTTGTTGTCCTCCACCATCTCCACCGGTTCGTTAATGGCATACTTGCCGTGGCTCAGCAAATTCAGTGCGCGGTTGTAGAGAGTTTCATCCTGCAGACCAGCCAAACAGACCTTCAGGTCTTCGTGGCCGAAGAAACTTGCCGTCTTCTCCAAGATACTCCGCAGGGCATTGAAGTGGTACGTATAGAGAGTTCCCGCTTCCGAACGCTCCCGAAGCTCGGCGAGCGTTGCCACGTGGTGGAAGTAGGGTGTATCTCCGGTGGCTCGTAGCCTGAACACTCCATCGGAGTCGGGTCGGTGGAGAAAATACCGCTTCGTCGATATCTTCTCTTGGTTCTCCTTCGGCCGTGCAAGCTCGTTGCACATCACGTTGAAGAAGAGGGCGTGGTGGGAGGAGAAGACTGTTCGGAGCGGATATGGTTCCCCGTTCACCCCTCGGCGAGTAGCCCCCTTCCGGAGGAGTGCCGCCAAATCGCAGGCAATGGCAATAGCGTTGTTGTCGTCCAGCGACGAGATTGGGTCATCGATGTAGAGATACTTCACCCATTGGTAGGAGGGATCCCCATCAATCACCCGCTCGCAGATTGCCATGAAGATGCACCAGATGAAGATGTTCTCCTCCCCCCGCGAAATCTTAATCTTCTCTGCCTCCCCCTTGCGGAAGGTAACCACCCAATTGTCGTAGTCGATATCAAAATCGAAGTCGACGTAGCGGGAGAGGTAGCTATTTATCGACTCATCCAGCGCAAGCTCTTTCAGACCACTGAAGAAGGTCGATCCATCGTTGATCCTCAGGTGCCGATCTGTATCGCTATCAAAGTCGTTGTGCCAGACGAAGAGGTCTTCGGTGTAGGCATTGAAGTAGAGCGTGTCTGACTTTTCCCCCCCTTTCTGCTTCCCCTTTCGTTTCCCCTGATCCTTGAACTCCATCGAGAGCCGAGTCTTGCCGGTTCGGTTGTAGGCGTAGAGCAAGAGGGCGTGGATGTCGGTGAGGTCGCTCCGGAGCTTTGTTGCGAGCCTCGACAAACTCTTGA
>JBFWSB010000353.1:0-4695 GCA_050248595.1 Kapaibacterium sp. (SeqCode)
TGAATCTTGTTCAATATTGTCGAAGGCAATCTTATCTACACCCGCTTCCTGCATCAGAGCAAGTCCATCTGCAAGTGCAGAATGATTCTTCTCATCCATCGCGGCACTAATTAGTAGAAGATAGGGTTCGGCGAGTGCGGAGTCGTAGCGTATCAAAGCTTGAGCATAGGCGCGGGCTTTGTCGTAATCTTTCTGAGCTAAGGCGATGGAACCCCGTTGATAGTCGAGATAGGGATCTTTTATACGTTTGTCGAGTTGATCTATCGCAATCAGCACACTGTCGTACTGCTGGCGGATTGCATAGAAATCAATCAAGAGCAGGTCAAGTGCCGGGTCGTTTGGAAACAGGCTTTGTGCTTCCTCGATAGCGGTTGCATATAACTCATCATCTTCAATTGCGGAGACTGCACGGATACGGATAAGGTGAAGGATTTTCTGATGTCGGAGTGATTCAGAGAGTGAAGCATAGTAGTCAACTACATCGCGAAACTCTCCTGCCTTATACCGAAGCTGCATTTGCTCGATTGCATCACTCAGCTTCTTCGTCTCTCCTTCTGTTCCCAACAGCCTGTGGATTGGACTCGACTGATCTTGTGCGAACGTCCGCTTCAGCACATTGCTGTAGTTCTCCCCCAACATCGAAGTGTGTAGGTCGACGAATACGGGAGCACCTTGAACTTCACCGACGAGAAATGAGATGTAATTCAAGCCGTTTACTGGCGAGGAGAAACGGTAGAGAAGTTTTACGCCGTCCGGTTCGTGACGGACGCCGAGAAAGCGAATCTCTCCTTCGTTATACCATTGGCTCACGATGTTCTGCGCAAAACTACTTCCAGATCGTTCTGTTGCTTCGGTATACCCTCGCAATGCCTCTTCCTTCTCCCGAGCACTTAGCACTTCTGGCCAGGCAATCCGCTCGAATAGCTGTTCAAAGCTGAAGAGCTGATCCAGCAGAGTTCCATCTCCAACATTTATCTGAGCTTCAATTTCGTGACCCAACGAATCGAGCATTGCGTCGGAGAAAGAAATCTCGGGAGGAGGCATCTCTTGTTCAACGCTGGGTTGTGATGTACAAGAAATCAAGATCAACGTCGGTAGAAGAAGGAAGATGAATCGGTTCATAACTGTAGTCTTTGCGGATTATTCTCTGGTAGTGAAGCGGTGCTGTGATCGTGCCCCAGTCAGCTACCAATGAAATTAGATAATGAGTTCGAGAGAGCAAGCACCGATGGAAACAAAAAAGGCGTTGTTTGCACAACGCCTTCAATCGTATTGGATGCACTGGGAAAGGAAGACTTATTTCTGTTCCTTGAAATCAACGTGCTTCTTTACAATCGGATCGTACTTCTTGATCTGAAGCCGCTCGGTCGTGTTCCGCTTGTTCTTCGAAGTCGTATAGATATACGGACTTTCTGTGCTGCGGAGCTTGATCGTCTCCCGTGCTTGTGATTTTGCCATGATGTCTCTCCAGTTCCTTTATGAATTTGTTCTCGTTACTTACATCTCTCGGATAGGGGAAATCCAGCGAACCCCAAATTTATTGAAGTCTCGTCGCCTGTGCAAGGATCGTTTCTTACCGTTTGTGTCGATAGACACTTTCTCCACCTTTCTATATCTGCTGTATATTCTTACAAAATCTACATGATCCCCTCACCGTCAACCCATTTTCTCGCGTCGAGTAGTAGGAAGTATTGTTCATATCAAAATGACGCCAAACGTTTCATACCATCCATACTTCTATCTGTTCGGGAGATGCACCATCCCCGAACGTGCGTGATCTTTCGCGCAACGTCTTCCCACAATAGTGGGGGAAGGTGACTTACGCGCATCTTTTGCCCATTCATATCCGTTTCCATCTGTCGCCAGCATAACAATCAGTCTGTATCGGTTAACGTTCGTTGACCGGGGCGGGCATCTATAAACAACACACTATTAGGGAGAATCAGATGAAGAAAGTTTCCGTGCAGATCGCGCTTTTCACTCTGCTGATGTTTACTGTCGCCTGTGCTGAGAAGGAAGAGAACAGTCATTCAGCAGAATCGAGTGGGACAGAAAACTCGCATAGCCCAAGCGGAGCTTCCACTCCTTCTGCCGACATTCTCACCGCCGATGAGCGGAATGGAATGACGCCGGATCAAGTAATTGCCTTGTTGGAGGAGGGCAACAAACGATTTACTGCGGGTGACCTTACCGATAGAGATTATGTAGCTCAAGTTAAGGGAACTGCGGCGGGACAATATCCAATGGCTGTTGTCCTTAGCTGCTTAGATTCACGAGTTCCGCCAGAATTGATTTTTGATCGTGGAATTGGTGACCTCTTTGTGGGAAGGGTTGCCGGCAATTTCGAGAACAGAGATATGGTTGGAAGTATGGAGTTCGGAACGAAGGTGGCAGGAGCAAAGGTGATTGCGGTGATTGGACATACCGAGTGTGGTGCAGTGAAAGGAGCCTGCGATGGTGTTGAACTTGGCAACTTGACCGGAACGCTCCAAAATCTTGACGCAGCAATTGCTCGAGTTGACTCTGTAGAGGGAGAGCGTTCATCCAAGAACGCAGCCTTTGTGCAGGCGGTGGCCGAAGCGAATGTGCATCAGACGATGGAGGATATTTCAGCACAAAGCGAAGTAATTAGAGAAATGGTAGAAAAGGGAGAAGTAAAAATCGTGGGTGGGATGTACGATCTGTCAACTGGAAAGGTAACCTGGCTTAAATAATCGTTGAAGGTTTTAACCAGAGCCTCAGTAGACAGTGGTTCGACCTAATGATCTTGCGAAAGGGAAGTTCCGCTTTCTTACCGGGAGGCGGAATTTCTCGTTATAGGATTGCGAGACTCGTTTCACAGAAACTTCAAGGTGAGCCTTTATCCCTTTTTGAAACAACTCAGATTTGAGGCTCCCCTCGCCATGCGGTATATTCCCTTTGCTGTTCAGAGTGGAACGGCAAAACAAGATGTGAACGACAATATTCATCAATTGAGTGACCGAAATATGATTCCAGCAGATGTAGAAAAAGCGTTGGCCGCACAGATCAACCAAGAATTTAGTGCTGCCTACAACTATTTGGCGATGAGTGCCTGGTTCGACCGAGAGGGTCTCGACGGCTTTGCTCACTGGATGCAGATGCAACATCAAGAAGAGAACATGCACGCGATGAAGCTCTTCCGGTATCTGCTCGACCGTGGAGGGAAGGTGGAGCTTGACGGAATTGGCAAACCTCGAATGGAGTTCAGTGGGGTGAAGGAGGTGTTCGAGACAGCGCTGGAGCAGGAGCGGGGGAATACTGAGTCGATCAACAGACTCTACGCGCTTGCTGGCAACCAGAGTGACTTCGCCACGAAGAGCCACTTGCAGTGGTTCTTAGATGAACAGGTGGAAGAAGAGAAGAGCATTGAAGATGTGATTGCCCTCTTAGAGCGGGCAGGGAACGAGCCGAGTGCCTTACTCTACTTGAACGATAAGATGGGGGGGCGGACAGACCAAGGTGAGTCCAATCAATAATCTATTCAGAGAGATAACATCATGGCGACATTTGCAGAGCGTTTCCCCCTCCTTCTGAGTGCTCTTCTGCTGTTCAGCACTGGCTGGGGGGCTTGTGCCGATAGTGATACCGATATGTCGGAGCTGGCAGAAAGTTCTGAAAATGAGGTGAGTGTAAAAGTAGTAGAAAACAGCGACACTCTCTTCGTCTCCGAAGAGGGAGGGTACAGCATCCTGTTCTCTGGAGGAAAGAATATTGCGGAACAGGCGGTTCCAGTGCAGACAAAGTTTGGACCTATCAGCATGAATATGGTGTTGGCTGATCGAGGAGACTACGCCATGATGGCTGCCTACTCTGACTATCCTGAATCAAATACAGAGTCGCGGAACGATCGCGAGATTCTGGATAGTGCCAGAGCTGGAGCTGTGAGGAATGTGAATGGAACCTTGGTAAAGGAACGGGACTATGAATTTCAGGGGCATTCTGCAAAAGAGTTCTATGTAAAAGGGGCGAAACAAGGGAGAGATATATACGTGCGATGCAACATCATTTTGATGGGGACACGATTATATCAAGTACTCTACCTCTCTATGGATGAAGCTGATTTAAACAGTGGGGTTGCAAATGATTATATCGCATCGTTCAAAATCAATGGTGGAGCTAAAGAGGTGGAGGAAGAGGGGGCCGGGGAAGGGATGTAGAAGCATTAATGGAGTGCCGTTCATACCGAACGGCACTCTTCTTTTATACACCGCACGTTCGTAGAGAGAAAGAAAATGTTGAGCGATCAATCTGCCCTCCCGTTCGATTCCTCTCGTCTTACTGGTATTGTAAACTCAATCACAAGATATACATGTTCGCATCACGACTTTGCTACGTTGCAGTTCACCATCTCTACGAAGGTGTGGAACGCATTAATACCTGCCTTTCTAAACTCTCGCAAGAAGAGATATGGCACAATCCAAACGCCAACTTGGTTTCAGTTGGCAACCTGATTCTCCACCTTCAGGGAAACGTCAGTCAATACATCATTCAAGGTCTTGGTGGAGAAGAGTATCAGCGGCATCGAGACGAAGAGTTCTCGGGGAAGCCGGGGCTGAGTAGAGAGGAGTTGTTGGAGAGAATCACCGGAACGGTTGACCAAGCTGCCGGAGTTATTGAAGGGTTGGATGAGGCGGCACTTCTGCGCACGATCACAATTCAGGGATTCGAGCATAC
>JBFWSB010000354.1:0-4689 GCA_050248595.1 Kapaibacterium sp. (SeqCode)
GTTCATTCGCGTTAATCCGTCCAATCCGTGTGCAATTTCATCGGGCAATCATCTGTAGGTGGAGATAGTACGGGGATGACGCGGATCGAGCGGGATTTTCACGGATATGCGATACTTACTTGTAGAGCCATTTCATTGCAAGCGTCTATAATAGATCTTGCTACTCTTCAACCGAAAACAGATTGCGTGCTCCCTTCATTCCACACTTCTGGTAGGCGTTGTAAACTTTCGCCACATCGGCATGGATTACCCCTATATCCTTTCCCCCGACGAACCCGCTGATTGCTGCGTCGAGCGAGTATGCTTCGGGAGCCATCAAGTTTGTTGTCAGCAGAAGGGGATGTGATCCGCCAAACTGGAGCACCTTCAGAAGATAGGGTTTGCTCGCACATGCGAGGGCGAGGGCTGATCGAGCCGGACGTGTTGTGTCGGCTACCGGATAGTTGTCCAGACGGAACTCCATCAACCCATTGTGCCCGACGTATGCGATAAGGTGAGCATCACCTCCAGCTTGAATCGTGCTGCTGCTATCGCTATCATCACGTTGAATGCTCACAGAGTTTCTTCCGGTGGCCATAGTAGCGAAGCGTTGCATTGCCTCCTTGATTTTGCTCCCATCCCACGCCTCGGCAACAAGGTAGGCCGTCACATCTTTTCCAGATCGCTTTATCGTTTTCTTCAAGACGACTCGCTCTAAGATTCCCTGATCTGCGAGAGTATCTGTCCGCACCCGCTTCCACTTCCCTTTTCCAGTCATGTAAGCGCGGACACCGTAGGCTGCCCCCCAGTAGAGGTTCGTCGACGGTTCCTGTCCATTGCCGAGCTTCTTAGGTACAGGGATAATCCCTTGATTCTCGTTATCGCAGAGGGCAACGATTACGTGGATTACTACCGGGCGATTGCTATCCAAGTCCTCTTGCAGCCGTTCCTGCACTGCCCGATAGGAGAGGGGGGATAACTTGACCGTATCTGGTGGTGCAGGGGAGGGGGCTGCCACCGCAATCTCTTTCTTTGTGGATAGACTGGCTATAATTAAGGCGGATGAGGTTATCAGGATAAGCTGAATGAATATCCGGTGGATTGGTTGTTTCAGGCGCATTATCTCTTCTCCTTAGAGTGGAAGTGATCTCAGGCGAATTCTTTTTTCGGTAACGCTAATGATAACAGATGATCGAGAGAGAATATCCTTGTGTTGTGCTGTAATAGCGTCAAGATGTCGGTTAACATTTGCTGGGCGCATATCTTTCAATCGAAAAAAAATCACAGATGGGATATTCACTGCTCGAGCTGCAATGAGATCGCTGAAGTCGAGATCGTGTGTGAGTATAATGCGTCCTTCACGCCAAGCCTTCTCAAGGATTTCTTTGTCAGATAAGGTATACAGTTCCTCTTCTATTAAATGGACTGCATCGAATCCTCTTTCACAAAGGAACGTGACAGTGGGTGGCGATATTCCCATATCTGCTAAAAATTTCATGCAGCAATATCAAGAGACTGAGTACTATCGTTTGCTAACCATGCTGCATACTTCAGTGCTTGTAGAATATCATCTATTTCAAGGTAGGGATAGGCCTTGAGGATCTCTTCATTGCTCATGCCGTTGGCAATCAGATCAAGTATCAGAGATACCGTAATTCGCATGTTGCGTATGCAAGCACGTCCACCCATAACGTGGGGATCGAAAGTAATGCGGTTAAAGCCAAGCATAGTATCCTCTGCCTTGCGTTGGTTACTGTTTTGTGAGCAAGTTTTTGATGTTCTTATCTGTGTGTTGTATCACTTAAAACTACCGAAGCATACAACCTATGAACCAAGCAACAACTCGGCAATCTGCACTGCGTTCGTTGCTGCCCCTTTTCTGAGGTTATCGGCAACTACCCACATGTTCAAGCTCATGCTCCGTGATGGGTCTTTCCGTACTCGTCCAACAAAGACTTCATCTTTGTCTTCAGCATCCAAAATTGTTGGATAGCGATCGTTTGATGGATCGTCCAACAAGACAACGCCAGGTGCGCGCTCAAGAGCCTTGCGAGCTTGCGTGACTGAGGCTGAACGCTCGCACTCGACGTTCACCGATTCGGCGTGAGCACCAGTTGTTGGTATCCGAACGCAGGTGACTGTGATTGGGAGTCGTGGAAGCCCCATAATCTTTCGCGTCTCGTTCACCATCTTCAACTCTTCTTCGGTAGAATCACTCCCTTCGGGGAATGAGTGGAAGATGGTGTTGAAGGCAACTTGACGGGAGAATTTCGGGTTCTCGAGCTGCTTACCCTTCAGTTCTGCCATCAACTGATCCACACCTGATTGACCAGCACCAGAGATTGACTGGTAGGTAGAGACAATCACCCGACGCAAGCCGAATTTATCGTGGAGTGGTTTCAGCGCAACAACTAACTGAATCGTAGAACAGTTCGGATTTGCGATAATCCCTTTGTGCTTGAAGGCTGCATCAGGATTCACTTCTGGTACAACTAACGGGACATCTTTTTCCATTCTCCATGCACTCGAGTTATCGATCACTACCGTACCAGCGTCGGCGGCAATCGGTGCAAAGTGGCGACTTGTCCCCCCACCAGCTGAGAAGAGTGCGATGTCGATTCCATTAAACGACTTCTCGTCGAGTTTCGCTACAGTGTGATATTTGCCCTTGAACTTCACCCGTTTTCCGGCTGAGCGTTCCGAGGCGAGGAGTGTGATTCGGTCGAACGGGAAATCCCGTTCTTCGAGAACCTTTAGCATAGTTCGGCCAACAAGACCAGTTGCTCCTACAACTGCGAGAGAAAGGGACATCGATTTTTGTGTTGATTGTTCAATGAGTTCAAAAAGAAAAGGCGCGATTGCTCGCGCCTTAAAAGATACGTCCCTTCGTGAAAACCGTTACTCGGGGATCACTTCTTCGGAGACCGGAGTTAAGAGCAAGGCCGATCCATCTACGCCGCGCGAGAGGAAGATCGTGTATGTTGTTCCTCCCTTCAGCGTAACTCCACTCTCAGTGTGAACCGTTGTTCCGGTTTCATCCAACAAACTTATCGTCAGGTTGTTCCCAGCCGTTGCTGTGAACGATTGCGTGATAGGGTCGGGTGATTCCCCGTAAGACATTTCAGGACTTGTTGCACCACTTACGCGAACGCGCAGCTTCTTCGAGATATTTGTTCCGAAGTCACCGTGGAAGAAGCGAAGCCCTGCCGATCCCTCAGGTGGGGCAGGAACCCTGTCGAAGATTGTGACTGCCTGCGCTTGCCCTTCAACAAATGGTCCGTATGCGGCAACAGTGTAGCGACGATTGGATGTGATTGGGAACTCGACTCTCGGAACGAAAACAACTTGTGCTCCTGTTCCCCCCGGATCAGATTGGTTTGTCACCTCAACCCGATAGGGAAGCTCGGTGTAGAGGAAAGTACTGAGGAAGAAATATCCTTTCAACGATTGCTCGGGAGCGCTTCCAATGGGGGCTACGTTGATTGTTGCTCCAGGTTGATTCGGGAAGTTTCGCCGAAAGTTGTCGATAAATCCTCCGCCGAACTGCTCATCGTAAAGCGTCAAGTCGAGCGTAGCGTTGCCACTGTTAATCAGGTTAATAAACCGGAGTGCCAGTAGTTCAAATGCGAGGGGGAGACCACCGTAAAGTTCGGTCTGCGGATCATACCGGCTATCTTGCAACATCCCGAGGAAAATCATCTTCTCGTCTCCGAGAGGGCGAAGTTTTCCACCGAGAACGAGTGTGATAACGGCGTCACCGGAGAGGAGAATACTCGAAACTTGGAAGATCGTCTTTCCTGTCGAGGTCTCCTTCACAGTCATTCCACCACTTACTATCCCAGCTTTCCGGGTTAAAATTTCGCTGGTATCTCCGTAAGCAAGGTCTTGCACCACTGGTGGGTCGCTTGCGAACGATACATCGACAGTTGGTGCACCCACTGCTAAGTTGACGATGCGGTAGCGGACGTTTGCACTTCCGGGTTTGCTGGTTGGGTCGTCGGAAGTCACCAGTATCTTGTATTCACCCTCTTGCTTGAAAAGGTAGGCCGTGTGATATGTCCCAGTTGCAAGGTCAACAGTTGTTGTCGCTACGTTCGTTCCATTAGGCAGAACAAACGCAAGTTCACTTGAGCCAGTATCAACTGGCCAGAACTGTGCTTCGTATATATCTTCTGGATATTCAAAGAAACCGAGAGGTTGTGTGAAGACCTCTTCGCTCTTGATACGAACCTTGACTTGGCCAACATCTTGATCAGTGATGACAAAGCGGAGAAATGCCAGCTTGTTCGAATCGGTTTGGATTGGGGGCTTCGTGGGAACGAATGGGTCTTCTGGACAGCAAGATGCAAACCAGAAAAGAGAGAGGGAGATTAGCGTCAGTGAAACAAGAGAACGAATCATTTACACTCGTACTGTGAATGATAAATCTGTATGTAGCAATTCTTACCAAAGATAGAGACTCTTGCAGAAACTCTATCAATTATCGTACCATTGAGCAGTTGAAGTGCAACACAAGCTCCAGAAGGTGCGAACAAGGGGCCACTCAATATGCGATTACTACACACAAACAACAGGACATTGTCTATGCGGTTACCAGTACGACTTCTTACTTCTGCCCTAACACTTGCTTTCCTCTATCTTACTACTGTTGTCACACACGTTGCACAACCCACAATTGAAGGAGAGTGGGAGGGAGAAGTCGTTCTTCCG
>JBFWSB010000355.1:0-4678 GCA_050248595.1 Kapaibacterium sp. (SeqCode)
ACGGATGTCGACATCCGAAACTTCGCTGCAACAAGCACTGGTCACATCTCTCCGAACGCTCGGGAAACCTTTGGCTGCCGAAGCTCTCTGGCGTGTCGGGTTCCCCCCTGAAAAACCAGTGGTAGACTTCTCAGCAGAGGAGTTGGGAGCACTTCTCGACCAAGTTGACACGGTATACTCCGAGGCGGCTACAAGTAATCGGTTCCGACTCTATCACACTGAGAAAGATGTCATCTTCTCTTTAATTCAGCTGGAACACCTTGAAGCGAGTGGAGAGGTAGAACAGGTTGAGGAGTTCGATGATCTGTCGCGAGCAATTCGGATTTGCCGCTCTTCTTGGTTTCGTAAGAAGGAGTTTAGTCGACTGCATGGAATGCTGAAGGGGGGATTCGAACGAGAGGAGAGGAAAACGTTGCGCTCCTTAGAACATGCAGAGGATAGTATTGCCCACATCGGGCGTGCGACCGAGTGGGAGGGAGTGGGGAATCTGTTGCTTGCGAACTTCTACCAACTGAAGCGAGGAGATAAGGAGGTTCTGTTGACTGATTGGGAGGGGAACCAACGGTCGATAAAACTTGATCCGAAGCTGACTCCCGCCGAAAATGCAGATCGATATTTTCGGAAGGCTCGGGGAGCACGAAAAGAAGCTGAACATAGCGGTAAGCGTGCTGAAGAACTACGAGCACGACGTGATGCTTTGCGCGACGGAAGGAGTAAAGTTGACGCAGCGAATGAAATTGAAGAGTTGGAAAAGATCAGAACTGAATTTGGAGCATTGATTGGAATGAAAGTACGGGAAAAAGAAGAGAGGCGTGAGGAACGGTTCCGGCGATTTATAGTTGAGGGAGGATTTGAAGTATTCGCAGGTAAGAGTGCTGCAAATAACGACGAGCTAACTCTTCGCTTTGCCCGACCGAACGATATTTGGTTGCACGCTCGTGGCTCCTCAGGCTCACACGTTGTTCTACGTTGGAACGAGGCGGATGGTCGTCCTCCGAAGCGAACCCTTGAAGAGGCTGCAATGATTGCCGCCTTTTACTCGGGTGCTAAGCACTCCAAGCTTGTTCCTGTTGCATGGACACGAAAGAAATATGTTCGCAAACCGAAGGGAGCTGCACCCGGAGCGGTTCTTGTAAATAGAGAGGAGGTTGTGATGGTTGAGCCACGACTTCCTGAAAACCGGGGTGATTCAACCTCGGAGAGCTGACAGAGTAGCTAAGCACTCTCGACATTGTTGGAACATAAGGAAAGAGCATTGCGTTTCTCCCTTGCTGAGGGAAATCCGCAATGCTCTTTGTCTTTCGCTGGTCTATCTTCTCAGCCCCTATTTCCCTTTACTGCTATTCTCTGGTTCAGGTGCAGTTTGTGGTATTGGCCGTGGACCTGGCAGTGGGGCTGACTCACGCTTTTCAATCTTCATCCACTTCTCAAATGCAAAAGTATCGTCAGAAAGAGTGGGGTTCAATTCGATTTTGACAGGTTCGAAACGGAACTCAAGGTTGTCGAGGGGGAGGAACATGTGTACCCGGATTGGTATTCCGCGCCAGACCCAGAATGTTTGAATAATCGTAGGGTTATCCATCCGATACATCCTTGTCTGATAGCCGTTAATCACTGTGTCTCCAATCTTTTTCCCACCTAATTTCAACATCTCGAATTCGCCGATACTCAAGTTCTTTGCTGCCGCTGAATCTGCCGGGAACTGATATCGCATTGGCATTTGCCAACCATAGTTCGTTAAATAATCGTAGTTGCCAGTAATTTCTGGGGTTGTTATAGCGAGCGTATGGTTCGGATAATTCGAGCCGACATCTTTCAACGGCATTGTGCTGTCAACTTTGCGTTCGTAGCGACCGTAGTCCTTGAAGATATGTTCTATTCGTCCGGTGCGATCTCCCTTCATCTCAAATATAATCCGAGCCGATTCGATGCCGTACAGTGCTGGTTCCCCTTCTGGTGAATGCACTATAATGGTATCCTTCCCCAAAGCCTCAGCCGGAGCCGGAAGTGAGAGTGCTGGATCGAGTGTCATGCGAAATTCAGCCGGTCCGGCTTCGACATCAGTAGTTGCCGAAGAGTCCTTGTCGGAAGTCTCCTCAGAACAGGCTGCAATGAAACTTGCGAGCGTTGAGCAAAGCAGTAGAGTGAGAAAAATGTGTGAACGAAAGAATGAACGTCTCATGATTGTGTAACCCAATTTTTGCAGTGTGCGAATTCTGTTGCTTTGCATCTCAGCGACCAGAACCGTATGGTACTTCTTGAATCTCAAAGTTAGCAGGGAATTTGAAGAGAGAGTCCTGAACAACAACATCGGTCTTCACAGACTGTAGTTCAACAACATAACTCCCTTCTTGGCCATCGGTTCGCACGAGTGATTCCCGTATCGGCAAACCACCCCACGTCCAGATTGTTCTGGTAAAGCTCTCTCCCTTTTGCTGATATACGCGGCAGTGATACTTCTCCATCCAGGTTGTGTCGGGGAGTCGTATTCCACCTGAACGTTCCAGTGCGATCTCCCCGAATGGGCGGGATGATGTTCGCCAAGCCTCTCGATATTTCTGGTAGGCATTGTTCGGCATCTTCTGTCCAGTCTTCGAGCGCATGTCGATCGCGCCATGAAAATTTGGCGTCATAATCGAAAGTTGTTGCGGAGGGATAACTTTCATTTTTTCATAAGAGGGAACGGCACTATCCAACCGCCACTCTCTCATTCCGTAGTCTGTGAAAATTGTCCGACGAACTCCCTGATAGTCTCCACTATAGACCATTTCTACCTCACCGGAACGGAAGGCAAATCTTGCTGGTTCACCGTCGGGAGTTGTCAGAGGTATCTCCGGTTCGGCAACCGTATTCACTACCGGCTTGACTTCTGTGGAGTCATTTGTCGAGTTCGCACTATCCCCGTTCTTGCACCCTGATGAGAGGATGAAGGCTCCAACAATTGCAGTTGTGAAGAGAGAGAAAAAAGATCGTTTGTCCATAATATTCCGATTGCCACTCCGTACAGCTTTGCTCGTTACGCGAATGGGCAAGATATGAAACACAGAAGAACCCGATCTGTTTCCGTTGATCTATTCAGGAGATGATTCTTTCTGTGAGAAGATCAAGACCGTTAAAAATCATTGTCGACAAAAAAAACGGTTGCTTTACTCACTCCTTTCGCAGTACCTTTGCAGTCCCTTGAGCGGGGAAGGGGGCCTGTAGCTCAGTTGGGAGAGCGCGTGAATGGCATTCACGAGGTCAGCGGTTCGATCCCGCTCAGGTCCACAGAGACCGAAAGGAGAATTCAAAGGAGATTGAAAATTCAAAAGGGGAAGTGACATTCCTGAATTTTGCAATTTCTTTTTGAATTGGATTGAAAATTGGGGTGGTAGTTCAGTTGGTTAGAACGCCGGCCTGTCACGCCGGAGGTCGCGAGTTCAAGTCTCGTCCATCCCGCTTCGCAAAACGACGCCGATCAGAAAAAACTGGTCGGCGTCCTTTGTATTCGGACAATTCGAAGTGGAGGTGAGTTGTGAGTGATTGTCCTCAGTGCTGCGTCCCTTAGCTACGTTGACGCACTTTTAGCGTGTGGATAGTGTGTTTACCTGTTGGAACAAACGAGAAGGGTGAAGCGAAGCGTCAGAGATTTGCCTGTTGGAGATAAGCTATTATGAAGATTCTACCTGTCTATACATACGATCATCCAATTCTGCGCAAGAAGCTGAAGCCAGTTGAAGATATAACCGATGAGTTAATTCAACTTGCGTTGGATATGCACACGACAATGAATAATGCTGACGGCATTGGCCTTGCGGCAAACCAAGTTGGTCGCGACGTACAGATGTTGGTGATTAACATCAGTGGAGCTGAAGGATACGAAGATGTGAAACCACTGACGATGATTAACCCTGTGATCGAAGCCTACTCAGAAGAAGAAGTCCCCTACGAAGAGGGATGCCTTAGCTTACCAGATCTTCGTGCAGATGTTGTTCGCCCCGAGGCCATTGAAGTCCGTTACTTCGACACAGCTATGAAGGAGCATCAGACCGAAGTTGAAGGTTTGCTCGCTCGCGTGATGCAGCACGAGATCGACCACCTGCGTGGTATCTACTTCTTCGATCACCTTGCCCCAATGCGCCGAGCATTGATGAAAAGAAAACTCCTCGAAATCAAGCGAGGAGAAGTTGAAGCCGATTATCCGCTCTATCGGTAGAAGTTATTCGTTCGGATAATCAGCTCCCCGCTTTGAATTTTTCATTTTGAATTTTGCATTGATCTCATGACTTCTCAAGAATTACGCCGCTCGTTCCTCGAATTTTTCAAGGAGAAAGGACATGCAATTGTCCCCTCTGCTCCAGTGATCCCACATGGTGATCCAACGCTCTACTTTACGAATGCTGGAATGAACCAGTTCAAGGATGTGTTCCTCGGAACGGGTGTTCGTGACTACTCTCGTGCGGCAGATACGCAGAAGTGTATACGCGCATCTGGGAAGCATAATGATTTAGAGGATGTAGGGCACGACACCTACCACCACACATTTTTCGAGATGCTTGGGAATTGGTCCTTCGGTGACTACTATAAAGAGGAGGCAATCTCTTGGGCTTGGGATTTTTTGACCGTAGTTTGGGGACTTGACCCAAAACGACTCCACGTGACAGTCTACCGAGCCGACGACGGGAGTGATCGTGACCAA
>JBFWSB010000356.1:0-4636 GCA_050248595.1 Kapaibacterium sp. (SeqCode)
TTGTGAAGTACCGGTCGAGAAGGGAAACTCCCTTGTAGTCTCCCATTGTTGGCCCGTTGATGCTCTTGCGACTTGAGATGAAGCGACGGAAGCCGTTGGCATCTATACCGATATACATTCCCACGTGGTCAATCCGGCTGCCGTCAGTCGCTGAAGTATCGGCATCGAAGAAGACAAGATCACCGATCTGAAGTCCGGAAAAATTTGTTGCCTGTGATCCAGAGTTCGGAATGATAACCGTCCCAACGCCAGACTCAAAGATCTCATACGATTTGCGGGGCATCCCAGCAAAGGAAGATATTGTGTCATGTTTTAGTGGAACACGGTCACTATACCGATACCCGGACATGGAGTGCCGATATCCCCAGATCATCCGCATAAAACCAGAACAATCGAGTGAGCCGATTTGATCGGACTCCGCATTGTCGGTATAGTTATCGTAGGAGTAGTTCCAAGCAAGGCCGAGATAGTCGTTGAAGTCTGATCCCTCAAGCCGTTTGGTGCTGTCGTTCGGATCGAGTGGGCCGTAGTCAGCGTCGCCAGCAATGCGAAGATTGTTGACATAGATATCCGAAGCTCCATTGATATACTCCATCGCCATCGAGAGGATGTCAGGTCTCTCTACATTGTTCGCGCTCAACGCATCCTTTACCCACTGTAGGTCAACAGAATCTGCAAAGGGTGCAGGAAGTGTCCGCACCCATATTGAGTGGGCAACCGACGCATCGTAGAGTGTGTTGTCGATCGTCGCAGTCTCGCTAAATGTCCGGGAAGGTCCGCTGAGAATTACGGTATACGATCCCTCCGTGAAGGTGGCAACCCAGACTCGATTTTTTCTCACCTCAATGCGCGTAGGATTTGAGAGGGTTGTATAGGTGTAGGTGTCGGGCTGTACTCGCTTTGAACTTTCATCTGTGGTAGTGTAGCCAGCCACACCACTCTCCTCACAGCTCGATATTCCAAGCGATAGAATCGCCACGAGTGCAAGGAGACCAAAATTGATTCGAGCCGCTGTCATGTTGGTGTTCTTCTGTTTCATTCCTCTGTTTGTTACTTGTTGTAGTGTTAGTGATATACTCTGACTTGTGTTCCTAAACTTTTCTTGTGGAACTACACATCAATGTAGCGGCTGACGATTACACTTTCGGGTCGGGACAACTACAGTTTTGCGAAGGTGAGATATTCGATATTTGTTACTTTGTTTTGATTCACAACTATCAGATTTCACTTGTTATGAAAAAGCTCTACATCTCACTTCTCCTCTCCCTCTTCGCCTACACTCTCTATGCGCAGGGAGAGTGGATTCCATCGAGTGGCACATTCTCGCGTCCACGAACACTTACAACATTAGGTGAACTCTCAGCCGTTCGAAAAGGGGTTGTCGTAGAGCCATATCGTTCTCTATACTCTGCGATGTGGGACGAGGTGTGGAATACAGAACCTCCTATAGGCAACAGTACAAGCAACGAGCGACGTGAGCGTGCGAGGATGGCGAAGAACGCTGCCTTTCTTCTGTTGATAAACATCCATCTTTCGGCTACAACAACTTCGCAACTAAGTGTGGAAGAACGGAACAGCCTCACCGGAAAGATGCTCCCTCTTCTGCGCGATCTGAACCCGGATGTAGAGACAGCATTGAACTACACAGAGTGGCAGTGGCGTTCGAAAGAGTTGATCGACTACCTCTGCGCCTACGACATGGCGTTAGGTGCAGGAGTGCCAGAGGATTCCCTTGCTTCGGCACGAGACCAACTCCAGACCTTTGCTGGGAACCTTTACCGAGAGGCAACTTTCTCCGTTGCCGGTATCTCCTTCTTCACGACAATCAAGAACAACCACGCACTGATGACCGCTGCTGCCCTCGGGATGGCTGCGGTTGTCTTGAACGACGCAGGGAGCAGTGACCCAAACCGACAGCCAGCAAACTGGATCAACGCAGCCCTCTGGAATATCGACAACCTTCTCTGGCGAGATGAAGGGAGGCGGTTGTCGGAACCGGGAGTGATGGCAGGATATGCCGAAGGCCCACACTATCTCCGCTACGCTTCGCTCAACTTGCTCCCCTTCTTTCGATCACTTGGGAATGTACTTACCGCTGAGAATTTAGTAGTTGACTACAATGGATCTTCGTGGGTAATCCCTCACCCTACTTACGACCCGAACTACGACCTCCTCTGGGAGTGGGTTGCCAACATCCGAACCCCAGATGGCCTCCTCCCCCCAATTGAAGACACATTCGTGAACGAAGGATTCCCCGAACTTGCCCTGACTGGAAATCGAGATTTTGTCTGGCCAATAAACGCGAGCAAAACAACTCTTGCCGAGCAACTCTACTCCACAGTTGACATGCGTGCAAACTTTATTGCCGCCAGGCAAATGCCCTTCGAGAAGAACTTCCTACGCCAGCTCTACGCAATGCCCGAAAGTGGAAACTTGATTTTCAGACACTCTGGAACAACACCTTTCTACTTTCACATGCTCGGCGAACATGGAATCGCTCGGGAATCTGGTGGGGGTCACAACCAGGCAGATGCTACAAGTTTCATGGTTGCCGTTGGAACTGAAGTAATGGCACTCGACCCCGGCTACGTGAAGTACGATCGCCGCGAAGAAGTTGGGAAGGCGGCAAACCACAACATGATTTTGGTAGATGGTGCCGGACCAGAAATAGGAACGCCCGGAGCGGCAAACGACGCCGACGCCTACATCAACGACGCCTTCAGTCTTGAAGATCGGTTCAGCTTCGGTTCAGTGCAGACGGAGTATCGAGGTGTACAAATCCAACGCGATATTCTCGCCTTCAACGGACGCATTCTCATGTTGGCGGACTTTGTGAAGGGAAATGAAGAGCACGACTATACGTGGCAACTTCACGGAAACGGACGTGCAGGAGGAGATGCAACTACCGGAACCTTCAACCAGAACTTCAGCGAACGAGAGGCATACTGGGAACGAAACGGCTTCACATTGTTCACACACGTGGTGGCAAGTGATGAATCGGAAGATTACCGTGCGGAGAGTGGAGTGCACGAAGAGAGCTACGACAAGACGGGAGAGCACACGGTCTTGCGACTTGGGAGCAAAGGAAAAGATCGGCAGTTCCTCTCAGCGATTGTTCCCTTCCTCGTTCAGGATGATCTTGCCCTAAAGTCAATTGTTGAGAACGGAAGCACCTCTCTCATTTCTCGATTTGGTGACCACACGATATTCAGTGCCAACCCAGACACTCTCTACCACTCACTCACTCCCCTTTCAACCGATTTGCCTGCACCGGTATCCACCGATGCCCCGTTAATTTTCCTGAGTATCGATATCTTCTCTCAATCCTACAGCATAATGTTTATGCGGAATGGGACAAGCCTCAGCACTGGTAATCGAGAAGTTCTCTCAAGCTCTACACGAACTGACTTGGGGTTGGCGGAAGTACCCTCAGGAGACTGGGTAGGCTACTGCAAAGATTCCGGCACAATCTATCTTGGCATCGACTACCTACCTAACCAAGTAATAGGTGAGGGAGTTCGCTCGTGGGATATTCTCTGGGCAACCGGAAGAATACGGATTGAGTTGGAGAAGGGAGGATATTTCTTCCTCACTAATTCCCTCTCCGTGAATGAACAGTCTCCTACAGACCGTGGACATATTGCAGACATCCTGCACCGGGACAATCATCTTCTCCTCCGCATCAACACGGTAATAACAGATGAGTTCTCCATCACTATCTCTGACATGACGGGGAGAACTGCCCGTTCTGTCGAGAATCAACTCACCCTTTCAACAGAAGGTATCCCGTCGGGGACGTACATTGTAGCCCTTCGTAGCGGCGGAAAAGTGCTTGACTCTCGCACGTTCATACTCTCTCGATAGGATATAGGATAACCGGTCTCGGTAAATCCCGAGGCCTTTGTTGACAACAATAACAGAGAGAAAAAACAAAAGGAATGGAAACGCTGACAGGTGTTTGTGAGACCGCCATTCTTCCATTCCTTGAGTTTGTTTCTACACACTGGCAAACAATCATTCTTCACAGTTCACGATCCCGAGCGCGTG
This sequence comes from Kapaibacterium sp. (SeqCode), assembly GCA_050248595.1. Taxonomy (GTDB): domain Bacteria; phylum Bacteroidota; class Ignavibacteria; order OLB7; family OLB7; genus JAGWAZ01. The sequence continues at coordinate 4,048 of JBFWSB010000356.1, forward strand.
AACAAGTACAACGAAAAAAAGTGGGAAGGGGCTGTGACTGGAAAATCGATTTTGGGTCGTGAGTACGATTCCCTCGTAAGAAGAACTTCAACCCGCAGCATTTCCCGAGGAACAACCGACAGGTTAGCACCCAGTCGACTGTTCCATAAGTTTCAACGAAGGACAATGACTACTCCGGACTCCTTTCTTCCTCCCATCTCTCCCTCATAGAAGTACAGACCACTCTCCAGGGCTTCACCCTCGTACACAATCCGGTGCGTTCCCGGAGCATAGTGCTTGTCGGCAACCACCACTCTGAATCGACCGTCGAGAGTCGTGAGCGTGAGTCTTACCGATTCCTCTCGTTGCAACGAGAGCTGAAACTCGACGTGATCTGATGCTGGATTGACAACAGGCTGCAAACTCCCCGCAGTTAAGGCAGATTCCCCCCGAACCTCCGAGATCGACTGATTCCACCTCCCTATCAGGTAGGTTTCCTTCTCTCCAACGTGCGTGAGGTCTTCGCCTGCAACTATTAGTCTTCCGGTTCGATCCACCGTCAGTATATCAGGTCTTCCCTCCACCCCACTCCCCATCCCCCGCCAGCTAT
>JBFWSB010000357.1:0-4623 GCA_050248595.1 Kapaibacterium sp. (SeqCode)
GATGATTCACGCATGGTGGATATCTCAAAAAATGCTGACTGGGTTATTGACATTCAGCCATATATCCCGCCCAGTCTGCATAACGATCGATCTCGATTGCAACTCGGCATTGACGTTGAGAATCCTATTAACTCAATCAACTATCAAGGGGAGGATGAAATTATTGCTGTAGCGGATACGGGGTTGGATGACCAACATCCTGACTTATTAAACAAGGTCGTAGGGCTTGTAGGACTCGGTCGTAATGGAGATACATCAGATACTCATGGACATGGAACTCACGTCGCAGGATCGATACTCGGTGATGGCAGTGCTTCTAAAGGCTTGTTCAAAGGAGTCGCCCCACAGGCGAAGCTATACTTCCAATCGTTACTTGACGCAAAAGGAGAATTAGGCGGCTTACCCTTCCAACTTGAGACGCTCTTTGCACAAGCCTACGACGCAGGGGCACGGATTCATAATAATAGTTGGGGATCAAATACTTTCTCCTCTTATCGTGTGAATTCAATGGAAGTCGATCAATACGTCAATAAGCAGAAAGATATGCTAATTGTTATATCAGCTGGCAATGCTGGAACGGCAGCCGATCCTTTGATTGGCCGACGCCAGACTCAACAAGGTTATGTCAATTGGCTGAGTGTTAATGCCCCTGCAACTGCAAAGAATGGTTTGACAGTAGGAGCTTCGCGTAGTGATCGGAGTGAAGGAGGACTTTCTCAACGTACATATGGTTCAGCCTGGCCCGAAAAATTTCCTACACCTCCAACTTCAACAGAGAAAATATCTGAAGATCCAACTTCAATCGCAGCATTTTCAAGCCGAGGTCCTTGCGACGACTATCGCATCAAACCTGATGTTGTAGCTCCAGGCACAGACATTCTCTCCTGTCGTTCATCGATTGCCCCTCTGAAAAACTTTTGGGGATTGCATGCCAATACAGGTTACGCATTTATGGGTGGAACATCGATGTCTGCACCATTAGTTTCGGGGTGCGCTGCAATTGTCCGTCAATACTACAGAACGCAGCGCCACCACCTTCCAAGTGCAGCCTTGCTTAAGGCAACGTTGATCAACTCAACTCAATGGCTCAAGGGTGACAGTGCCGTTGCTGATTATTCTACCGCACCGAACTATCACCAAGGTTTTGGTTGCGTGAACGTGCAGACTGCTATTCCTAACGACTTGAACCCCGAACTCCAACTCTACTTTTACGATAACTGGCAATCACCGGGTCAACATTTTGCAGGAACTGGCCAACGAAAACGATTTTCCTTTACCCTTAACTCTGGGGGAGAACTACGCATAACCATGGCCTATACTGATTTGCCTGGACGTGCGCTTCAAAACAACCTCAACCTTTTCCTTGAACTTCCTGACAGAACAAAAACGTATGGGAATATTGATCTGCCACACGGACTGAACCAACCGGATACCACAAATAATGTGGAGACAATTCGGATTCGAGATGCCCAGGCAGGACGCTATTTAATACAGATCACAGCAAGCAATCTTCTTCAATCTCAAGATTTCGCCCTAGTTGTTACCGGTAACTTTGAAACCCCTATGATTGAGGTATAAACGATGGCAAACCTGATTGCATTCTAATGTAGATAGGTCACAGGAGGATCAAGATATTCTCTTGTGACCTTCTCCCCCTACACCCCCATCACCTTCGTGCTCTCCTCTCCAAATTGGCTGATGACGCGGACGGCAATGCGCCCCCCTTCTTTTGCACTGAATGGGTGCGAGCGGAAACCGTAAAGTCGGTCGAAGGCATCTTCGTCGATCTCGACTCGGAGTGTCTTCTCAGCAGCTCGCTTTGCCTTCCGCCCGGCTAAGTCGTCCAGGCCTTTCTTCCACTTGGTGAACTCCTTCTTTTCTCCACCGCAGAAGAAGACTTGACGGGGAATGAAGTTCGCTCCGTCGTAGTTTGTGTCGAGCATCCAGTAGCTGATGTCGGCTGCACTCCGAGGCTTTACCAGGTCTTTAATCGGATCGTAGATGTCCAGCCCTAAAATCTCTACAGTAAGCGCCTCTCCATCTCGGTGGAGTGTGATGTCTGGCTCCCCTATCGTCACGAAGCTCCCAACACCTTTTGGCTTCTTCATCAGGCCATCCTGCATCAGGTCGTCGTGCATGCGAGTTTTGGTCACTTCGAATGAGCCAACCTGCTGCGTTACCGACTGGTTTTCGATGTTGCTCTCGAACGAAAATCCGAGTATCACAAGCCAGTCGGCATCCCCACGCCTGCGGCACTCCTTTATTGCGTTGTTCACCGACGCCTTCGCCACTGTCCCAAAACGGGGGCCGATGTGGAAGTAAGCCTTCTTCTCCCCACCATCCCCACGGTAGAAGCCTTCGGCATTTAGGTAGGGGTCGATAAGTCTGTCAACGCGGGTGAAGAGGGCTTGCTCGTTCTTTGCTCCGTTCCGAACGCCGGTTGAGCGAAGGTGGTCGAAGATTCGCTCCTCGAACCGCTCCAAGTCTTGGTCGTCCCCCTTCCTCCTGTCGATTTCGTCTGGTGAAACTGGCTCGAAGTTTTGGAGTGTCTCCACGGTAAAAGGACCTGCAACGCGAAGTTTGCCTTTGTCCTCCTCCGGTTGGTCGTAGAGGATTTCTTCGTCGGCAGGTTCGTTGTTTGCGATGCTCTTCAGCGTAATGTGTGGGACAGTTTTGTACTTGAATCCCTGCCGCACATCTTCCCCCTCTTCGTCGTGGAGTTTGTAGTAGGGGAAGGTGGCGGTCATCAGCCGAGTCTTTGCAATGTTCAGAGCAATGCGGGATGAGTCTACGGTTATCCACCTCCTCCCCCACTGCTCGGCAACGTAGGCAGTTGTTCCGCTGCCACACGTTGGGTCTAAGACGAGGTCGCCGGGGTCGGTGGTCATGAGGAGGCAGCGTTGGATTAATCCGACACCAGTCTGTACTACATACCTCTTACTATCACTTCTACTCTGAACTGATCCACCGACGTCATTCCAAATATTATTGATTGGTGTTAGTGGGAAGTCATCGAAATAGCGCACATAACTTAACGTACTCCCTGTTTCGGCAACTCTATTCTTTTGAATCAACATTTCCATTCCTTCAGGCCATTGAGCTTTCCAATGACTACCTCGGTTTGGATAAAAGACTTTATCCATAAAGGTTACTGGAGTTTGAGATCTAGCTGAACCTTGACTTTGAAGATTATCATATCTAAATAATTTTGCTCCCTCAGGCAAGGCAACTACCATCTCCTTTTCTTGGGCGGATAGCTTTCGACGACTACCATCAACAAGCTCAATCTGATCATATTTCGATCCTTCTGACTCTATTGGTGATAGTTTGGGAACAAACAAAGACCGATACTTTAACAGTTCAATATTCTTTCCATACCATAATAAATAATCGCCAACACGACTAAGAAATCGTGAACTAAAGCCACCTGTTGTTGAATAAGGGATCTGACTCACAAAATTCTCACTCCCAAACACCTCATCCATCAAGCACCGAACTAAGTGAACATTTTCGTCGGAGATTTGCACGAAGCAGGAGCCTGACTCCGTGAGAAGTTCGCGCGCTATCAGGAGCCGGTCGCGCATGTAGGAGAGGTAGGAGTGGATGCCCAGTTCCCAGGTGTCGCGGTAGGCTTTAATCACCTCTGGTTCGCCACTCAGGTGTTCATCCTTTCCGTCGGTCACGTTCCGGTTGTGGAGGTGCATCTGCCAGTTGCTCCCATACTTAATGCCGTAGGGTGGGTCAATGTAGATCGTCTGCACCTTGCCAGCCATCCCTTCCCGCTCCAGCAGAGAGGTCATCACCAGCAGCGAGTCCCCTTGAATTAGCCGGTTTGTCCAGCCATCTTGGTGAGTATAATATTCGGAGACCTTTTCAAGCTCGTCCGCTTCGAGAGTATTCCCGAAAAGTTCGTTCAAGCTGAACATGTCGGTCTGCGCACTCTCCTCTTCCACTAAGCGGTAGAGTGAGTCCATCAACTTTTCCGGCGCGATATGCTCGTGTCGGTAGAGGGAACGAATGTCAACGGTCAGTCGGTCGGTAGTTGGCTCGCGGTTTTCATCTCCCCCCTCACTCTCCTTGTACTTATCCTTCCAGAAGAGTTCAGGATCATCCCCACGGTGGATTACTGGGTTCAAGGGATACTGAGCAACTTTCTCCCGAGCAACCGGACTACTCTCCTCCATCCCAGCCTCCTCCCGGCTTGGAATGCGTGAGCGAGTTTCGTTGGTATGTTTGATGGATTTGACAGACATAGTATTTGCGCTTGCCGGTTTTGGATTGTGGATTGCTTCAATAATGCTGTCAGTTGTTAGTTGCGCTGATCAATTTCCTCATCTTTTCAAGTCGCGTTTCCATGTATATAATGCGAGCTCGAAGATCTTCGGAAGAATCGAGAAGTACATTGCGAAACTTCGTTGCTCCGTTTCCATTGTAGTCTTTATGGTTAATCCACCGTTGACAGCTTTGCGCAAGATTACCTGTTTCGTTGAATCCGTTTTGAATAGATTTAACATTCCCTTCAAGTGCAACTATTGCCTCCTCAAGAACTCCTCTTCCAACCTGTGGTAGAGCTTCTGGAACCACCAGCGCTTCATCCAAGCAAGATAGACATCCATCATAGTG
>JBFWSB010000358.1:0-4599 GCA_050248595.1 Kapaibacterium sp. (SeqCode)
CCCGGCGTTCCTAACTGCTGCCGAGAGTTTACCGGTGGCTCTGGACTTGGGCTGACTCTTGGGGCCATCTACCAGCATCCCCTGGACGAGCCACTCTACCTTGACTTCCGTTTCGCCTTCTCAACTCTCGGTGCTGAACTTGTAGAACCAGAGAGCACAACTGTGATTATCGGAGGAGAGGCTGTTGAGGGAACCTTCGAGCATCGGCTTGATGCCACGCTCACTGCTCTTCTTTTAGAACCCTCGCTCGACTATCACTTGACGCCAAAGCTTGGTCTTCGACTCGGTGCTGGACTTGGGTATCTGTTGGGGGGAAGCTACGATCAACAAGAGGTGCTGGTGAAGCCAGAAGATGTTGGAGTCTTCGAGAATAATCGGAGGACCCGAAACGAGTTCACCGGAGATATTCCCGATCTGAATCGCCTTTTGATCTCTGCACATATCGGACTTGGCTACGATCTCCCGCTGAACAGTCGTGGAACTCTCTTGGTAACGCCCGAGCTTCAGTATAGTCGTGGGTTCTCTCCAATCTTGAAGGATTCAAGTTGGTCGGTCGATCAATTGCGAGTTGGAGTGGCGATTACCTTCGGGGGGGAGCGTAAGGAACCTGAGGTTCCACCAATTGTGAGCCTCCCAACGCAGACTGACTCTTTGAGTGAGACTCCACTTCGATCCGAACCTCTCCGCGCACAAGTAACAGCCGTTGGCGTAAACGAAGATGGAGTTGAGGAGAAGAAGGCCACGCTTCGCGTTGAAGAGTTTATCTCGACAAACATGCGTCCACTGCTGAACTATGTTTTTTTCGATGAGGGGAAGGGGACAATCCCGCCACGCTATACGCGGCTTGGTGGGAGAGAGAAGGAGAAGTTCAGAGTGGAGGCATTGCATAACATCCCGACACTCCCAACTTATCATCACCTGTTGAACATTGTTGGGAAGAGAATGCAGGAATTCCCCGAAGCAACCCTTCGGATTGTGGGGTGCAACGATGGGCAGGCTGAAAAAGCTGAGGGAGGTCTCTCTCTCTCGAGAGAGAGAGCCGAGGCGGTCTTCGGCTATCTGCGGTCTGTTTGGGAGATCGACTCATCGCGACTTACGATTGAAACTCGAAACTTGCCGAGCAAGCCCTCCAACATGGAGGTAGCGGATGGTGTGGTAGAGAACCGACGGGCGGAACTCTACAGTGATACGTGGGAGGTTCTGGCTCCGGTGATTACCGACGATACGCTTCGCGTGACAAACCCACCGGTTATTCGATTTAGACCCGAGGCTGAGAGTGCCTCACCGATCAGCGGCTATAACTTGAATGTGTTGCAAGGTGGTGATCTTTTAAAAGCATTTCGTGGTTCTCCCGGATTGGTTGAAGAGATTGACTGGGATTTACAGGAAGATCAAACCTCTGTTCCACGAACCGAGGAGCCGATCACCTATCAACTCGAAGTTCGGGATCAAGCCGGGAATGCAGTCCGCACAACGCTCGACTCGCTGCCGGTGGAACAGATTACGATCAGCAAAAAACGACGCGAGCGGATTGCCGACAAGTATATCGACCGCTATAGTCTGATCCTCTTCGACTTCGATCAAGCAGCATTCAACGAGGCAAACGACCGGATTGGAGAGTTTATTCGGGAGCGAATTCGTGAGGGGGCTACAGTGACAATCACTGGCTATACCGATAGAATCGGCGAGGAAGAGTACAACCTTCGCCTCTCACAACGGCGGGCAAACCAGACAGCAAAAGAACTTGAAACTGAGGAAGCGGAAGTCTCAGGAGTTGGAGAGAGTGTAGAGCTGCACGAGAACGATCTTCCGGAGGGACGGTTCTACTCCCGCACAGTAACGATTGTTGTAGAAACGCCTGTTGAGTAGAGTTTATAGAGTTCGTAGAGTTGAGAGTTCATAGAGAGAAGAGTCAGAGGCGAAATCTGGTCTTAACTCTATGAACACAACAGTTGAGTAGAGTTCGTAGGGTTGAGAGTTCATAGAGAGAAGAGTCAGAGGCGAAATCTGGTCTTAACTCTATGAACTCAACAGTTGAGTAGAGTTCGTAGGGTTGAGAGTTCGTAGAGAGAAGAGTCAGAGGCGAAATCTGGTCTTGTACCAAATTAGATTAAGGGAGGCGTATATCTGCATACGCAACATTGTCACTCAGAATGAAGCGAAGCGGATTGAAGACCGTCGCAGGCAGCACCGCAGGTAATCTTAAAAGGAGTGGGGAGAAACAAGTGTTGCACTACTGAGCCGGTGAGATGCTTCGGCATCCGTCGCGGCGGATCAGCATGACAAACCCTTTTCAGGATGGCCTATGTCTGCACGACGATATACGCCTTCCACTTCTTCATCTGGTCTTAACTCTACACACTCTCAACTCTACGAACTCGATTAACCCGATTCGTTACACAAAAGAGGCTTCAATCTCTTGTCCTCAACTGAAAGGGAGGGCATCTTTCCGACTTTCATTTTCACGTCACGTTATAAGTATAATAGGGTAAGAGATGAGCAATATCCGTCTCGGTGTTATTGGTGCTGGGAAGCTCGGAGCAATTCACGTTCGGTTGGCGAAGGAGACTCCGAACGCAGAGCTTGTGGGGCTGTACGATCTCGACGCAGAGCGTGCCGCGCAGGTTGCGGGTGAATATGGAACCAAGGCATTTAGTTCTGTTGCGGAACTGATTGCCTCAGTTGATGCCTGCTGCATCGTAACACCAACAACTACTCACCACCACATTGCCCTACAATGTCTAAAAGCTGGGGTTCACGCTTTTATTGAGAAGCCGATAGCAGCAACTGTTGAAGAGGCTGAGGAGATCAGTAGTTTGGCTGAAGAGCGTGGCCTCACTTTACAGGTTGGCCACGTAGAGCGATTCAACCCTGCCTTCCTCACGTTGGGGGAGAGCCGTCCCGATCCTCTCTTCATCGAAGCCCATCGTCTGGCGCAGTTCTCACCCCGCGCCTCAGATGTTGCCGTTGTACTCGACCTGATGATTCACGACATCGATTTGGTGTTGGCATTGAATGGGGGAGAAGAGCCGACCGAAATTCGAGCGAGTGGCGTTGCGGTAGTCAGCGATGAGATTGATATTGCGAACGCTCGACTTGAGTTCGCCAACGGCTGCACGGCGAACTTAACGGCAAGCCGCATCTCACGCAATCCGATGAGGAAGATGAGACTCTTCGCCCGCGATTCCTATATCGCACTCGACTTTGCGGCTCCATCTCTTGAATTCTTTTCGATCAGCGACCAAGAGAGTGCTGGGGTGGAGGATGGATCGTTGATGTTGGGGGCAATAGAACAAGGCTCTCGCGTTCGCTCGGTTCGCTACGGCAAACCGGAGGTGAAGGGACTTAACGCCATTGCCGAAGAGTTGCGGCTTTTTGTCGAAACGATTAGAACAGGTGGCCTCCCTGCGGTTACTGCCCGTGAGGGCACTTCAGCACTCCGCGTGGCAACAATGATACTTGAAGACATCGCCCGGTCGCAGCCAAAGATTGACGTAGCCTGATTGACTAAAGAATGAGTGATAGCAGAGAACAGATAGAGCTGAACGATCCGATCCTCTTCGCGTTGGCCGACATTGCAGTGGAGCACAACATCCGTGCTTGGCTTGTGGGTGGGTACGTTCGCGATCACCTGCTCGGAGTTAACGTGAACGACATCGACGTTACTGTTGAGGGGAGTGGTGTCGAGTTTGCGAAGATCGTGGCTAAAGAGTTTAACTCACACCCGGTGATCTACGAGCGATTCGGGACAGCACTTGTTCCGGTTGGCGACTATCATTTGGAGTTCGTAGGAACACGCAAGGAAGAGTATGTAGCTGATTCACGGAAGCCGATTGTGACTGAGGGGAAACTTGAGGATGACCTGCGGCGGCGTGACTTCACCGTCAACGCACTTGCCGTAAGCCTTGGGGGAGATCGTCGTGGCGAAATTGTTGATCTCTTCGACGGACTTGGTGACTTGGAGCGGAACATCCTTCGCACACCACTCGATCCAGAGACGACCTATGCGGATGATCCTCTCCGAATGATGCGGGCTGCCCGTTTCGCTGCTCAGCTTCAGTTCAAACTTGAGAAGTCATCGTTCGACGCAATCAGCAAGATGCGGGAGAGAATCGAGATAATCTCGCAGGAGAGAGTCAGCGATGAGTTCCTGAAAACGTTGGCTGCTCCGAAGCCGAGCGTTGGCTTGATGATTCTCTTCGAGACCGGATTGCTGGAACTTGTCTTCCCAGAACTGCACGCCCTGGCCGGTGTTGATCTCGTGAAAGCCGAAGGGCGGAGCTACGGCCACAAAGATGTCTTCCGCCACACACTTCAGGTTGTGGACAACATCGCCGAAGTCACGACAAACGTCTGGCTCCGCTTTGCAGCCTTAATGCACGACGTAGCAAAACCACGAACGAAACGATTCCAAGAGGGGATTGGTTGGACATTCCACGGCCACGAGGAAGTGGGTGCTCGTTGGCAGAAGCGGATATTCAGCCGGATGAAGCTCCCGAACAAAGCGCGTGACTACGTCGCCAAACTTGTTCGCCTCCACCACCGCCCGATGGCATTGGTAGACGAAGAGGTAACCGACTCGGCAATTCGACGTCTGGT
>JBFWSB010000359.1:0-4585 GCA_050248595.1 Kapaibacterium sp. (SeqCode)
TAACTACAGCCCGGACACCATCTTCAATACGGCTGGCAACTTTGCGGAAACGATCTCCCCACGTTCCGAACTCACCTGAAATATCCCAGATGCTCTCCCGCATTTTCTGGATCACAGATCTCTGCGCAATCTGCGTGAAGTAATTACTCACTGCCCACTCGTTCGGGGCAATTGACATGCGATTATCGTTTAGAACAACGATGATACGGCGTCCCTGCAACCCGCAATTGTTCATCGCCTCATAGGCCATTCCACCGGTCATTGCGCCGTCGCCAATTACGGCTACCACGTGATAGTCGTCCCCGTTAAGGTCACGTGCTGCGGCAACACCCAAAGCTGAGGAGATAGAAGTTGTTGCGTGCCCTGCACCGAACACGTCGTACTCGCTTTCGCCACGCTTGAGGAATGGACTTAACCCTCCCTTCTGGCGAATCGTGTGGAGAAGTTCTTTGCGGCCAGTGAGAATCTTGTGGGGATATCCCTGATGCCCAGTATCAAAAATCACTTTGTCGCGGGGAGTGTTGAAGGCGTAGTGGGCGGCAACTGTTAGCTCTACCACACCAAGTCCTGCCCCGAAGTGTCCACCAATGCGACAGATAACGTCAATCATGAATTGCCGAACATCAGCACTCACTTGCCGCAATTGGTTTTGGCGAAGTTGCCGAAGATCTTCCGGCAAATCAATTCCCTGCAACAACGGATAATCACTCAGGTTAATGAGCTCGCCGTTAATGTCAATCGTACCGTTCTTTGATAATCCCATTCTTTTCCTTACACAGATTCAATCTGGGGGAGTGCGTATACTTCAGACGAAGTTACGATTTCTTTGACTCTAACATGAAGAGGGTAAAAATGATTACCCTCTCTCTCCTCCCCAGTCAAGCACTATCCTCTATCACCTTCCAATCACTACAATCTTTACCCTCAACTATCAAACTGCTCTGCCAGAGCAGATTTATTCGCTTCAATTTTTATCAGGAGGCCAGCGTTCGGCAATCTTCGGCAGATCGGCATTATCCTCAACATAGATTTCTATGTAACCGCAGGTTGTGCAGATATAGAGGTTGGTAAATGCACCGGATGACCAGTTGCCGAGCTTTACGGTAATTCCTGCGTAGGCTCCCACCACAACGCTGATCTCCTTCGATTTACATTTTGGACATTCCCCAGACGCTTTCATCTGCTACACCCTCTCTATGCTGGTAAAACCATAAGGCCAAACTCTACTGAACCTGACGCAAGCTGAAGACTTGCGGCTACCACTCTATGAACTCTACAACTCTCAACTCTACGAACTTCCTCAAACAACTGCCGCCTCCTCAATCGTGATCGTCTTCTTATCGGCATCAATCGTTGCAAGTCCACCAACTGGAACGGTGAGTTTCTTGCTGATGTGGCCAATGGAGAGTCCGTACACTGTAGGGATACCGAGTGGCTCAAGTGTTCCACGGATTACCTGTTCTAAGGAAAGGGAGACAGTAAACTCACCCCCTCGACGTGGAGCTTCACACTTGCTGAAACGCCCGAGAGCAACCCCGGCACACTTTGCAAGCTCTCCACTCAGGGCAAGTTGTGTAATCATGCGGTCGACGCGATACGGTTCTTCTGCAATTTCTTCTAAGAAGAGAATTTTTCCCTCCATGTCGATCTGATAAGGTGTTCCCATCACATCGCTGACTAACGAGAGATTCCCTCCAACTAAACGTCCTGTAGCTTTCCCCGGAACAATTGTTGAAGCCTTTGCTTCAATAAAGCTCGACCCACTATACTCATCACTTTCGGCAAACTCTCCTGCAGGAGCAGCCTGCATCAACGTTCGCCGGAACGAGTCGGTTGAGTATGAATCGAAGCCAGATGTGGCAACCGGACCGTGGAAGGCAATCAGTCCTGCTTTCTGGTAGACGGCATTGACCAGAGCAGTAATATCAGAATAGCCGATAATAACCTTCGGGTTTGCTCTGATCACATCGAAGTCGAGAAGAGGAAGGATGCGCATCACACCATATCCACCCCGCACTGCCATCACGCAATCGACTTCAGGATCGCGAACGAAATCCATAAACTCCTTTGCGCGGGTCTCATCCTTAGCGGCTAAATAGCCAAACCCCTTCGTCAGATACTTACCAGTTTTCACGGCAAATCCGAGTCGCCTGAGGGATGCTACTGCAGAAGATATTTCACTACTGCTAACCCCACTGGCAGGGGCAACAACGCCAATTGTTGACCCTTCTTTCAGTGCTGGAGGTTTCAACAACTCCCGTTTCTCATTCTCCCCCCTCTTCCCCTCTTCCCGTTTGGCAGAGGCTCCCTGCCGTCGAATCTGCTCGGTTTTTGATGTCGTTGAATCTTTGCTTGCCGGGCTTTCATCGAGATCGCGGACAGTCTGCGCACGCAACAGCCCGGGGGCTGCAACGGCTCCTCCAATCAGCGTCCCAATAAATTTGCGTCTGTTCTTCTTCTCTTCCATACGATTTTCATTAACCTCCAAAATGCTCTACGGCAATCGGCTCACAGTCCGAACATACTCTGGCGTAGCTCTAAGGCTTTTCCGCTGGCTGCCCGGTCGGGTAAGAATCCACCAAACTTTCTATTGTCCAGCTCAACCTGAAGTTCCTCTACACTCTCACCTCTGGTTACCTTCAGTGTAACCTTATCACCACCAACTTGTGAGAGCCAGATACTGAAACGTATTGGTTGTATCTCCAAATCGTTGATTAACTGCCATTCACCACCATTAACTTGAATGGCAGTAATCACATCGTTTTTCAACACCCCTCCTCGCTCCGCACTTCCTTCCTTGGTCACGTTCCGCACTTTCCACCCCTCCGCCGAAGAGGTAAGCCGAATTCCAAGTTCTGGAACCAGCACAACCTTCAATCCAATCTTCGGAAAGATTTCATCGAATGGCAATGGCTCAGTCCCACTGATATAGTTCTGATAGAACTCCTGAAGGTCTGCTCCAGTCGCCTTCTCAATAATCGGAATAATATCGTGATCGTCGAAATTCTTTCCACCGGTGTGGTCACCATATTCTTTATTGAAGTAGATCATGGCGTCGTCCAACGATTTGCGGTTATCTGTCTGAAGGCGGATCTCCGCGTCGAGCATCAAGCCGAGAACAGGGCCTTTGGTGTAGAGGGAGATGATGTCTTCCAAAGGACGGTGTGGAAGCTCGCGACTGAGCGTTGTAATAGCCTCGTCTTGTCTGATGCCGTACAAGCCAACAACGTGACCGCTGAAGGTGTTGAAGAAATCTGATGGATCCCGCAACTTATTGCGCAACAGGAGAAGGCGAGCATAATACTCGGTTAAGCCTTCGTGGAACCAGAGAGATTCGGTTTCGGGAAGATTTTGATAGTCGAACGGTCCCAACGCATCAACGTGAAATCGTTTCGGACTCCAGAGATGCCAGTATTCGTGAGAGATAACCGGCTGCATCATCTGCGACAGATATTCCTCTCCAATCCAGGGCATCTGGTAGGTAGAACTATTTGCGTGCTCCAGTGCTCCGTATCCTTCATCCTCTGCCGAAGGCTTTTTGAAGTAGTATTGGAAGAGATAGCGGTTGTAGGGCATCTCACCAAAAAATTGACTGTAGAGTTGCACTACCTCTTTTGTGGTCTCAACCAGCTTTGTGCCAGCCTCTTCACTTACCAGAGCTGGAGCTGTAACGGTAACTGTGTGGGGTATTCCATTCACAGAAAACTCCCACTGCTGGAATCCTCCCATCTGAACAGGTGCATCGACAAGTTCATCGTAGTTGCTGGCACTGAAGGTGTTTGCCTTCCCCTTCACGGGTTCCAATGCAACGGCAAGGTTCCACTCTTGCGGTGGTGTATATGTGACTGTGTAGGGAATATCCTTGAAACCATCTGGGTAACCGAAGAGAGCGGTGCCGGTTGCAAAGACTATTCGCGTTGAATCCTCAATGTCTGATAGTCCAAACCACGGACTTTGCTCCAGTTGCTCAATGTCGTGAACACGATAGGATATCCGCATCTCCTTCGATGGCTTCGCAATCCGATAAGTGTTGCTGTCAACCTGAATCACTTGTAGAGCCTTCCCCTTCTTGTCTTGTGCTGCAAAAGCAGAAACAAAGTGACCGTAGTTGACAACATCGTAAGCTCCGGGGGCCCAGACCGGGAAGTAGAATGTGAGTGTGTCGGGGGTAATCCCCTTCAGGTTGGCAGTGACACTGAAGGTTTCAGAGACTGGATCGGGAATAGAGACATCGTAGTGAATCTGCTGTCCCCAAAGAATAGGAGTGGAGAATACAAAGAGAAATAGAATAGAAACCAAGCGATTACCAGATCGAATGCTCATAGATATTGATTGCATATGAAGAATAGAGTTTTGGATGATCTTCAGACGTAGAGTGAAGGGGAAAGTAACGGTTCAGCTTGATTGTAAACGAATCGGACGATCGAAACGCAAATGGCTTCAATCGTCCGAAACGTACGTTTGATTATCGAGTGAAGAAATAATTTCTATTCTTTGTCTGCATTTCCTGTGCTTGTTCCACTCTGCGCGTCTACAATATCTTCGAATGAACCAGTTAGATGGTGATCTCCACCAAAGTATTGGT
>JBFWSB010000360.1:0-4564 GCA_050248595.1 Kapaibacterium sp. (SeqCode)
GCTTCTATCAAGCGAAGCTATCGATGACATAGGGAGTAGGGGAGAGGAATGACATTCACAAAACTTATTGCCGAATTTCTCATGAACAGGATCTATCTACGCGCTTTTCTTCTTGCGACACTGCTCACCTTTGTTCACTCCTCCTTTGCGTCTGGACAGGAATCGGCAACGATCACCCCTAATGAACTACGTGCACACGTCAAATATCTGGCAAGTGATGAACTGGAAGGTCGACGTGCCGGAACGCGAGGCAACCTTCTGGCTGCTGGATATATCGCTGGGGAATTCGCACGTTCAGGATTGGAGCCAGTCGGTGGAACGTTCTTACACGACTTCTCCTATCTCAAGTCGGTTACTCCTACTTCGGCGAATAGTTTTACACTTCAGTGGGATGGGAACGGAGATGTGAATCGGCAGATCGATAGATACCTGCGGTTAAATGATGAGTTCACCACTTTAGGCTTTAGCAGCAATGGAAACATAGGTGGAGAGATCGTCTTCGTTGGATATGGGATTTCAGCTCCAGACAAAGGCTATGATGACTATAGTGGAGTTGATGTAGAGGGTAAGATTGTTTTAATGCTCCGCTATTCTCCTCCAAACCCTTCGTTCCACGATGAAGAAAAAGACCTCTCTCAATATGCGGCACTTGTTACGAAGGCGTTGACAGCTCGGGAGAAAGGTGCAGCCGGAATGATCCTGATTGATATGGAAGATGAGGAAGGCTCTCCGATCCCAACAGAGTTGATGCGTGGCTTTACTGATGTGGGAATGCCAGTTGTCTCAACAATTCCTGCCGCCTTCAATATGCTGAAAGATCCGAGCGGAAGAAATCTTGTAGATATACGGAAGATGATCAACAGCAACCGCACTCCAAATTCTTTCAGCGCCACAGGGTGGAAAGTTTCAATCACTACCGATCTACAGTTCGACCGGGTGGATGTTCCTAACGTTCTCGGGATGGTTCCGGGGAACGATCCTGCGTTGCGGGACGAAGTTATCGTTATCGGCGCTCACTTTGACCATCTTGGTCATGGTGGTGAAGGATCGCTCCACGGAGATTCGGCACCGGCAATCCACAACGGAGCCGACGATAATGCCTCCGGCACAGCCGCTGTGATGGCACTCGCTCGCTACTATGCCTTAACGCGCTCGAACAAACGAACACTCATCTTTTCAGCTTTCAACGGAGAAGAGGAAGGGCTACTTGGTTCTGCCGCCCTCGTTGACAACGCCCCATTTGAGTTGAAAGATGTGCTGGCCATGATTAATCTCGACATGGTTGGTCGGCTCGGGAGCAATGAGCTTGTGGTGCAGGGGACGGGAACTTCAATCGAGTGGGATCAGATTTTGGAGCGGGCAAATAAAAATGATCTCATCTTGAAGACTGTTAAGGATGGATATGGACCGAGCGACCACTCCAGTTTCTACGCAAAGCAGATACCTGTTCTCTTCTTCTTTACTGGTTTACACAGCGACTACCATCGTCCAAGCGATGATTGGGAATTGGTGAACTACGATGGAATTGCTACAGTAGCCAACCTCGTGCAGAATGTTGTTGCAACGCTCGATACTCGCACAGAGCACCTTACCTACGTTGATGTCCCTCGCACAGCACCGCAAGGGGGACCCAGACTTCGAGTTGTTCTCGGCATTGTTCCCGATTATGGGTTTGATGGTAAGGGGCTTCGCCTTTCCGGCGTCTCCGAGGGGGGACCAGCACAGAAAGGGGGGATCCAACATGGAGATATTATTATCAAGCTGAATGGAAAGGATGTCAACAACATCGAGGAGTATATGTATGCCCTCGCGTCGACTGACCCAGACAATGAAGTGGAGGTTGTGGTGTTGCGGGATGGTGAGTCGCTGACGATGAATGTGATGCCCCAGAAAAGGTGAAAAATGTACAACGCTATGAATACCAACTTGTTGACAACGCTCAGTTTGCTGCTTGCTACTGCTTCACTTGGTCTTAGCACTATTGCCGGATGCGCTGACGCAAATGGTGGGGATGCCTCGCAGGCGAAGAAAGAAGCGAAAGTGATGCCGGACGATTCGAAAAAACCGGGGGGAGAGTTCAATGCCTACTGGTATCAAGGGGTGGCAGAGTTGAATCGATATGAGCTGAGTCAGGCTCGCTACGGTGAAATCCATAAAGGGGATGCCGTTCTTATCTTCGTCACCGAAGACTTCCTCGCCGACACACAGGTGAAGCTGGAATCTGATAAAGGAGATCGCGTTGCACCCAGTGTGCTGAAAGTGAACTTCGTTAAGAAATTTCTAACCGGCATCTACCCCTATTCAATGATGACCTCGGTTTTCACTCCCGTTGATTTGAAGAACTGGCCCCACAGTCTGAAGGTCACAACCAGTTCTCAGGAGTGGTGTGGGCACACGTTTACCCAGCTTAACTGGTTAGACCCGGAGTATCGACTGCGGCAGTTCTCTTACTTTGAAAAGGAGGGAGATATCGAACGTGAGGTTACTCCCGATCTCCTCGAAGATGAAGTCTGGACGCGCTTGCGGATCGACCCGACATCACTTCCGGTTGGTCGCGTGAATATCTTGCCCGGAACAATGTCAACTCGCTTACGGCACACAGAGAACGTACCGAACGAAGCTGAGGCCAGCTCCATGGACATTGCACCCGATAAAGAGGGAAAGAAAATGAGACGCTATATCTTGGAGTACACTAATCCGGCGCGAACTCTCATGATTGACTACCGAGTTGATTTTCCCCACGAAATCATAGGATGGTCGGAAACCTATAGTGACTTCGGCACAGTGTTGACAACTACGGCAACGCGAACAAATGTTTTGCGGACAAACTATTGGAGCAAGCACTCAAACGCAGATTCGGTGTTGAGGAAGGAGCTGGGACTGCGTTAGCTCTCTCCGCTCTCTTTCGTGTAGAGAAGCGATGATAGATACTCATGCTGGTTTGTGAGATCCTTCGGTATCCAATTATCAAGTAGAATGAAAGAGGGGAAGCACATCTGTGATGGCTTCCCCTCTTTCATTGTAAACCAAGATAGAGTTCGGAGTGGTTATTTCTTCTCTTCAATCTTCTTCCGTAAATCTGCAATGCGATTTCGCAACTCTACATAGTCGCGAGAGACGTTAAGTTTTCGCGCTTCGCTGATTGTTGTTGCATCATCGGTACTTTCGGCTCCTCCCTTTCCCTCTCTCCGTTGCACTCCGCTGCTCTCTGCAGAAGTTGCTGCCATCTTTTGTCGAAGCTGATCAGCTTGCGAGGATGCTCGGCTCCCTTGATTATTCTTCTCTTTGATAGAATCACTTTCTGAGGATAGAACGGCTACATCCTCATTGGGAGATGGCGGTTCAGCATCAGGTTTCGGAAGTTCTGTTGGGGGAGCGGGATCGCTCTCTATTGGCTTTTCAGGCTCCGGTACAGGTGGTATCTCGAGATGCATGATAGCAGAATCATCTGCTTCTCTTCTCTCGCTTGTTACGTTGGCGTTATCAGGATTTCTCTCTGAAAGAGATGTCGGCTCTTCCCGCACAAACGGGGTGTGAATTGCTTCTTCCTCCGGTCTCTTCTTCTCTTCTTGAGGTTCCTTCTTCGATTCTTCAGGCTTGCGAGCAAACCAAATTGCAAGACCAATTACAACGAGTGCTACAAGACCAATCAGCAGAAGACCTTTCCAACTCTTTAGCAAGTCACCAATGTGTCGTGAGTTACTTTGCGCTGGTTCCAGTTTCACCTCGTCGGCAGTTCCTTGGTTGCTCGAATCGCCCGACGTTGCCGATTCGGGATGGCGTTGCAGATTTTCAGCGAAGAGTTGTTCGTTCTTTGCAGCTTCAAGGCTGTCCCCAGCACGGCGAGCGATCTCTGCCAGTGCCATGTAGTCGTCTGCTCCACGAGGAGCTTTTAGGTATGTGCGGGCAAGCGAATCTTTTCCCTCACGAGCGTAGAGAATGCCGAGGATCGATGAAGCCTGGTGGGAAAGTTCACCCTTATCTGTCGCGATTACTTGGCTCAAAGAACGCTCAGCCACATCTGGCGTGTTTAGTTCCAGAGCATTCAGGCCTCGGTGGTACTCTCCTTCTGCAAAGCTCAGTTTATCCCAGCTTTCAAACGTGTGTACAATTAGCCGGTGTGAGTATGGTAGCCAGAGAGTAGAGTAGCCGAAGCGCTTGTTCCCTCGAATTGTCAGAACCTGCATCCCACCCGCTGCACTACGTGAGAGTGTCGCCTTAAGGCCTTTTGAACTATTCTCGATAGAACGCTCTTCGGTCGATAGTGGGGAGGAGAGACGAATAACAATGTTCGATGAATCGGTCTCGACCAAATCGACTTCGTAGTCGAGCGAGTCGCTAAACTGAACGATGAAATCGTTCCCCTTCCAGAGAATATCTTTGATCTGAACTTCTTGTGCAGAAAGGTTGCTCGCCACTGTTACGAGGAAGAGAGCGAGTGAAAGATAGCGTAGAGCTGATCGCTTAAACAGGGCTTGCCTCCGGGTTGGGGTCGGCGAGTGGAAGCCCGTCTACAGCCCACTCGCCAGTGTTCGCCTCGCGTGCTGGTAGAGGATCGGCCGGG
>JBFWSB010000361.1:0-4552 GCA_050248595.1 Kapaibacterium sp. (SeqCode)
ATTTCGGATTTCGGATTTCGGATTGGGGATTGGGGATTGGGGATTGGGGATTGGGGATTGGGGATTGGGGATTGGGGATTGGGGATTGGGGATTGGGGATTGGGGATTGAAAAAAGCATTTTCTTATTCTTCATTCCTAATTTTTCATTCTTAACTCCTCATTCTTTACAATCTCATTCCGAAATCCTCAATCCAAAATCCGAAATTCAATCTGCTGTTAAATATGTTTCGGCGGTCTTAGGTTGACCTCTGTTTGATAGAGAGTGACAGGCTTGGTTTTTGGTGGTGAATGTATGGAGTGATACGTTCATCATTTGCGCGATCTGGAATCATTGATCTATGAATACATCGGGATCGAAAAAGAAGCCATTGCCGAAACGAATTGCCGGAGTAATTCTGCGAACGTTTGCCGCTCGCCCGCAGGGGAAGCCGAAGCTGAAACCAGAGGAGTTGCGGCGCGTTTTGTTGATTCGATACGATCGGCTTGGCGACATGGTGATTACAACCCCCTTGATTGAAGCTCTCAGCAAACTTGCACCAGAAGCAGAGATTGACATTCTCGGAAGTTGGAGGAACGTTGGGTTGATCGAGAATGATCCACGCATTCACCAAGTGCTCCGCTGGGATGGTTCCCCCCTGAAGCGTTTGCGAACGCTGATCGCTTGCCGAAAACGAGCGTACGACCTCACCTTCCAACTTCTCCTCTGGCGAACAACTCTCCCCGGTTTACTCGCCGGACTTCTCACACCTAAAGGACGTGTGGTAAGTCGTGACGACGCAAACAACCGGATGCTCTTCGAACATACGTACAAGGTAGACTCCACAACACACTATGCCGAACAGGTCTACGGATTTTTAGGGGCAGCACTCGACCTGCCAAACGGAGTTCCACCAATGCCAGACTACTCGCTCTACCGTTCCCCCGAAGTTGAGGATCGTGTCACTGCGAAGCGGGTAGCACTACATTTACCGACTGGATCATACATCGCAGTGAATCTCTCCGCCGGAGAGAGAGAACGGGAGATGGGGCGCGATCAACTGCTTACTCTCATGAGAGGATTGATCCCAATCGCTCAAGAATTTGCGCTAAAGATTGTCATCACTGGCGGACCTGATCGGAAGGCTTTAGGGGAAGAGCTTGTGGCGATCATGGGAGCAGAAACCGTCACTTCGTTCTTCTCCTCAATTGCCGAGGCAATCTCCCTGATTGCCCACGCACGCTTGATTATCACACCCGACACAGGAACCAATCACCTCGCATCTGCCGTGCGAACTCCAACAGTTGTGTATTTTCTGCGAAATGGTCGCCCAGTTGGATGGGGACCCCGAGGTGTACCACACAGAATTGTGCAGGCAACCGAGGGGAAAGATGCAAGTGGAGTCTCTATTGAAGAGATTCTCAGAGAAACCAGCAGTTTGTTAGATGAGATAGTAGGTAGTAGATAGCAGATTGAATAAAGGGAAGTTCTACCTCCTACTTTTTGAATTTTGCCTTTTGAATTTTGAATTCCCAACCAATGCTTGATCGCGAACAGATTATTCAAGACTCCTACATTCCCCCACCTGACGTGGATTCTACGCGCCCTTGGTCGTTGCGGCGACGGATTGTAGGGCGTATTCTGAAGTTCTTCTTTGGGCGACCACAGGAGCAACCGAAGCTGAAGCCAGAGGAGTTGCGGCGAGTGTTACTGATTAGGCACGACCGGTTGGGAGACTATATCATCACCACCCCAATTCTGGAGACGTTAAAGCGGTATGCTCCGCAAGCGGAGATCGACGTTCTCGGGAGCAAGTTCAACGCAGGGGTGATTGGCTCCGATCCCCGCGTGAGCAAGTTAATCTTGTGGGGCGACTCATTCAGAGAGCGACTCAAGGCTGTTCGACTCTGCCGCAGTCGGGACTACGATGCCACATTCCAACTCGTGACTCGGCACACGACCTTGCCGATTATCATTGCTGGACTTACAACGCCACGAGGTCGGGTTGTCGGCAGAGGGCACAGGTACAACCGCTGGCTCTTCGACCACCGGTTGACAGCATTTCCGAGCAAGCATTTAGCCGAGCAGACGTTTGCGATCTTTACTCACGGGATTGACTTCGGTAGAGAAGTTCCAACAATGCCCCCATACTCGTTGCTTCTCGACGAAAGTTTGGAGCGAGAGACTGAGCGAGAACTGGAAGAGATGGGGTTGCGAAAGGGAGAGTTCATTCTACTCAACCTTTCTGCAAGCGAAGAGTATCGCACACTGCGGACTGAACGAGCGATAGAACTTGCACAAATGTTGAACCGAACGTTTGGGAAGAGTGGCTTGAAGATCGCTGTGACCGGAGCACCGGATGAGAAAGAGAAGATTGAAGAGGTAGCCCACAAAGGGAATGCAACCGTGATGAGGTTCCCGTCCATCTTGAAAGCCTCGGCAGCAATTCGCCGAGCACGGCTGCTAATCTCCCCAGATACTGGGTCGGTACACATCGCATCGGCAGTTGGCACACCCGTTGTTGCCTACTATGCCGAGTTCCTGAAACCTGCAATGTGGAGACCTCTTGAGGTTCCCCACAAAGTTGTGATAGGGGAAGTGAACGATGACTCGGATAGCATTTCGCTGGAAGAGATTGTGCAAGCTGTCACCGAGATGCTTAGTGCCGACACAGCCCGATAATGATCTTTGGCGAATTGGTCGAGTAATAGACGATCAACTCTCGACTGATAGTAACTCCCGACTTTTAGTCGGGAGAATTGATCTGAAAACTGGGAACGAAACGGCTTCAAGCCGTTTTCTCCTTTGCTGAGGCTCTATTGCACCCCGATGAATCGGGGTGTTAATCTCGGGTGGTGATTACCTCAATCAACTATTCAAAGACTATGATCGAGATGTTCGTTGGAGAGAAGTTCTTTGTTGAGAACAATTCACCCTCTACGACACTACCCAGGTCTCCCCTTCGTGCAGTAGTTTCTCTAAATCCCCTTCTCCAAACCTCTCGATTGCACTCTCTACCTGTCCGTTCGCGAGGTCGTCGTATGTGTCACGCTCTTCACGATAGATAACCCCTATTGGTGTTGGCATTCCGGGTTGGTCGATCATCAATGCGAGTGCGTGGGCAAGCTCCTGCGATGATTCGTCGTGCTTCAGCAGCTCGTCAACTGAAGTCTCGGAAAGGGAAACAACTTCAAGTCGGAGACCATTCAATCGGATACCTTTGTCACTCTCTTTCCCGAAAATCATCGGTTCACCATCCTTCAACGGAAGAACGTTGTCATCCTTCACGTCACGCTCTGTCAATTGCGAGAATGCACCGTCGTTGAAGATGTTGCAGTTCTGGTAGATCTCAATAAAACTTGTTCCATGATGGTTGTAGGCATCCTCGTAAATCTCCTGCTGATGCTTCGGCTCACGATCAATCGTCCGTGCTACATAGGAAGCACCACACCCGAGCGCAAATCGAACAGGATTGATCGGCGTGTCGATGGAACCGAATGGAGTCGACTTTGTCTTCTTGCCAACCTCTGACGTTGGAGAGTACTGTCCCTTCGTCAGACCGTAAATCCGGTTGTTGAAGAGGAGGATATTGCAGTTAATGTTGCGCCGGAGAATGTGCATCATGTGGTTGCCACCAATCGAAAGTCCATCTCCATCCCCTGTCACCATCCAGACTGAAAGGTCAGGTCGGGTCACTTTTAGTCCAGTCACAAAGGCTGGAGCGCGACCGTGGATCGTGTGGAATCCGTAGCAGTTCATGTAGTAGGGGAAGCGACTTGAGCAGCCGATACCCGATATGAAGGCATACTCTTCCTTCTTTCGATCAAGTCGCGGAAGTGTCCGCTGTACCTGTGCTAAGATCGAGTAGTCACCACAACCGGGACACCAGCGCACGTCGGCGTCGGAACTGAAATCTTTTGCTGTATACTCTGGCTTCTCGTTAATCACGTTCAGCCCATTCTGTTCTATCGAATTCATAAGATCGTTTGTAGTTGCTTTGATCGTGGATAGTCGTTTGAGTAATACCTACCCTTCTATCTACTATCTACTATCTGCTTTCTTCTATCTACTATCTCGCATCTGCCATCGAAGTCTCACCAACCGTGCTTGTACTCTCCGCTCCACTCAGTAGCTTCTCAATCAACTCCTCAAGGTCACCGGCTGTGTAGGGCATTCCCTGCACTTTGTTCCAGTTCACAGTCTCCACGAGATATTCGGAGCGGATCAACCGGGAGAGCTGCCCCATATTCAGTTCAGGAATGGCAATCCGTTTGAACCGCTTCAGAACGTCGGCAGTGTTTTTCGGCATTGGGTTCAGGTAACGAAGGTGTGCCTGCGATACGCTGTAGCCTCTGGCACGCATTCTATCAACGGCAACGTGGATTGCGCCGTAAGTTGATCCCCAACCCAACACCAACAAGTCCCCTTCCTGATCGCCGTGCACCTCAAGCTCAGGAATGTCGTTTGCAATACCTGCAATCTTGTTCGCCCTGATCCTCGTCATCATCTCGTGATTGTCTGGGTCGTAGCTGACCCCACCCGATCCGTGATGCTTCTCCAATCCACCAATCCGA
>JBFWSB010000362.1:0-4548 GCA_050248595.1 Kapaibacterium sp. (SeqCode)
TTGGGAACTTCTACCGTTGACTACGCACCCTCTTCATCTTTCTTACCGAAGAGACCAGTAACGGCACTCTTCACATCTCCCATGTCGAGTCCATCACCATCTTTATCCAGACCGGAAACGAGTCCTATTACCTTATCTCCAATATCCGGGAACTTATCTTTCATAAAGTTCATCACGGTTTCTACAGCATCTTTGGCTTGTTCCGTAGTGATACCAACTTTGTCTGCTACTTTTTTGATTAGATCATCCATATTTTTTCATGTTTATGTGAGGAATTATCATGTGGCTCTCGAATCTACAAATGTTTGTCGTGAGAAAAGAGAGGGGCTATAGGTATTTCTCTGGGTTTGCTCTGAACTCTTCCGATCTTCCTCGCGCAATGCTTAGCGTCTGCCACTCGCCCGAACGCCAACGCTTTGCAAGCATTACGATCTGTCCAACGTGGTATGCGTAGTGGCTGATCTGCCGAGTAATTGCTTGATAGACCAAAAACTCTTCCCCCCGAATTGTGATTGTCCGAGTCAAATCGTCTGGCGTTAATTCTTCGAGAGTATTAAAGAGAACGTTCCAACAATCTTCCCAATCAGACATCAGATGTTCTGCTGTCTCCGAATCTTCCACTTCAAACTCAGTGTCACGATTGCGATTTGGCTTCTCTCCGTCGGTCGTCAAAAAATCGGTCCAACGCGAGCGAAGATTGCCCGACATGTGCTTCACGAGAATCGCAATGCTGTTCGACTCTCCATCGGAACGGGCGAAAAAGTTTGTCGGATCAACCTGGGCAATCCCTTTCTCAGCAAGAGATTTTAGGCGATGAAATTCGTGGCGAGCTAAGGTGAGGAATCCTCTGCGGAAAGAATCTTCCATAACTATTCTGATCCCGTAAGCCGTTCAATTATCTGTTGATGTTCTGGGAATTCACGAAGCAGTTCCGAACGACTCCCAAGCTCAAAATCACTGAACTCAAAGCCGGGAACTACAGTGCAACTCACCAACCCAAACCCACCCGGCTCTTCTACTGTTGCACCGAACCAAGTATGTGAGGGGACGATATGCTGAAAGTCTTCGCCAGCTTCAACGTTTCTCCCCAACTTCAACTCCCGGTACTCCCCCTCCACATCTATTGTGTGAACCGTGATGGAAGAGCCTTCGTGAAAGTGCCAAAGTTCGTCGGACTTAAGTTGGTGGAAGTGAGAGGGTTTGTCGTTTGTAATTAGGAAGTAGATCGAGGTAGCAAGCTGGTGTCCTCCGCTCAATCCAGCCGGTAGAGCATCAGGGTGAAGAGAGTGTTCCGAACGATAGGTCTCCCGGAAGTAGCCCCCCTCGGGATGTTCAATCAAGCTGAGTTTGTTGATCCAGTAGTTGGCGTTCATTCTATATCAGATTACCCAAAGGCGTCACGCAAAGGGATTTTTGGCCCCCGCCCTAATTCTTAATTCCTCATTCCTAATTTCTAATTCTCAACTCCTCCCGAAACCACTCACCTGCTTCACGGAATTTCTTTTCAAGATCGTCGAGGTCAGTCACAAAGAAAAGGGATTCTATTCGTTCGGCAATGTCGTGTGGCAAATCGTGGTAGATGTAACGAACGTGGAAGTTGTGCCGAGCCGGGGAATGCTTGATTCGAAGCAACTCGACTAAAGGACGAAGCGTCATGCCGTGATAGAACTGTAGTGCTTCGGCTCGGTTGCCCCGATAGATTTCTTTTATCACCAAGGGTTGGAAGAGATCAAACGTCTTCTTCATCTCTTCAACGCGCCCTAACAGTCGCTTTGAGAGTTCTTCTTGGTTCACGTGCTCCTCGGTCAGAATCTTCCCCTTATCGAAGTGAACAACCGATTCGCCGTGAAGCTCTACCTCCCGCATCCGTCGCGGGTTGCTTCGCTTCATCACGACGAAGTCGAGCATTAGGAACGGACTGGTATCTGCAAGAGAGTAGAAGGCCTGCGAGTGTCCGTGCCAAGTTGGTTCAGGGAGACGGTGGCGAATCTCGATGCCGGGGTCGGCAAAGGCATTCTCCACTGCCGCGAAAACATCTTCAACACGTTCGTCGTCACAGATCACCTGCACGTCAATATCTGACCACTCATCAACGCGATTGAAGGCAGCCGATCCTCCCTCCCACATCGCATCAACATAGCTCAAGGGTTCAAGAGTAGAGCGAAGTCGTTCAAGAATTTTTTCTCGGGTCATATTTGTTTAGTTCTTCGAGTTGGTAGAGTTTATAGAGTTGAGAGTTAAGAATTTTTGGCAAACCAGTATATAAGTCACGAGCATGGCTTTCGTAAGAGAAGGAGAGAGAAGCACCACCAAGAAGACTAAGAAGCACAAAGAGCAGACTTTGCTTTTTCCCACATCTATATAGCCAACTCCTTCCGACTCCCGACTTTGTAGACTTGACAAGCTTTACTGATCCCGGTGCAGCCTGAAGAGCTGCGGCTACTGCCGCTCGACTCTTCAACTCTCGATTCTCACATATCTCCCTTCACGCAACGTAGGGACGTTTTGGCTTGCGTTCAGTTCCGCTGCAATTTGTACATCCTCACGAAACCCACGGTCGACCAATTCACGTCCAGACGAGCAGTTCAGGAGAGTTTCTTCAAGGTTGTTGCGGGTAGACTCGAAGAGATTGGCCGCAACTTCGGCTTCAGGGGAGAGATCGTTGCCGAGAAGAGAAAGAACCGCTCCAGCCCCAAGCCAGTCTTCCACTGCTACGCGTAAACTTCCGTCGGGCCAACGTTCTCCGGCAGGAATCAGACCTATCGTTCCACTATATGTAGAGAGCATCTGGCCAACTGCCTTCGCATTGCGCAAGCAGGAGGTAATCACCAGATCAACCTGCTCCGCAGCCACTGTCGTCAACGTAGAACCATTTGGCGAGGGAAGCACGAGTTTTGTCTTCGGCAGTAGGGTCTGCAAAGAATATGGGGAGAGAGAGAATTGATTCGTCCCTCGTTTCTCAGCGAGAAGACCGCCAACCTCTTCAGCATAGATTCGTCCACGCTCATCCTTCCAAGGATAGGCATAGACTTCTGCTTCTCGCGTGAGGGCAACGTCAACACAGGTCGAGAACGAGAGAACATCGACAATCACGATTACATCGCTGATTGGCGCAAGGATTTTCAGTCCCCCCTCCCCCCACTCGCACCGTACGCGATATGATTCTTGGGTATGATCCATGGTTGGTTTCTTCTTTACGCTTCGGTTGTTAACGGTGTGATCTTCCCATCGCTACTAATCTACTAATCACGCGCAGGCTCTGCGGTTGGGACTTCCAACCGGCAGGAGCAAAGGTTTTTGCTCCCTACGATTCTACGAACATTCAACTCTATCCTCTACAAGACTTGGCGCAGGCTGAAGACCTGCGCCTACCTTTATTCGGCACTCTCACACCCACGAACTCAGACACTCTCCTCTCTATAAACTCTCAACTCTACGAACTCATTCCCTCTTACGCAAAATCCTGCAACCATCGCATAAAAAATGTGTGAAGGAATTGGAGGAGGATCAACAGAATGAGGAGTGTTGAGCGGGATCGTTTTGGGAAGAGGCGCAATCCCATAACTGCAACGATGAGGACGAGTGGAAGCAAGAATATCCAGAGTCGTCCAGTTTCGGCAACAGTCTTTCCGAAGAAAGAGAGAAGGAACATGAGAAAGAGAAGGGAGAGAATCATCGCATCTCCACTTCGGAAAGAGTAATTGCGCAAACGTTTGATCGTGACTCCCGAACGGAGCAGAGCGAAGAGTGCTATCGGAAAGCCAATCCAGACTGCATACTCGAAGAGATCGAGGAAGCCAACCCAGATTGTTCTAATCAAATCCCACTCCTGAATTTTCCAGACCCCGTGCGCCTCCTGCGCTATCTGATATTCTCTTATCCAGTTGTAGTCGAAGCCGAGCAAAAGAATCAAGTGGAAGAGTGCAAACCCAATTAGAGTGAGAGTAAGTGGAGTGAGTGTCGGCTTGAGACTTGCCACCAAAGTAGTCTTCCAGGAGTTACTCTCTCGTTTTGCACGGAGCAATTCTGCGCCTGCGTGCCAGAGTACTAACAGCGGAAAGAGAGTCACCATCGAGAATGAGAAGAAGGATGAGATGCCGAGGAGGAGACCGGAGAGGAGTGCGAGTATCGAATTCTTCTCCTCTACACTCTTCAAGAAAAGGAGGATAACAGAGAGGAAGAGAAGTGGGAGCAAGCACTGGTCAAGGTGCATCGTCATCAGCACGATATTTGGAGTAAGGGTATAGAGGAGAAGCATGATTCGGCTCTCCTCTTCACTCAAGAACCTACGCCCGAGAAAGTAGAGGGGGAAGAGAGCGAGGAAGGTGAACAACGGCCAGAGGAACGAGGCGAAGTTGGCGAGTTGTTGCAGGCGATCTGATGCTGCGGTCGGAGTGCCGAGCATGAGGCGGCCAAGCCGTTCCGTTGCGATGTAGGTCAGGAAATGTCCGGGGGGTTTTGTGATGAATGGGAATCGGGGGAGAGAGTCGTTGGCAATTAATTGATCGTACGAGCCGATCATTTCCGAGATGTTAATCTCCCCAACAG
>JBFWSB010000363.1:0-4523 GCA_050248595.1 Kapaibacterium sp. (SeqCode)
CTGATGGTTACAGCGTTAGTAGCAATAGGCTGCGGCGAGGACGATGCAACAACAGAGCCAACTGATGGCAAGCAGAAGATCGAAGTACTTGCTGGGCAAGCACCCGATAACGGAGCAATCAGCATCAGCAAAGTAGTCTCCAGTCAAGCCGGGTGGATTGTGATTCACCGCGACAATGGTCAGGGAGGACCAGTTGTGCCAGGTATTATTGGCAAAGCTCAGGTAAGTACAGGGACGAACGACGACGTGAAGATTACGCTCGACAGTTCCGTTGCCGACGGAGAGATTCTCTGGGCAATGCTCCACGTTGATGACGGGCAGACTGGAGTTTATGAGTTTACTGGTGGAACATCGCCAGATCAGCCGGCGAAGCAGGATGGTGCAATTGTGATGACATCCTTCTCAATTGGCCAAACCGATCCGTCAGTAGAGGTAAGCGACCAGGCTCAGCAGAACAACACTGTGACGATTGCATCGGTGAGTTCACCAGAGAATGGATTTATCGTAATTCACGCAAGTGATGGCAATGGTGCTTTTGCCAACGTCATCGGCAAAGCAGCTGTTCAGGCTGGGGACAACCAGAATGTTGTTGTGACGCTCGACGAAGGAGCAAACATCGTTGATGGTGACAAGCTCTGGGCGATGCTGCACTACGATCGCGGAACGGAGGGAACGTATGAGTTCCCCGGTGCGGACGTCCCAGCAATCTTTGAGGGAGCAATTGTGATGAAGTCCTTTATTATTTCTGGCGAAGCTCCGGCTGTCACAGTCTCGAACCAGAGTGCAACGGACAAGGTGATGATTGCTTCGGCAAATGTTCAAGGACCGGCTTGGGTAGTTATCCACCGTGACAACGGAAGCAATGCTCCCGTTGTTCCGGGCATTATCGGCAAGGCCAGACTCTACAATGGATCAAACACCAATGTTGAGATTCAACTCGACGAGAACGTTAGCAGTGGCGACAAGTTGTGGGCGATGCTTCACTTCGACACCGGAGTTATCGGAACCTATGAGTTCGACGGAGCCAATGGTCTGGACCTTCCAATTATTGTCAACAGTATGATTCAGATGGAGTCGTTCGTGATTCAATAAGAGACGGTGCTCTTCGAGCAATCAGAACGTAATCTATAGCTTCATAGATATCTTTAGGACAAACGTCCGCTTCTCAGTGAGAGGCGGACGTTCTATTTTTGTGCGAAGATCACATTCACAAAGGGAAGCTGTATAGCTGACTCTACACCGTTGTCAGTCTGAATAGTGCGAAGAGGTCTTGGATTAGAGACCTCACACTATTCAGTAACCTTATTCCAATTGACCATGAGAAGATTTATCCTCACCATCTCTTTGCTTCTTCCACTGAGCTTCTTTACTCTCCGAAGCCAGAATCTTCCAGACAGAATTGTGACGCTGGACCCACTCGGCGACACGACTGTTCAATCGAGTGGCTTCACTCTGCTCCCCGGCGCGCGCCTCTACGGTGAGTTCGCGCGCTACGGCAACGGTGTGGGGGCAACACATCGGTGGAATGCAAAGATGGGAGGCTATTCAGAGTTTGCGAGGTGGGATTCATCCTGGAGCATCTCGATTGTCGGCACAATGGAAGTGCTTGTCGATTCAACAAATGATATTGAGTTCAATCCGCGCGCAATCTTTTGGGAAGAAGGATTAATGATTGCCACCCGTGCCCCCTGGAGTAGCGACGAGTCGATTCAGTTTGGGTATACCCACCGCTGCAAGCACGACATCGACAATGTAGAACGGATCACCTCAACCGATGAAACCCCACAGCGAACGTTGATATACAGCGGTCCATTTCTCCGCATTCTCCACCGCCCAGTAAAAATTATGGACGGGCCACTCGACCTCTACGCTGGAGCTTCCCTCCGCTTCGACTACTTTGTTCACACACTCGACACTCGGTGGGGAGTTTCTGATGCTGAGGAAGAGCTGAGTCTTGAAGATTTAGTTGGTGAAACAACCGCCACCATCCGAATTGAGGGTCGCTTCTCAAACGGCTGGCTTGGATTGCATGGGTCGGGGAGCTACATGCTCTCCCTCCTCTCCCCTGAGAACGACAGAACATATCTTGAGGCAAAATCCCCCTTCGCAGAATTCGGTCTCGACTTCTACAACCCGAGGGGAGCCGCCTTCACTATATTCACTCGTGGTGAGTGGCAACGGGACGATGGAATTCTCTCAACACCAACTTCAGCTTCACTTCTACTGTTTGGAATTCGGGCATCAAGTTTTGGGGGGATGTGGTAAACGAAACACCCCGATTGCTCGGGGTGCTTGCTCAATCACATTATGTTCCCGCAGCAGATTACTGCCGTAACACCTTGAACTCGGTTCTTCGATTCTCGCTTCTCCCCTCCTCGGTGTCGTTTGAACGCTTTGGTCGGGTCTCACCATATCCAACGCACCGAAGTCTTGAGGGGGCAACTCCGAAGCCAATGAGAATATCACAGACAGCTTTCGCTCTTCTCTCCGACAAATTCTGATTATACTCTTCAGTACCTACCGAGTCGGTATGCCCCCCAACTTCCAAGACGATGTTCGGATTTTGCTGCATTTTCAGATACCAAGGTCGGATATAGTCTCTCGCAGCCGGGAGCAACTCTGCACTGTTGTATCCAAAGAGAACACGGTTCGGGACATTGATATTATTAACGGTCTGCGTAACTGTGTCGATGTTCTCCACATTTGTGTTCACGGCAGTTTCACCAATCGGAGTATAGTAGCCATATTTTTCGTAGACAGCTCTACCACCAATTGAAGAACCTCCACCGGGTGGATTTAAGGCGATCGTGACGATATGCTTTCCGTCGACACGTGGTGGTGTGTAGCGGATTAGATAATAGTTCCGCAAGCTCAGGTAAATATCCTTAAAGATCGCCTCCAGTTCCTTCGGATCGTTTGTCTGGTAGAATCTTCCCCCCGTGCCGGAGGCAATATCTTGCAGAACCTCGCGGTTCACCGCACCGAACGCAACAGCAAAGACCGGAATGTTGTGAATCTTGCAGAAATCGTATAGCTCAGAAGAGGTAACAGTACTGGCGTTATCCTCACCGTCGGTAAAGAGAATCAGAGCGCGAGGATTGCTATCTGGAGATTTTACGATCTGATCTCCCCCAAGCTTTCCGGCTGCGTATAGAGCGGTATATCCACCGAAGCCATTCAGACCAGTTCGCCCGTAACCGGCAATCAACTCCTGCTTTGACTGCGTTGGAGGGACAACAAGTTTTGGTGTGTCGTCGAACTTGACGATGGTGATACGATCTTGAGGAAGTTTCAGGTTGATGAAAGAGAGGGCAGCATCTTCTAAAAACTTGATGTTCGATCCCATCGAGCCGGAGTAGTCGAGTGCTAAAGCAATCTCGAACGGGATACCATCTTTGTCGCTGAACTCACGAACGTCGAAGTCACTAATCTCGAAGACTTTCCCTCCATCACCGATCTGTTCCTTCAGTCCACTCCAAATCTCCTTGTAATCTTGCGATCCTGTGTAGTATGGTGGAGCAAGATTTGAGATAAAGTTTCCTTGTGGATCCATCACGCGGGTGTATGCGAGAACGGAATCGGGGAAGGGATCAGCATCAATCCGCCAGACGTTCAACTGGAGGTTATTGTCAGCTTCGGAGTAGGGACGCGTTCCGGTCATGTAGAACCGAGCCGAATCATCTGCCGGACTATTGTCGATCACCGGCTTAATTGCATCGTCGAACGACTTGCAGCCGGGCACTATCCACAAGAGTGTACACCCGACGACAAAGGATATGATTATACGAAACTGCATTGCATACTTAATATTAGTGTTCACTACGTTGCCGGAACAGACCTCTGGCAACCGACTGGAGAGATTACCACTTCCAACCATCAGAGTGCAAGTGAAAAATCACGATCTTACAGGGTAAAATGACGATCCCTCAGAGAAATGTCACCCTCCTTTTTTCTCCTTATTGAAGGAGAGTCGAAAGTTAGCCGAAAGAACTGTATTTTCCCCGAACGTTTTGATAGAATGCTTCAAACTTCTCAGCAAGGCATCTCTGCCCGTTATGATTGATCAACTGAATAATTCAGCACTACTCTCCACAGCTCTCGAATCTCGTCTATCGCGAATCGAGGAGTTGATAGGAGATTTGCACGACTGGATGCGCTCCGAACAGGTGGCTTCGCTGCCGAGCAATTACCGTCGTCTCTTCTCCCACTTGATCTCGAACGACTTCGAGCGTCGTTATGCCGCACAGATTACTCGTTCAATCTACCAAGCAAAGGGTGGACGTGAGTTGAACGAGAACGAGTTGCGCCGTGCCGCAGTCGAAGAGATCAACGCCACCATTAGAACGATGGAGGAGGCTCTTCCAAGAATTCGGCGTCGAGAACCGGGAGAACGTCCCTATATCATTGCTCTGGTCGGTTCCTCGGGAGCCGGAAAAACTACAATGATGTACAAGCTGGCCGTCCGAGCTGTACTTAACCACGGATTGCGGGTAAAGATAATTTCGTGCGACACCTACAAGATC
>JBFWSB010000364.1:0-4523 GCA_050248595.1 Kapaibacterium sp. (SeqCode)
TGCAGTTCCAGAGGAGCAGGAGAGAGTTCCGGCAGAGTGAGTCCCAATTCCAGTTGAAGTGTATCTCGATTCCCCGCAAGGTCTTCAGCGATAACACCCGCAAGCCCCGACCTCTGTTGATCTTGTAGTGAAATGATTACACGATGGGTTGGTGAACCGTTAAGTGTAGAGTTCTCTCCTTCAACTGTTGCGTTGACTGAGGCAGTTTGATCCAGAGAGAGTGATGCGAGTCCGAGATCGTTGAGGGTGCTATCTGCAGCAGTTACTTCTACCACCTGACGACCGCAGACCAAGCGGTAGGATATGGCGGGAGAGGTTGTATCTTCCAAGCTCTCTTGCCCCAAAGAGAGGAGTGGACAAAGGACTGATGCAACAGACCAGAACAGGATCGCCGGGAAACACCGTTTATTCATAATCTCGTCCCTCGAAAGGGGCTGACAGGCTTGTACGCTATGCACCAGACAAGTAAAACTACTTCGACCGAAGTAAAGAATCAAACAGATAGTGCAGAAGTGGGAAAATCATCTCAATACGAGGCTTTTGCCCGAGAGATTATCAAGACTTGCATTATCAGCGATCCCTGGGTAGAGGGTCGTGAACGATTCCGGCTTGAACCAGTTGTTCTCACTCGAAAAGAATACGAGGCATTCACTCACGCAGTCGAATCGATTGGTAGGGCTTACGCTGAGATGATAGGTATGCTCTACGACGACCCGAATCTGCTCGATCAATCGTTCTACCTCACCCCCTGGCAGCGAGCAATGTGGGTCGCCGCCGGTGGTGCTTGGCACGGAATCGCCCGCGCCGATGCGTTTGTTCTGAAGGATGGAAGCATCCGCATCTGCGAACTGAACGCCGACACGCCAAGTGGTGAACCAGAGACGGTAATCCTGAACCAACTTCGCCACCCCTTCCACCCGAATCTCATCAACCCAAATGCAAACTTCCGCGACCAGTTTATCGGGATGGTAGAGGCTTCGTATCGAGCAACGTTTGGCGAGAACGTTGTGGCTCGTCCTACGCTCGGCATCGTTTACCCGACAGATATTCCCGAAGATCTCTCGATGATTGAACTCTACCGAAGGTGGTTTCAAGAGAAGAACTGGAATGTTGTTCTCGGTTCTCCCTATAACCTGAAGCGTGGAGATGATGGGAACCTGAAGATGTTCGGGGAACGCCTCCACATCGTTCTCCGCCACTACAAAACTGATTGGTGGGGTGAACGTGAGCCAGTCCTCTTCCACGACGAAGAATATCTCGACCCCGATCCGTTAGACGAACCTCTGCAAGCAATTTTAGGAGCCGACGTGGATGGCCGCGTTGCAGTTGTGAACCCGTTTGGGGCAATTCTTGCTCAGAACAAACTCGCAATGGCTTTCTTTCACAAGGAGATTGAGCGATTCAGCAGTGAATCTCGCGAGGCAATTCGAGCGTACATCCCCCCCACATTTCGTCTTTGCGATGTTGACTGTGACAAGCTTCTCGCAGAAAAGGAGCGTTGGGTGCTGAAGAGTGATTTCGGTTGCGAGGGGGACGAAGTGATGATCGGGAAACTCTCTGAACAGGATCATTGGGAGAAAATCGTCACCGACGCAATTCCAGAACGGTGGATTGTGCAGGAGTTCTTCGAGGCGGCAGCAGATGCAAATGAAATGATCCCGAATTATGGAGTTTTCTTGATTGGCGGCAAAGCAGGCGGTATCTTTACAAGGTTCTCATCTGCCTCGACCGACTATCGGGCAGTAACCGCGCCGACGTTTGTTGAAAGTTGATCTTTGCCTCTCTTGTTTGTACCAAACTGCTTTCGCCTTGAAGCAACGGATGCAGGAATCGAGTGCCAAGAACGACAAGAAGTACCACTACCACATTATTGATAGAAGCATGGACAAGGAACTTGAACGACAGGAAGAACAGGGGGGAAACTGGTGGGAAGAATCACTAACCCGCCGCCAAGCTGGCAAACGCTTGGCAGTAATCGGAGCCGGAGCTGCACTCCTCACTTCAGCCGGTGTGATGATAGGGTGCGGCGAAGATGAGTTCGACGACGAAGAGCTGGCTGCAAATGCAAAAGATGCTATCGACATTCAGAAAGAATCGGGATGGAATGTCGGTGCAGACACAAAATCTCTAACTCTGCGCAACGCTTCGCTGATCGATAGTAAGGAGTCTGCCGATGGGTGGAAAGCCTATACCGATCCAGAGAAGCTTCGCACTGCTTGGGGACCAACCGATACAGCAAACCAAAAATTTGTCTCATCGGAACTTATCAACTCGCTGAATCAGCCAACGTTGAAAAGCTCCATTCAGCCTGTCCACTCCCCTACGATGGACGAGGCATACGCACGTGGACTCGGCATGAAGGAGTTGTTGCAGCAGAGCAAAAACCCGGAGACAACTGCGCTGATTGTAGATCTACCTGGACCCGAAGCAGTAGCCTACGCCGCTGCCCTCTCCGACTACGCTGACGTTGTGACAACGTTCGATAACTGGCCCCACCCGAACGGCGTTGTGCCATCGCAGGAGACCTTGGGGGCAATGCTCTACTACGCACAGGAAGTTGAGGAGAACAAGGCAAAGCGCGCAGCCAATGCGCCAACACTCTTTGTGATGGACAGCAATCGTTTAGCTGCCTACAAAGATGCTGGGGAGGAGTTCGACAATCGCTACATCGCCACGATGCCTACTGCCGATAATCTGAAATCAGAGAAAGTGACCGGCATCATCTACGCCGCGCCAGACAATACAAGAACGCAGGAACTCGATGACCTGAATGAAGATTTTGTCAGTTACCGCGAGGCAGGTATCGACGTAACTATGATGCCGCTGACGGACTTCCAGCCACCAAGCGCGGATGCAATTGCCGAACATGGTGCTGTGGAAGCAAGCACGACTAATCGAACATACTACTATGGAGGGCATCCGTACTACAGTCCCTTCTTCTACTCATACTACCCGATGTTCCTTCCAGTTCGGTCGTATAACTACTCTTCGATGAGTGCTCCCTCAAGAGTTGGGAAGCCAAACTATACGCCAACCAGAAGGCCAACGATGTTCTCATCTTCTACGCAAGGAGGAAAGGCAGGCGTTGGGAAGGCAAAACCGGCAGGGTTTGGACGTGTGTCGACCCGAACGGTGAATGGGAGGACATCTTACACAAGTGCCTCATCTGCACGAGCACGCAGCAGTTCAGGTCGTTCTGGTTCATTCGGACGTAGCGGCGGACGAGGATCGTCAGGATAAGAAGGGGGAGATTAAAAATTCAAAAGGCAAAATTCAAAAAGGGGGAAGGGAACGTTTCCTACGTCCTTCCCCCTCTGCCTCTTCTGTCTGATTCTCTTCTATTCAGGTTTTGAGTTTTTACTTTTGAATTTTGAATTCTCATCTCATTCTATGCCCCCCACGTATAGAACGTTCTCCAGTTTTGAATTTTTACTTTTGAATTCCTATTCCCATTCCTATGTACAATCGTCGTGGTTTCTTTTCGAAAGTCGGCTCAATCTTCGAACGTCAGGGAGACTCGGTCTTCTTCGGCGTGCAGTTTGTGATTAACATCTATGGAGAGAATATTCTTCGGAACAGACTCCACCACGTTATCGAAAGTGGAGGTTCGCTTGAGACACCCGAAGAGAAGCGTTCCTACTATAAACGGATTGCCGCAATCCTTCGGGAAGACCTTCCTTTTTTAGAGTATGGATTTTGGGACTACATCACCAAGAAAGGAGAAGCTGACGCGGAGTTCAACGACTGGGTGACGAGCATCAGCGCGATGATGTCGACCGAAGAGGAAGAACTTGGGGATGAGATAGACGAGATGCACCGCCTGAGTAGCGACAAGAGTTACGTTGTTATCACTCTCCTCTTCCTCCTCGAAAACATTGATGAGCAGGCTCCCTTCTTCGAGAAGATCGACGAAATCGAAGAAGATGACTACTTCACCAAGAGTGGCTTCGGCAGCCTCATCGACGCACTCGCCTATATCGACTTCGAATACAGCTACGCCGATGCATCATTCATCATGCCGGGCAGCGACGAAGATGGCGTTTCGTGGGAAGATATCCGTGGCGAAGGCTGGGAATACTTGAAACCGGTAATGGGGTTTTGAGGGGAATTCAAAAGGCAAAATTCAAAAAGAAGGATACTCCTTTCTGTAGCTCACCATCATTCTCTACAGGCCTGCGAGACTCTTCACTTCGCTTCGCTCTGAGTGACAAGTTGGGGTGTCTGTATTCACTGGAGTGTTTGCACTCACTATCCCCCTCTGTCATCCTGAAGTCTGCTGAAGAATCTCGCCTGTGAAGAATGCGGCTCCCTGTAACTCACCAGCACACTCTCTACAAGCCTGCGAGACTCTTCACTTCGTTCTGAGTGACAAGCGGGAGTCTCTGTACACACTGGGAGTCTGTACTTACTGGAGTGTTTGCACTCACTATCCCCCTCTGTCATCCTGAAGTCTGCTGAAGAATCTCGCCTGTGAAGAATGCGGCTCCCTGTAACTCACCAGCACACTCTCTACAGGCCTGCGA
>JBFWSB010000365.1:0-4514 GCA_050248595.1 Kapaibacterium sp. (SeqCode)
TCTCCAGCAACACCTTTCGCGTAACGCGAGATGCCGACATCGAAATTGCAGAGGAGGAGGCGGACGATCTGCTGAAGGTGATGGAAGAACAAATCCGCCGTCGTAAGTGGGGGAAAGCTGTGCGGTTAGAAGTTGATGAGAAGATGTCCGAACAGATCCGGAACTTGCTGAGAGAATCGCTCGACTTAGAGGCTCCTGACGTATACGAAACAAGAGGTCCGGGGAACGTTGCCGACTTTATGACGCTCCACCGCATCGACTCGCGGGAGTTGAAAGATCCCCCCTTCACCAGTCGGACGTTGAGAAGTTTTCAGGATGAGGAGAAGAGCATCTTTTCTGTAATTCGTTCGGGGAATATCCTGCTTCACCACCCGTTTGATTCATTCTCTGCTGTCGTCGATTTTATTAAGGGGGCAGCGAACGACCCGAAGGTGCTGGCAATCAAACAGACACTCTACAGAACTGGTTCAGACTCGCCAATTGTTGACGCACTTATCAAAGCTGCCGAAAATGGAAAGCAAGTAACTGCACTCGTCGAGCTGAAAGCGCGATTCGATGAAGAGAAAAACATTGAGTGGGCAAAACGTTTAGAACAGGCTGGAGTACATGTTGTCTACGGTCTTGTCGGATTAAAGACCCACTGTAAAATCGCAATGGTTGTCAGGAAGGATGACACCGGCTTGCCACGCATCTACCTCCACTTGAGTACTGGCAACTACAATCCTGTGACCGCCCGACTCTACACCGACATTGGGATGTTTACTGCGGATCCTGACATCGGGTTTGATGCCATCAACCTCTTCAACTACCTGACTGGATATAGTGCCCGGGTTCACTGGCGCAAGTTGGTGATGGCTCCGATGTCACTTCGGGCAAGAACTGTGGAGTTGATTCGCCGCGAGGTGGAGAAGCATACGGAGGAGAATCCGGGGCGGATCATCGCGAAGATGAACTCACTTGTCGATTCCGAAATTATTCGCGAACTCTACGTCGCCTCACAGAAAGGAGTGCAGATTGACCTGCTAATTCGTGGCATCTGCTGTCTGCGACCAGGGCTTCAGGGAATTAGCGAAAACATCAGGGTTGTTTCCATCGTTGGCCGTTTTCTGGAGCACACACGGATCATCTACTTCTGGAATGGTGGTGAGGAAGAGTACTACCTCAGCTCTGCCGACTGGATGCCCCGCAACCTGAATCGAAGAGTTGAGACAATGTTCCCGGTCGAGGAGCCGGCAAACAAGCAGCTTCTCAACAAAATTTTCGAAGTCTACTTCAAGGATACTCGCAAAGCACGTCTGATGATGTCAGATGGTTCCTACCAACGTATCCAGCCTGAACCGGGTGAACTTCCATTCTCATCACAAGATGAATTGATCAGATTGACGGGAGAATTGATTCGAGAAGAAGCTGTTGCGGCTCAACACACGCCACGAACGTCGCATGGGAAGAGGAGAAGGTAAGAGGGGGTGAGTTTGTAGAGTTCATAGAGTTGAGAGTTTGTAGAGTGATAGGGAGCAATTTTTTTTGCTTCTGCTTCTGCTTCTGTCAGTTGAAAGCAGTAGCCGCAGCCCCAAATTGTCACTCAGAACGGAGTGAAGCGTCTGGCAAGTGTTGTAGAGGATTGCGGGATGGTATACAAGTCAAGACCCTTCGGCGGCCCTCCGGATGACAGAGGTGTTCTTCGCTTTACCAAATCCTCATCCAGCACGAACAGGACTTTTAAGACATGCTCTTACAGAAAACCTGTCGTGATCTCTTGTCCTCTACCGAGAGCGAGGGCATCTTTCTGCATTTGAACGACATTGCTTCATTCCTCGCACTTAACGGTGGACCGGGACTCTTTCTCTTCTGCCTGATTGCTGCAACCTTGCTTCCAATTAGTTCTGAGGCGGCTCTGCTCGGAGCCATGTCGCTTGGGATGGATGCGTGGGAAGCTCTCGCTTGGGCTTCAGCCGGGAACTGCATTGGCGTTGGTTTGAACTATCTCGTTGGCTATCTCTTCAGCGAGAAGGTACAAACCCGGTTGTCGAAGGGGAAGTGGGGAACGAAAGCTCTCGACTGGGTTCACCGTTACGGAGTCTGGTGTCTCTTCCTCTCGTGGACTCCTTTCCTCGGCGATCCCCTCACATACGCAGCCGGAATCTTTCGCATCCCCTTCCACTACCTTCTCTTGATTGCCTTCCCACTACGTGTTGCTCGGTATTTAGTGTTCGTTTTGTTTTACGTGTGAGAGTCGAATAGAGTTAAGAGTAGCGAGTTGAGAGTGGAGAGTGGAGATCAACAAGAACCTTTGCGTCTTAGCGGTTTTGCGTGCTCCTGATTCTGTAAAACCCGTGTTGGCTGACATTCGTGTGTGAGAGCTGAATAGAGTTGAGAATAGCGAGTGGAGAGTGGAGATAACAAGAACCTTTGCGTCTTAGCGGCTTTGCGTGCTTCTGAGATTTGTATTTTCCCGGACAGAACAACATCTATTATCTATGCAGAACAAATTCCAAAACCTTGATCGCGCCCAGGCCTCCGAACTCCTCAAGAAGAGATTGAGCTGGATAGGGGGGAGTATCGGCATTCTAATGGGACTGCTCTGGGCGTTTGTCTCTGCCTGGTTAATTCCAGCATTCCCGCGCGTCGGATCCCCTGTCTTCCTCATCTTTCTCTTCCTCGCCCTCCTCTTGATGGGGTTTGGTGGAATGATGACCGGGCGACGCTATTGGAAGAATATCACGGCGAAACCGTAACATCTCTTCGCTCTTCTGAGCAGTCCTCACGAAATTGCTACTTTTGCCCCTCACACCCTGCCCGGAACAATCAACCAACAGGTAGAGAGAGAAATACCATGAAACTTGTCAGCTATCTCGATAATTCAGAGCAATACCAAGAAGGGGCGGAAGGGAAACTCGGACTTCTCCTCGACGATACTCTCGTTGTTAATCTTATGGAAACGGCTCCACGATATTTGGCTGTAGCCGCTATCAGCAACAACGTTCCACTCAGCTCACTTTCAACAATGCGTGGTCTGTTGGAGGGGGGAGAAGCTGCTCAAAACTTTGCTCTGGATGTTGCCGCCTGGGCAGACCACCACAGAAGCGATGTTCAGACTGTCCCAATAACTGATGTTCACCTTTTGGCTCCAGTACCTAAGCCACCTTCTATGCGAGATGGATATGCCTTCCGCCAACACGTTGAAGCTGCCCGCAGAAATAGGGGAGTTGAGATGATTCCAGAGTTCGATCAGTTCCCTGTCTTCTACTTTACCAACCCTTCTTCAGTCTCTGGTCCCGGCGATGTGGAGGTGATGGAGCGTCACTTAGAACGGCTCGACTTTGAACTGGAGGCTGCGGTTGTTATCGGCAAGACCGGACGAAATATCAAGGCATCAGAGGCCGACGACTATATCTTCGGCTACATGGTTTTCAACGATTGGTCGGCTCGTGCGATGCAGATGGAGGAGATGAAGCTGAGTCTCGGCCCAGCAAAGGGGAAAGATTTCGCCAACACCTTCGGCCCTTGGCTTGCCACGCGGGATGAATTGGTAGACAAGCGGTTAGCTGGCGAGAATGGGGAGCGGTATGACTTAACGATGATCGGTCGAGTGAATGGTGTCGAGGTCTCGCGGGGCAACCTGAAAGATATGACCTGGACATTTGCGCAGATTATCGAGCGTGCATCCTACGGCGCAACACTCCGAGCAGGGGATGTTATCGGCTCCGGTACTGTTGGGACTGGGTGTTTCTTAGAGCTGAACGGTTCCGGTATCACAAACCAATGGCTCGGCGACGGCGACGAGGTAGAGCTGGAGATTGATCGGCTCGGCACGTTGAAAAACCGTGTAGTGAAAGTTGGGTGATTTTGTAGAAAGCTTTGCTTCACAATCACTTCTCTCAAAAAGGGTATCCGTAAACGCGGATGCCCTTTTTTATAGTAGAACAAAGAAATAGACTCTTCTCGCTATCAAAACTCTCTTTGAAGTGTTATTGTGGGAGAACGATGAGAAATTTCTACCAGCGTACAATCATAATCATACGTCAGCTTCCTGCGTTGGCGCTGCTGCTTGGCCTTTGGGCTATGGTATCTGCCGAGGCACAGATTGCTGGTGAGGGAACCTCGTTTACGCTCGTGGTTCCCTACCTCTCCCCTTCGGATGGTGGAGAGGCCGAGCGAGTGCGCTTGTTAGTTACCGGCATTCCCGGAACAACGATCGACCTCTTCTACAATGCTACCGGTGGAACTCAAACATTTGCTCTCGGAGCAAACGGCTACGCTGAGCGGATTATCGATACGGCTGATATTCCTCTCCCTTACCTTGAGGGCAAGTTCAAAAGAACTCTTAAGCTGACTGCTGACAATCCGGTAACTGTTGCCGTAATGCTCGATCGAGGAACCTCGTCAGAAGCATTCGGAGCGATTCCCGATCAACTACTCGGCAAAGATTATATCACCGTAAACAGCATCAGCTTCGCTCAAGGCTCTTTTGTGGCTGTTGCTTCCCTCGAGGATAACACAACGGTAACGTTTAC
>JBFWSB010000366.1:0-4491 GCA_050248595.1 Kapaibacterium sp. (SeqCode)
CCTGAGTG
This sequence comes from Kapaibacterium sp. (SeqCode), assembly GCA_050248595.1. Classification (GTDB taxonomy): domain Bacteria; phylum Bacteroidota; class Ignavibacteria; order OLB7; family OLB7; genus JAGWAZ01. The sequence continues at coordinate 9 of JBFWSB010000366.1, forward strand.
AACACTCTGGCGACGGAACGCCCGGCACTAAAATCTTTGTCGAGGTTGACGACGTCGAGAGCCTTCACGCAGAAGTCAGTAAAAAGAACTACCGCTACAATCGACCTGGTCTCGAGGATGCCTTTTGGGGGGCGAAGATCATGGAGGTGATAGACCCATTTAGCAACAGGATAATTTTCAACGGGTCACGAGAGGGATAGCCGATGGCGAAAGTTTTTGAAGAGATGGAGTTGGCGCACCAGGAGTTCATCCAGAAGCAGCCACTCTTCTTTGTGGCAACCGCTCCGCTCGATGCTGCCGGACACATTAACCTCTCCCCGAAAGGGTACGATACGTTGCGGGTGCTCTCTTCCAAGCTGGTTGCCTACTTGGATCTGACTGGAAGTGGAAATGAAACTTCGGCGCACCTTGCCGAAAATGGGAGGATCACGTTCACCTTCTGTTCCTTCTCGGGGCAGGCTCAAATTCTTCGACTCTACGGAGAGGGGAGAACTGTGCTTCCGGGAAGCGAGGAGTGGGCTGAGCTTCTACCACTCTTCCCCTCGATTCCGGGAACGCGGCAGATTATCATCGCGGAGATCCATCGGGTGCAGACCTCGTGCGGATATGCCGTTCCGTTGATGGAGTTCAAGGGAGAGCGTGAAACATTCAGGAAGTGGGCTGAATCGGCTGGCGAAGAAAAACTTGAGGCAGCGCGGAAGGAGAAGAACGTAGAGAGTATCGATGGGTTGAGAACGCCGTTGGGGATGGAGTGAGGTAGCTCAGTTCTGTAAAAATAGTTTCTACCATTAACACCCCGATTCATCGGGGTGTTAAGTAATCGAGGTAGTCTCCCAACGGCTTCGAGCCGTTTACACAACCGCCGGGATGGTATATCTACTTCTATCATTTATCTTCAAAACAATTCCCCCTATTTTCGCCCGTCCCCACCCGGCTTGCGGAAACCGTTTCGGCTTGTGAGTTTCCGCAGTGTGTGAAACAATTACTTGAATTCAGTGTTCCTGACCGCAATGTCGAATAGCTATGACACAGCTCAATGGACCGATGAGGATCTGATGGGACGGTTCCAAGAAGGGGATGAAAAAGCCTTTGTGGAGCTGTACGACAGATATAACCGTCGCCTTTACGGGTATTGTGTGAAGATGCTCAACGATAGGGTTCTTGCAGAGGATCTTTTCCAAGAGATTTTCATACGAGTATCCCGAAAGCGTGACCATTTCCGGGGGGGGAATTTTAGTGGGTGGCTCTTTGCAATAGCCAGAAATCAGTGCCTGAACGCGCTGCGAGATAATGTGACCCACACCTCGCTCGACGACGTCGGCGGAATGTTGACTGCACCCGATCTGGAACTGTACGATGAGACGAGTGAACTCCTGAAGGAAGCAATAGATAAACTTCCCGATGAAATGAAAGAAGCTCTCATCCTCCGGGTATACAGTGGGTTTAGCTATCAAGAGATTGCGGAAATTACTGGGGCAAAATTGGCGACCGTTAAGGTGCGCATTCACAGGGCAAAGCTTCGACTTCACGACTTGCTAACGCCATTCTTTGCCGAACACTACAGCAAACAAAATTCGACGATATAAATTAGGTATCGGAATGACGACACAGGATTTGATTATTGGACACTACGAGGGGACGTTGACGGGGGCTGAGCAGGCTCAACTTGAGAGTCTGATTGCAACCTCTCCCGAGACCCGCACTCTCTTCGAGCAGCAGGGATTGATTGAGGCGAAGTTACGGGAAGAGTCGGAAGAATTGGTTCCTCCGTTCGGACTGCGCGAGGCAACACTTGGCGCAGCACTGACTGGGGTTGCATCAACGCTCGGTGGAGGGATCGCCTCTTGGTTTACAGCCAAAGTTGTGATCGGCCTCAGCACCGTGATAATCGGCGGAGCTGCCATCGGCCTCGGGATTGCGTTGAGTGGTGATGATGACCCGGTGACTACTGAGCAGACAACGAATGAGACGCCAAATGTGGTGACATCGGAAGAAACCGATAACACCCTTCCTGCCACGGATCAAAGCACCTCGTTTGAAACGGCTACGACTGATGTGAAGGCTCAGAGTGATGTTGCAAGTTCAGTTCCAGCAACTACATCAAAAAACTCTTCTACTTCGGGTGAGAAGAGTGATGTCCCTAATACAGACAATGCTAATCCTAACATCGATTTTAGTGAAATTAAGGATAGGGTTACAATGGAGAAAACAGATACTGTCATAAGAAACACAACGAAGAGCAAATAAGATAGCGAGTGATACTGTATCCCTCCGTCGTATCTTGTCCGAATAACATTTGAACGTCGGCAGATGGCGAGGAAACAACAACGATATCGAATACTACTTCTGCCGGTCATGCTCCTCAGCATGACCGGCCTTCTTTCTGCCCAAACCCTCCCTTCGGATGACAGTACCAAATATCGCTTCGGAATCTTCTTTAACCTTGACTCTCGGGGTGAGAATCCCGATCTGGTGATTCCGGGCTACAGTCCCTTCTGTGGCGAACTTCTTGAGGGGAAGGGGAGTGGCTGGGGAGTTGGAGGATTGCTCGACATCGCACTCCTTCGCTGGCTCACGCTTGAAGGGCGAGTCGGCTTTGCGCGAGCTTCAGGAGAGATGACCCATCGAGGGGAGCCATTCCCGATTCGAGGAGATGGCGAAGATTTGGAAGTACTGGATGGGAGAGTCGATCAAATTGTCGACTTCAAGAGTACTGGCATCGAGCTGATTTTCTCCGGAATTGTTCCGGTCTCACATCGTCTCCGGGCTTCTCTCGGTCTCGGCTCATGGTTCCGACTCTTCTCAGAAGAGATCCACCGCGAGGTTGCAGTATCTCCGGGAACGCTCCTTCTCGCAAACAACAAACGTGAATTGGAGCTTCGGACTGGAACCCTTTTCTCATATCGCTCGATAGTGCCGTTGGCAACCGCAGGGGTGCAGTACGATCTGCCGATAGGGCAAGGCTCCTATCTCTCCCCAGAACTTCGCCTCACTGTTCCAATTATCGACTGGACAACAGAGGGGAGTTGGCGAACATTGCGGCTATCTCTCGGAGGCTCTGTTCGGTTTGGAATTCCGGGAGATCATCCTAAGGTTGACCCAATCCAACCAGACGACACGATACCGGAACGGTTGCCTGTTCTGATTCCAGATATTCTCACCGATCCACGCATTGTGGAAGTAGAGATAACTGAGTACGATTCTACCGAAGCTCTTCCACTTCTGAACCGTGTATTCTTCGAGGAGAATTCATCGGAGATTCCAGAACGGTATCACCTCCTCGACATTTCAGAGACCCCTGCCTTCTCCATTACGCAGTTGAACGGACCAACGTTGGAAGTCTACCGCGATTTATTGAACGTGATTGGCCTCCGCCTCTCACGCTATCCCGATGCGCAAGTGACGATTACCGGATATCATAACACAAGGGAGACGAGGGAAGGCTTGTCGACTGAGCGTGCGAATGTCATCAAGGATTATCTGGTTGAGACGTGGGAAATCTTTCCCGAGAGAATAACAGTGCGAGAGGAAAATCTACCTCCACGACCTGTGCCTGAGAGGACTGAAGAAGGATTGCGAGAGAATTCGCACGCCCGCATTGAAGTGAACAATCCATACATCTTAATTCCAGTTCTGCGGAACTACGTTCAGCGTATTGCCTCTCCACCCAGTGTCACCTTCTACCCGAAAGCAATTGCTGAACGTGGAGTTGTGGATTGGCAACTCGACGTGGAACACGAGGGGGGTATATGGAAAAGATTTAGTGGAACTGGGTGGTTGCCTGACTCGATCCAGTGGAACTGGACAAGTGATTCTGGTGCGCTCCCGTCGTTGCCGATTGAACTCAGCTATCGCCTAACTGTGGGTGACAGCATCGGGCAACGTTACAGCACGCCATCAATCCCGATTGAAGTCAGGACAAATACAGTTCAAGAGCGGCTGGAGAATCGTCAGCAAGACACAGTAATCGAAAGTTATTCTCTCCTCTTATTCGACTACGACAGTCCAGAAGTCAGCTCTTTCGATCAAGCCTTGATTAAGGCAATTGCAGGCCGAGTGCAACCGGGGGCGACTGTGCGGTTTACAGGATATACCGACTCGCTTGGAGATGCCCGGCGGAATAGCGAGCTTGCGCGGCAGCGGGCTGAAGCCTCGGCTAAAATTTTCCGCACGGTTGCTCCGGAGAGAGTGGAGATTGTTATCAACGACCTCGGCAGTGGCGAAAGCGAACGCTATCCGTTCGATACACCGGAAGGGCGAGCATATAACCGGACGGTGGTGATCGAAGTGCGAACGCCAGCGAAGTAGAGTTGATAGAGTTCTTAGAGTTGAGAGTGTGTAGAGTGGAAGTGGGTGAGGGTGAATGGGTGTGGGAGTGCGAAATTTTTCGGTCAGTTTTTCTTGAAGCAAGAAAATGAAGTAGTGAAGAGAAGACAACCATATAGAATTTCTCTTCTAATGGTGACAGGAATACTGTCACTCA
>JBFWSB010000367.1:0-4486 GCA_050248595.1 Kapaibacterium sp. (SeqCode)
TTGGTTCCTCATAAGGACTGTTGAGAATAGGATTGAACGTTGTAAGATCGCTCATACGGGCAGACGATAGGTTTGGGCTACAGTTACCGAGAAGAAAACAGCCATCACTTCAATGTGAAGTGAATATACGAGAGAGGGAGTGAAGTTCCGAAACTATCGAATGATTCCGCAATAGGAATCAGTGAAGGCAACCCTCTCTTAGTTCCCCTACGTTCAGTGACACCTCCTTAAAAAATCAAGACTTTGAAAACCTTCTCGGTTGTAGACTTCCCCTTCCAAACGAGAAAAACAGGTCCCACATTTGGGCGTTCCACTGTTAGTGCAACCTGCTGACGTGAAACCTGCTCAGCGTGAAACGGAAGCAACTCTCCTCTCAAGTTCACTAAAGTCAACTCCGTTGGTTGTATATCGTAAGTAGAGCTTTGAATATCTATCGACTTACTGCCGGGTGTATATCGAACAACAACAGCATTTTCTATTTCATTGTTAGATGACAGAGATGCTGGGGTATGTGGTAACGTAAATGTCACATACCATGAACTTACTCTTACTCCACCTGGGCCAGCGGTTGAACCGACGACATCTCCATCTCTCGACATGGTTTCTCCTGCAACAGTCACTTCATTACTCCACATAAACATATCATTCACACTCTCATTCTCCCTTCCTCCGTATACGACACTCCCTAAAACGTTGTATGTAGAATCCAATTCAATGATCCACCAATCAGTATCATTCTGCTTTTCATAAAGCTTTTGCTTCGGGACATATACATCTCCATGATCTGGGTCTTGAAAGTGCGTTCTCGTAGTTCCAGCAAGTGCAATCCGTCCATTACTCGTACCAATTTTCACGGACTCTTCTTGTCCCCATCCTCCATAAAATCTATTTGTCAAAACTTGGCCATCGATATCGAGAGCAACTAACCAAAAATCGTACTGATCTCGCCACGTAGGATTCGTTTGGTGAACGTCCGTGGAGTTGCACTTGCCAGTTAGAAGGATTTTTCCATTGTAGAGAACTGCATCCTTAAAGGCATCGTATCCATTTCCACCAAACCGTTGTTTCCATAGCACTTCCCCTTTGTTAGAGAGTCTGATTACCCAAGCATCCATGCCAGCCACATTCTCAGGAAAATCTCCATCGTTAGACAAGGACTCCCCAAACACCACGCATCCTCCATCAGGCAAAGGCAATGTTCCAAGAGCTAAATCCCACATTCCACCACCGATAGTTGTACTCCAAAGTATCTCCGCTGCACTGTCAAGCTTTAGTGCCCACATATCGACGTACCCATTATTATGGGTCATCGCTCCTGTCACAGATTCTGTTCCTCCCGCAATGAACAGCTCATTTTTATCGTTCAATTCAATACTGCTGATTCGTTCTCGAGCTTCTCCTCCATATACTTTTTCCCATACTTTTCTATGATCAGCCCCCAACTTGACGACGAGAAGATCATTGTTCCCTATAAGTTTTCGGGATTTTGGTGGTGGTAAAGAGGTATAGATTTTTGATTCATGAGCTTCCGCTACAAAGTAAATGCTGTTGCTCGGTGACGATGTCAGGGAAATGAGTAATTCACTGTTGACAGTATCTTCCCTATAAGTCCACTCAATCCGTCCATCAGGTCTCACACCCTGAATAATTGGATCATATTCATCAAACCGCTGATACCACAATACGGTATCACCCTTATAAGCCACGTAGATTGAGCTATCAACCAGGTAGGACGTACCAAGCACCATACTTCCATCGTTCAACCGCACCGTCCTCGGCCCAAATATGTATTCAATATTCTGAATGAACTGCCACTTTTCTTCTAAGAGTTGTTGAGAATAGACTTGAGAAGGAAGAAGAGAGTAAAGGAGGAAGAGTTGGGCAACTCCAAGCCACTGCATATAATTTGCTGCCATGTGAATGATAGGATCGTGATGTGAGCGATAGCTGTCTGATTAGTCCAAGAAGTTCTTGATAATGTGATCAAAGTTGCAAAGAGTCTTTTACAAAACCAAAAGTTATTAATATTTGATTTGGAGCTATACGGCAGGACTACATCATACGGATAAAACAAAAAAAATCCCCGATTCCCTTAAAGAATCGAGGATTTCAGTACACCCGAGAGGATTCGAACCCCTAACCTTCTGATCCGTAGTCAGATGCTCTATCCAGTTGAGCTACGGGTGCGTACTTCCGCTGGTGGCGGAGATGTTATGCGTTGTCGAAGTTTGCGACTAACCGGGCGAACTGACTCTTCCGGTTGGCGGCAAAGTTCTTGTGAATGATTCCTTTGGTGGCAAGACGGTCCAGAATCTGCTGTGCTTCGCGGCTCTTGGCTACGGCTTCCTCTTTGTCTCCGGCTTGCTGCACGGCCTTGATGGCACGGCGCATCTTGATTTTCTGGAAGCGGTTGTAAGCCTGGCGCTTTGCCGTCTGCTTTACGCGCTTCACTGCTGACTTATGCTGAGGCATAGTTTTTCCGTGGTTTGTTTTAAAGAGCCACAAAGTTACGTCAAGTTCTCCCCTCAAACAACCAGATTTTTAATAAAAGGATGTATCACAGTTTTCCGTCTCCCCTTTTGGTCGTAGCTTTGCAAGCTGTTCAGCAGTGGACGAACTCGTATCTATGAACACAACATCCCGAATATATCAATCTCTCAGGTTCCTGACCGGCAGTCTTCGCCGGTCGGTTCTTTTTTTGCTGTTTCTCTCAACGTTAGGGGTGGCTACTGCTCGGCAGACAACGAATATAGAGCAGTTCCAACGCTGTGCGATGGTGGTTGCCGATACTCTCTTTGCTCGCACGATTACCTCCGACGAGTTCTGCGTCCGGGTAGTCTCCCACCCTGCCGACTGGATTGTGGATCAAGGAGCAATTGACCTTGCCACGGCTCGCGGGGTAAGTTTGGTTCCGTGTAAAGCACCCTACACCAATGAACTGCTGATTGCGATTACCGACATCGGCGTACGCTACATCGAACTTGACGATGAGGATTTTTATCGGCGCGAGGTTCGGCTGAGCGTCAGTGCCTCGATTCCAGTTGCCGATGATGGTGGGGGGAGAGGTGGCAGCCCATCCCGCACGACCGAACGGGTTGACTACATGCTGAACGATACGATTGAAGCTGTAAGTATTTCCGAGATAGAGTCCCCCGGATACAATTTCACCACCGGAACCACGATACGGATAAATCGATCGAGCTTCTGGAAGAGCGTTGCAGAACCGGCGATCATCGTCGGTACATCTGTTGTAATGGTCATTCTGCTCTTCACCACAAGGAGTCAATAAATGCCCTTGATTTGTTTCCGCCCCGCTCGTACATTCATCAACGGCGTACGATACGCCACGTCTGACACTGATTTGCATTCTATGCTGAAGCCGATATTGGTCGCTACGATCCTCTCCCTCACTCTCGTTGTGGGGTGCGGAGGGTCAGGTTCTTCAACGAAAGATCTGACAACCGAAGAACGATTTAAGAGAGGGAAAGAAGCTCTCGACAACGAGGATTACCAGAAAGCTCAAGAGATGTTCGAGGTGATCCTCCTGCAAGACCCGGCAAGCGAGTATGCCGACGACGCACAGTTTCACCTTGCTGAGACTTACTACTTGACAAAAGAGTATCGGGTGGCTGCCTTTCACTACAGCCGGGTGATGAACGACTTTCCGGGAAGTCCTCTCTACAAGCAGGCACTTTTCATGACTGGTGAATGCTACTACGAGGTCTCGCCCCAATATGAACGGGACCAGAACCAGACGGAGACAGCAATCAGACAGTATCGAGCATTTTTGCAGTTCTTTCCGAACGATCCACTTGCTCAGACTGTTCAAGAACGAATTGTTGATCTTCGCACAAGACTTGCTCGCAGAGATTATTCTGTTGCGCAGCAGTATCTGAGTCGTGGCGAATACAAGGCGGCAGACCTCTACTTTCAAAGAGTGATTGAACGGTATCCCGAGACGATCTACTATCAACAGGCTGTCGAAGGGAGCAGAAGAGCGCAGGAAGGACTTGTCTCAACTGAAGTAAAAGGAACAGGAAGTTAATAGATGAATACAGAGAGCGAAGAGCAGGTAGTGCCACGAGAGCGAAAGGCCGTGAAGGAATCGCAGTTGGAAATGACTGAGTTGGTTCTGCCAAACGATACCAACCAACTTGGGAATCTTCTGGGTGGACGGTTGATGCACTGGATTGATATTGCGGCTGCGTTGGCAGCCATGCGCCACGCCGGACGTGTCTGCGTTACCGCAGCTGTCGACAACATGAGCTTCCACGCTCCGATCAAACTCGGCTCTATCGTCATCTTGAAGGCATCGGTCAACCGGGCTTTCAATACGTCGATGGAAGTGGGGGTTCGGGTTGAAGTGGAGAACCCACGTAACGGAACACGCTTCCACGCCAACACTGCCTACTTAACGTTTGTTGGCATCGATGACGAGAACAGACCAGTGCGGGCACTCCCGATAGCCCCTGAAACTGAGGAAGAA
>JBFWSB010000368.1:0-4448 GCA_050248595.1 Kapaibacterium sp. (SeqCode)
CGTCACAGGAGGTTTCTATGGCGAGAATAATAGTGTTGGCCTTAGCGTTAGTCTCTGCGGAATCAACCATTTATATCCTCTTCACTTTAACCCCGCGCTTTCTCAGAAGATCGATAACGCTATCATCTCCAACCAGATGTCCTGCGCCAACGATTACGAGATAATCTTCTTCATCGTTGAGATAATCTTCGATTTGCGGAACCCACTTTTTGTTCCGCTGAGTTAGAAGCAGATCGCGCATTCCCGGGGTCTCCTTCATCGAATCATTTAGTTGATGCTCTAAGCCCTTAAGGTCTCCTTTCAGCCAGGCATCAACCAGGTTGTCGAACATGTCGGCCTCGGGGGCCACCTGCTCAAGCATTGTTCTGATAAAGAGATCTGTGTCTTCGCCAGCCATCTCTTTCAAGAACCCCATTTGTTCCTCGATTGTCTCTAATCCAGAGGTCTCTTTCCCATCTTCCTTAGCCTTGTTTGCATAGTAGAGGTCAACCCCCAACTCCGCCTTATATTCTTTCATGTCAGCTTCAGTCTGCTGCAACATGACTCCGACAAACCACGGCTCCATTTGAGTAAGCATCGTCTTCAGCATCCCACCATTAATCGGTAGATTGCTCCCCATCTGTTCAGAGATAGCCTCCCCCATACTCTCAGCTAAGGCATCAAGCCGTGGCTCAAGCAACTCCCAAGTCTCAGGCTTCAAAACATCTTCTAAAGTTTCTCCCATCGGAAGCATGGCTTCGGACATCATCCCCATCATCGCCCCCTCCATGTTCTTCGTGTCGAGGTCTACTTCAAACACCACACGGTCAGCCTTTGCGTAGGCCTCTTCAAACGCTTTTGGAAGAGGATGAGCACGTTCAGGTAACAAGTGAACCGAACCGAGAATCCAGACCGTGTTTTGCTTCCCCTCGATCTTCCAGAGTGGGTAGCGTCCTTCATCGTCACTCTGTGAAGAAGAAGAGCAGCCAATCAACCAGATAGTAAGGATTGGGAAGAGAATGGGTATTGTAAAGCGCAGGGAACGATGCTCTCGTCCCCTGCCAACGTTATCCTGATTTTGTCTCTGTATCACGAATTATAGCTCTTTCAGTTTTTGTTCCACACTATCGATCTTCTCCTGCATTGTCTGCTCGCGATCCACGCGAGTTCCAACCCGAATTGAGGTACTCACGCGTGGTGCTCCCATTTGGTGAACAACCTCGTGGCATCGTTTCACCGCAGCGAAGACGGCATCCCACTCACCTTCGATATTCGTCCCATAGGCATGTAACACGTGCTCAAGCTTTGCCTCCTCAAGCACTCGCTGACATGCAGCAACATAGGGAGAGACGGAGATGCCGACACCGACTGGCACAACGCAGAGATCGACAATTACATTCATGGTAACTACACACCTCGCAGACGTGTTGCCTTCTCAAGCCGTTCGATTGCAAGAACGTATGCTGCAAGTCTCAATGAAATCTTATGCTTTTCTGCAATCTCATAGATATGCTGGAAGCTGTTGATAAGAATTTTTTCGAGCTTTTCACGAACCTCTTCAAGCTCCCAGTGAAACTGTTGTAGGTTCTGCACCCACTCGAAGTAGGAGACAGTAACACCACCGGCATTTGCCAAAATATCTGGGAGAACGATCACACCATTATCGTTGAGAACGACATCGGCTTTCCCAGTGATAGGTTCATTTGCACCTTCAACGATCATGCGTGCCTTGATCCTACCTGCATTCTCAATCGTTATCACCCGACCTAACGCTGCTGGAATCAGAATATCGCACTCCAGCTCAAGCAACTCCTCGTTTGTAATTCGCTCCCCACCCTCAAAACCTTCAAGTGTTGGGTGGTTTTTCAAATGGTTGATTGCTGCGGGAATATCTACGCCATCACGGTTCACAATCGCACCACTAACATCGCTGATGCCGACAATTTTCACTCCCATCTCGTTGAGGGTCCAAGCAGCATAGGAACCAACATTTCCGAACCCTTGGATAGCTACAGTCGAGTTGTGAAGGTCGATACCATAAGTCTTGGCTGCTTCGCGGAGAATAATCACAGCCCCCCGTCCAGTTGCTTCGGCTCGCCCTTGCGATCCACCCAACTCAATCGGTTTGCCAGTAACGATTCCGGGAGTATGGCCGTGGCGACGGCTGTACTCATCCATCATCCATGCCATTACTTGAGCGTTCGTATTCACGTCTGGAGCAGGAATATCTTCCTGTGGCCCGATAATCGGGTCGATCTTGTCGATGAACATTCGGGTCATACGCTCCAACTCAGTCGCGGAGAGTGTTCGAGGATCGACAGTAACGCCCCCCTTTCCACCACCATACGGTATACCGACAACGGCTGTTTTCAACGTCATTAGTGCTGCAAGTGCACGAACTTCATCAAGGTTCACATCCTGATGGTATCGGATTCCCCCTTTATATGCCCCCCGCGCATTGTTGTGTTGCACACGGTAGCCGATAAAGACTTTTAACTCACCATTATCCATTCGCGTTGGAATCTCGACGCGAACCTCGCGGTCAATCGACTTAATAAGCTCGGCATAGCCGGGGTCAATTTCAACATATTGTGCGGCGTAATCGAAGTTCTTCATCACGATGTCGAAAGCCGACTGTGATGAAGGGTGCATTGTAGCAGTAGTTGCTTCTGACATAAGATTTTCTCTCGGTAAAGGTTGTGGAGTCTGAATCAGACTTCCATCATCTCCTGTTTGATTTGTCCAGAGGCAAAATTAGCCTCCGCGGTCTTATCCGGGTAAGCAGGAACAACCGGAATCGAAGCTCCCATCCCCGGATTTTCGGGAGGAACCGGTACGTGAAAATTATTGGGATCGTCTGGCGGATTGCGGTACGTAGTTTCAGGATTCATCTGATGGTCGAGATACATCCAAATGGATCGCGACAGACGAATAGTAAGTGGAACCAGAGGAATAAAACTGAGTGAAGCGACAATTCCAGCTATCGCTGGGTGAAGGTCACGGAAGAACCAGAGAAGGGAGAACATCATGAAGAGGGCAACTGGAGTTGCCAACAAGACAGCAATCCAGATTGCACCTGAGAAGTATCCTGGCTCCCTTTCAAACTTGATCCCGCAATTTGGGCAGAGCCGATTCATCTGCGAGCCATGTGCATAGACAATCCCCTTCTTGCACTCTGGACATCGCAAGTGAATGATAGCACTGACTTCCGAGGGTTCAGCCTGCATTTCTGCCGATCCTTCTGTCTTATCCTTCATGGCGGTTCTCCATCCTTATCCTTTCACATCAGAATGTACTTCGTAATACATTTGAGACCGCCCCGCTCACTCTAACGCTCGTATCCCCACTTCTGCTCGTTCTCGATCACCTCTTCTGGCGTCGGATCATCACGGAGCTTGTCGGGTGTTATCGTAAAGTCACCACGTGAATGTTCTTGGAACACCTGTGCGTTCAACTCGGTATCCTCACCGAACACCTGCGGCACAGCAGCATCTTCGAAGATGGCTCCCCACGGGCACTCCGGCTCGCACGCACCACAGTCGATGCACTCATCTGGATCGATAAATAACTGGTTTCGGTATGATTGGTTCTCCACCTTCAACCCGTAAATACAATCGACCGGACATACCTCTACGCAGGCAGTATCTTTACAGTCTGAACAGAGTCTGGTTATGACCCATGTCATAGTATCGTTTCTCCTGAATTGATTTGTAGTTCAAGCACGATTCTCTCCTCCATTTGGTTCTGGCTCAACCAGCTTCAGGTCCCACTATAAGGAGAGAACAGCGTGAAAATATGAAGAAAGAATGGGCGAACAAGGGATTGAATCGGTGTAGTTCGTCGCCAGTTCCCTACAAGTGCCGTAACGATACGTTCTACTTCACTACCGACCAAGCAGATGGCGGGCTAAATCGCGCAAATAATCTTCCCTTGCCGAGAGTGTTTGGCGCACGGTTTCGAGTGATTCCTCGTGTGGTTTTACTCCAAAATCATCTGGAAGAGATGGAAGTACCAACTCGTTCACGAAGGCAAATGGTGTCTCCTCAATCTTCTTGTTGTACGACTCCACCATTAATCGTTCTAAGTTGACGACATCGTAAGAATTGTAGGCAAGGAGGGTCTCAAGCGACTTGGAATCTCCATTCCGCATATAATCTTTCCAGAGCAAAATGGCAGCGTATCCATCTACACCATCAAGAACGCCACGATCAATCTCAAACTCACGCTCAACAACTTTCAGCCCACCACGATAGCCAAGCGAAGCCATGATATGGCGCAAATCGATGTGGGCGTGGGTAAGGTGAATCTGAAACCAATGCTCAATGAAAGGTAAGTCGAATGATGATCCGTTCCAGGTAATCAGCAGAGAGTAGTCAAAGATGTCATCTTGGAAGTCACGCAGGTTCTCGCCATGTACGTAGTGGCGTAGTTCCGAACCATCCCAGAGAGCAATCGTTGTGATAATCCCA
>JBFWSB010000369.1:0-4442 GCA_050248595.1 Kapaibacterium sp. (SeqCode)
CCGATCTCAGCGACGCATTTGCGAATCATGTCGCGAGTGCCGGTTCCCATCCGCTCGATGTATTTGGTGAGGTAGAGAGGTTCAGCCAGAAGGGGATTGCCCGGGATGGAGCTGTGGGGGCGGCGTAAATCTTGCAAGGTAAGTGCCTTGGGGAGTGTGCCGGGGTTCCAGACCTCGAGCCGGTCGGTGAAGAGCATCACCTGGACGCTGCCGTTACTGTTGTAGTCACGGTGGGCAACGGCATTGACGATAGCCTCGGCAACAACATCACGCGGGATTTCATATTCCACCGGAGCCTGCGCACTCTTCTCGCGGGTGCCGACGCTGACGTTGATCTTGGACATAACGAAGTCGATAGCCTGATCGATCAATTCGAAGGCCGTCCCCTTGTACACCTGGTAGGACGGGATTGGCTTGGCTACTTCTGTGCCGTGAAAGTGGGCACACTTCACTTCGGACGGCAGGCAGTACTGCTGAGGACGCTTGCCGAAGAGAAGGATGGCGGCGTTGGTGGGCTGGCCGTTGTCAAGAAGGTTCAGGTGGGTTAGAACTTCCCCGGGATCTGCCTCGACCGGCAACGGGAAGTTGCGCCCCTTGCGCGCACGGCGGACGAAGCGAGCAACGTTTTCCGGATCAATGTCGTCAAGCCTCACATTGCGTGGAGCGCGGGCATCCCACGGGGCACGGTTCAACTTACCGGTCTCCTCAAGAAAGCTGACCAGGCTGGCGTAGACGTCGGGGAGAAGATCGGCAGACTTTTGAAAGCGTCGGCGCACAAGCTGACTCCCAACTTCCCGGATAAGTGCTCGCATCTTCGGATGCCTGGTCTCGTCGCCAGCGCCTTTAACAAAGATCAACCGGGTCTTGCCCAAGCGGGTGGCTTCATTGAATTCGAGATGAGTTGGCGAAAGGCCGTCCTGATTTTCCCAGCCATATTCCTCACCGAACAGGCCGAGATAGAGATCGCAGTTGCCAACTTCGTCGAGATAGACGGCATCGGGTCGGCGGTCGGAGGCGGGAACATCCCGCTCGAAGAGAAAGGAATCGAAGAAGCGTCGCAGCAGCGGGTCGTTGGAAAGGTATTCGGCCAGAGCCTTACGTTCCCGCGCGAACTCTTTTTGCACGCTGCTGATGAAGATTCTCATAGCTTCCCTCCTCTGCGCACTTGCACGAATTCACCACAGATCACCACAGTGAGTTCGTCTTTTAGCGCGATGATTCTTTGAAAGTGAGCCAAGCTCAATCGTGCAATCAGTGAATGCACAATCCCCTTCCCATATTCCCCCCTCTCATTCCGCAGAACCTCAGTCTGAATGCGTTTACCAATCCGCCAATAGAGCAAAGTCATGCCAGCGTTGACAGCGCGAGCGACCCCCTCACGGGTCTGCTCGATCATGCTGCGGACGTCGGCCACAAGTCCGGCCTCGCTCTGGATGATGCCGATCTGTTCGTGATTCATACGATAAAATGCCACTGGGGAAGATACAATGTTCAATGGGGAATTAGGAATGAGGGAGTAAATTCTCCACACTCCCTGTCTAAGAGGTCTCCGCTCCGGCCATTCCTAATTCCTAATTTTTCATTCCTACTTTCTCGCTCTTCACTCCCAAAGCCAACGCATACAACTGCCCCTCCACAACCCTCCCAACTTCATCCCTAATTCGTAATTCCTAATTCGTAATTCCTAATTCTTCACTCCTAATTCTCCATTCCCATCCCGCTCCCCATCCAAACCCTCACCTCCACCTAACTCCCCCCGCAACCTGCGCACCTCTGCTTGTAGCTCGGCTACTATCTGCGTCAGCGTTGCAACTCTCTCTTCCAGATTGTTTGGCGTTGCTATGGCTGTTGGAAGGTCATCCTGCTCCCTCCCGGCCACCGTTGCGTCGTTTGCCCAGGCAAGGGTTATCGTGGATCCGGCAACTGCTGAAGCGGAAAGGACTTGTCCGGCAACAGGTGGTGCCGTCGGGAGAACGTAGGTGATATCACTCGCCTGATTACCGGCGACAAAGGCTGTGTAGTTGGGGGGTGGAGTTGGGAAGAAGGGAGGGAAGAAGCCACCACCACTTGCCTCGTACAACAGAAGTCGTGATGGAGTTCCTGAATTGTTCGCCAGGTAAAGGTCGGCGTTCGCAAACACAGCACTGTTCGAAAGCAGCACTTGTAGGAAGGGACCCCCTCCGTTGAAGGCAATAGTGTTCGAGCCAGCCAGTAACAACGATCCCCCACCGAGAACCGTTGAGTTAGTTCCACCAACCCAATTTGAGCTTCCCCCAAGGACCCCATTGTTTTGTCCTTGTACTTGGTTTCCCGTTCCCCCTCCAATGAAGCCGTTTGTAGCATTGGCAATCTCGTTTGCAGTACCTCCACTTACTGTGCTGCCTGTAGAGGATGAGAGACTGTTCGATGTTCCGGCAACAATTCCCGAAACTGGGGAATCGAAGAGAACGTTGCCCGTACCAGCCCCCACTATGCTGAGCGATGAGCCACTGTCAACGCGGTTGTTTACGCCAGCTACAATTCCACTTGCACTGACCTTGCTGATGCTGTTGGTTAACCCACTCCCCAGGAAGACATTGCTCGACTCAAGGATGCTGTTGGTTAACCCACTACCGATCAACGCATCGTTCGAGCTTGAAATTCTGTTGAAGAACCCGGTTACGATGGAGCTTCGGGAGACATCGGCTGTAATGGTGTTCATCACCCCGCTACCGATCATTGAATTGCTCCCCCCCGCTCCCACTCCGGGAAAAGCAAAGTTGTACTGGAAGTCAACCGACTGGTTCCCCCTCGCAAGTCCTTGAGTTCCAAGCTGCAAACTTCCATTTGTGTTCAGGATGAGACTGTTGCTGAGTCCCCCATTTACGTAGAGGTGCAAAGAGCGTGGATTTGATGTACCGATGTAGTTCACACCTGGTGTTGTCCCGCTGTTCCCCTTCAGTTGCCAGACACCACCTGTTCCGGGGGGCACCAAGACAAACTCCGCACTTGTTAAACCGGGATCGGGAATCGTGAGGAGAAGGTTGTTAGATAGAGGGTTCGGTGTCCGGATCGTGATCACATTTTTGGTTCCGTCCGCACCATTGTCGTCGAGGATAAGTCGCTCGGTCTGGAAGTCGCGGTTCTGTGCTACAAGCATTGCCGGAAAAAATCCCAGCAGAGCAAACAGGAGAAGAAATCTTGATGGACGCATTGTCATAAATACCAGTAGTGTTTGTAAACAAATTCACTAAAAGTTCTGTAGAGGAGCCTCGACCAGCCAATTATTCAAACAATATACGACCCCAACAATCACTCTGATTCTTCTCCCGACAGGTCAAAACTCTCCTCTCCCTGAAGCGACTCCAACCGGTATGGTATTCCGAAGGAACGGAGTGAAGAGTTTCGCAAGCTTTGTGGAGGATAACTCATTAGCTCTACATAACCTGCGAGATCCTTCGGAAAACCTCAGGATGACAGGGGTTGGGAATCTCATACGCAGGCTGTCACTCTGAACGTAGCGAAGCGGAGTGAAGAGTCTCGCAAGCTTTGTAGAGGATAACTCATTAGCTCTACATAACCTGCGAGATCCTTCGGAAGACCTCAGGATGACAGGGGTTGGGAATCTCATACGCAGGCTGTCACTCAGAACGTAGCGAAGCGGAGTGAAGAGTCTCGCAAGCTTTGTGGAGGATAACTCTACTGCTCTACATCGCCGGGCTTCACATGACTTCAGAATGATAAGGGTGGCAGACCTCCTCTCTTTCGTATCTTTCCAATCTTCATTCAATATGGATGGAGTATCATCGAACGGAAACTGCACGTAGTAATTGGCCTTCAGAACCGAAAGCCTGTAGAGAGGATAAGAGTTGTGAGAAGGAGGTCGGGAATCGTGCATCGGCAACTTCCGGGAAACGGGTCTCCTGACCCTGCTATCCAGATCTCATGGCAATCACGAAACAAACTGAATTCGGTCTGACACTGGATATCCTGCGCGAGCTGATGATCTCCAGCAGTGGTGCGATAGTCTCGCACCAAGTCGGCAAAGCATTGCTGCACAAGGTTCCTCTCTACGGACGGACTGGAATGGCGGAGATGCGGAAGATCATGACCGGACTGATGGATGAACTGCGTGATCGCTTGGCCGCAGAATATGTTGTAGTAGACCTTTCCTCCCCCCCACCACAGACCTCACTTCCGAAACGACTTCGGGACGAAGCAGCCTTTCTCGCCGCAATCATCACCTACTGTCCGGCTTATGCTCAAGACGACACCGAACATGCTCGACTTATCGAAGAAGGGATGTGGTGGGCACGAATAGCACAAGACAAATTGCAGGAAGCTCTCCTCTATCAGATTAGTGCTTGGCGGAATATCGACAAAGATCAACTTCGTGAAGCACTTGCCGATTATCGTAGAGGGGTCGAGGCCGCAGTAGAGGGTGGGTACTCTGCGATGGTGCT
>JBFWSB010000370.1:0-4440 GCA_050248595.1 Kapaibacterium sp. (SeqCode)
TCAGCCTGCATATCGTTCTTCACCTGTTGCCTCTATAATTAGGAGGAGCCTTCTCGACTTCCCAGTCTTGTCGCCTTATAGTTCGCGATCACATCCTTTTCAAATACCACGTTATAGTCCCTAGTCTCATCTTCCTTTTTTTAACTTTTAATTTTGCCTTTTGAATTGCTCCGCACCTCATCCCATCTCTCATCTATAGATTTCTTCCCTTCCAAGACCATTTCATATCCATCAAGTTCTTCTGCCACAACTTCGTCGCGAAGCTGATTTACAGTTTCGGTTAACATCTGCGTGATCTGATTATTTAAGTCAGCTTTGCTCAACCTCTCTTCTCCGTTAAAGCTGATCGGGGGGGATATTTTCGCGAAGGCAGTAGGACGTTCGTGGTGGAGTAGTTCGTAGCGGAAAGCAACTGGAGCAACGTCACAACGGCCAATCATCTGTACGATGTGTGCAGTGCCAGAAAACGATTGAATCGGGCGTTGATCGTTCGGCAGAATCATTCCCTGTGGAAAGAACCAGAGAACGCGCCCAGTGTCGCGCAGCAGATCGGCGGCATACTCAAGTGAGCGATAAGCAGAACGCCCGTTATCCCGGTCAATTGAGAACATGCCGAGCTTTCGGAAGAAGCCATACCGTTGTAGTTGCCGTTCTTCCATTACTCCGAACGCGTCGTGATTGAGTCTGTCGAGTGAGATGAGAATCGGCATCACAGCATCCCACCACGAAGAATGGTTTGCCACGAGAATCAAGGGAGTTTCAGGAGAACGTTCGCGGTTCCAGTCGGCAAGGTGTGCCAGACCATGTACCAGCACTCCAGACAACATCTTCTTCCCTCTCCTGCGGAAATACCGGGTGAGAATGCGTCGGTAGAAGTTTGATGGTGTTGCAGGCAGCATTTATTCAATTTCGGATTTGCGATTGCTGATTTCGGAATGAATTCGAACCACTCCTTGAACAATTCACTTCCGAATATCTGAAATCAATTAGCATAGAAGATCCATCTGTCGAAATCCCCAATCCGAAATCCTCAATCCGAAATCCTCAATCCGAAATCCCCAATCTGAAATTTCCAAAGTATCTTCCAAGATACACCAAGCGAATAATTCTATGAGACACGTTCAATATGTAGTTGTCGGTGGGGGGATAAGTGGAGCTACTCTCCTTCACAGGCTTGCGTCGAAAGGGGCAGATGTTCTTCTTCTGGAACAGGGGGATCATATAGGGGGAGTTATTCGTACCGACAGATTTGCTGACGGGTTGATCGAGCGAGGTCCAAACACGCTTCAGACCGGAAACGAGCATTTGCAAAGCATCATTGAAGAGTTAGGGCTGTCCGATCAGATTATTGCCACCGACTCAGCAGCCCACCACCGATTTGTTCTCAAAGAGGGAACGTTAATTGCTGTTCCTTCCAACCCTCGCAGCTTTATCGAAACACCTCTCATCTCCGTTAAAGGAAAGCTCCGACTTATGCGGGAGTGGTTTAGCAAACCGATCGTTCAGGGTGATCGTGATGAGAGCATTGCCTCATTTGTTGAGCGTCATTTTGGTCGTGAACCGTTAACCTACGCTGTCGACCCATTGGTCTCTGGAATCTATGCAGGTGACCCACAAAAACTCTCGTTGCGCCACACGTTCCCTCTCTTAGCAGAGCTGGAACGTTCAGATGGGAGTATCCTTAAGGGGATGATGCGAAGAGGAAAGGAGAGGAAGCGGAATGGTGAGCCGCGAAAGAAGCGGAGCACCTTCTCGTTTCGAGGTGGACTTCAATCGATTCCCGATGCGGTTGAGAGGAAGTGGGGGGAGAAGATCATCTGCGGTGCAGACGTGAAACCACTTGAGCGAACCGAAGAAGGTTGGCGTGTTGTTGCTGTGCGGGATGGAGGAATCGAAGTTGTGCGGGCTGAGAACGTCCTGCTTGCTGTGAACGCCCCAGTAGCTGCCAACCTGCTTGAACCAGTAAGCGCGACGCTTTCCGAAACATTGCGTCAGATTTCGTATGCCCCGGTTTCACTTGTCTACCTTCTCTACGATCGCTCTGCTATCGCTCATCCACTCGATGGGTTCGGCTTACTTGTTCCCGGAGTAGAAGAGCGGGCTGTTCTCGGAATTATCTTCTCATCCACCATCTTCCCGTCGCGAGTTCCCGAGGGGAAAGTGCTTCTGACCCTCTTTGTTGGGGGGATGCGGCGACCCGATCTTGCTGAGCGGAGTGCCGAAGAGCTGGCATCGTTAGCTCAGGAGGAAGCCTCGAGCATCCTCTCAATTAGTCGCGAGCCAGAGAAGTGGGAGGTGACCAAGTGGCCGACCGCAATTCCGCAGTATACAGTTGGGTATGACAACATTCTGGCAGGACTTGAAGAGGGGGAGAGAACTCTTCCCGGACTTCACCTGCTCGGCAGCTATCGTGGGGGAGTCTCAGTTCCCGACTGTGTGGAGAATGCGTGTGAGCTTGCAGAGAGGCTGTCGAAGTGAGGTCTATTTACATTCCCATTTGATTTTTCATCATGGAAAAGAACTCATCGTCTGTCATTTTTATTCTGCTATCAAGTAGAATGTTCGCATCATCACCTGCTCTGTATCTTAACTGATTCGTCCCATCGGTTGCGGCATTGTAAATAACTTCAGCAACTAAGGCCGCCGGTGAAGGGACACCGCTATGATTCTGCCATTGATTCATTAGAGCCTCAATGACTGGTTGATATTCTACAATCTCACCTGCATGAAAATCAAAAGAACGTCCTCCAAAATCTGTTGCAGTCATTCCCGGCTCAACGATTTTGACTTTTACGCCAATTTGACTCATCTCATAATGAAGTGACTCTGAAATGCCTTCAACTGCAAACTTTGTTCCATGATACAATGAGCCTAAAGCGAATGTCATTTTCCCACCTATAGAGGAGATGTTGACAATAACTCCGTTCCGATTCTCTCTAAAGTGGGGAATGATGGCTCTGGTAACATCCATCAATCCAATTACGTTGGTATTGAACTGCCTGATAATGTTCTCTCTTGGAAATGACTCTAATGGCCCATACGCTCCATATCCAGCATTGTTGACCAAGACATCAATTCTACCAAACTTTTGAATGCTATTTTGAATAGCTCGGTTTATTGAATCTAAATCAAGAACGTCCAATTTCTCTAACTCTTTCAACTCAGTTTCTTTTTCAGGAGAGCGCATAGTCGCAACTACGTTCCATCCCTTCTCCTGAAAATAAAGTGCTGTGGATTTTCCAATCCCACTACTTGCTCCTGTAATCAATACTGTCTTATCCATCTTGCTAACTATTAAGATTTAATAAATAATCTACCCCATTAGCGGTATAAACTTTTCTTGTTGTCTGTTCCAATAGCTTGTTGTAGTCTTCGATTGGCTCTTTCAATCCTGAAAAATCGACAACCGTTCTAAAAGGTTTTGCACCATATGGCATATCTACCAAAGCAGCAACTGCATCTGCTACTTTTTCGGGTCGTTGTTCTGGATTAGACTCAATATATTCGACATAACCATTCAATGAGGCTTCAGGAAGGTTTGCCATCTCTCCATATTGTTGTGTCCTTTCAGAATCACTCGGTTTGAGCATTCCTCCCATAAAAGCCGTCGGCATCCCACCTGGTTCAACTATACACGATTCAATGCCAAAACCAAAAAGCTCTGCTCTATATCCTTCTGCTAAAGACTCTAAGGCATATTTCGAAGCAGAGTAAGCAGCAAGAAATGGGGTTGTAATTCTACCTATACAGCTCGAAGTATGGATAATGGTTCCCTTAGCTTGATCTCTGAAATGTGGCAAAATGGCTCGTAAGAGTCGTTGAACGCCAAACACGTTGACATCAAAAACCTTCTGAATATCTTTTGCAGTGAACGCTTCAAGGATTCCATTTGCACCAATTCCAGCATTATTGAAAAGAGTATCAATGCCGGCCATAATTTCTATGGCAGTTCTTACTCCTGCATTCACACTCTCTTCACTGGTTACATCCATCTCAACTAATTCAACACCATTCGATCGTAATGTGTTGGCTATCTCCGAGTTCCGTCCTTGAATTGAGCGCACTGTACCTACAACATGGTGTCCATTCTCTGTTAGCTTAAGACAGGCCAGACTACCAAATGCACCACTTGCGCCAGTAACTAAAATTTTGTGTTTCATCTCATCCTCATTTTTAATGGTTGATGAAACAAATATCCGATAGATAAAAAGGATGAATTAACACGAAAAGAGGAAGGTTAAACACAAAGCGCAGAAACAAAAGAGAAGTGAGCTGCTTTCTTGCTGGAATGTGTGTGTGTGTAGGTAGAGGTCTTGGAGTGTACCCCGAAACCAAGACACGTGAAGGATGTGGTACTTTACACACAGGGAGGGAACGATGAAAGCAGAAGGAAGTCGAAAACATGGGAAGCGGATCCCGATAGAAGTCCGCCAAGAGATT
>JBFWSB010000371.1:0-4436 GCA_050248595.1 Kapaibacterium sp. (SeqCode)
TGTACCGAGCGTCCAGAAACTGGCAACAACAGCCCAGGCCTGCCCTTCGGCTCCCAGAAGTGGAACCAGTAGAGCTGAGACACCAACGAAGACGAGAACGGTTGTGAACGTTGCAGTGAAAAGTCGCCGGACTTGACTCATACCGAGTAGGACATAGCTGTTCATACTAAAGGGGATGGCGAGGGCAGCAAGACTGAGAATGCGAACCAAGTGTGGAGCCATTTCATACTTCCCCTTGAAAACGTAACCGAAGAGTTCTTCGATTGGAAGTATCCAAACCATGAGAACAACTGGGAAGAGAATGATTGCCATAAAGGCAATCATCTTTTCCATCAACACTCTCAGTTCCGATGTACGATGCTGCGCACTCAATCTGGCAACAGCAGGGTAGACGAAGAGAGCACCAGCATCTCGAATTCCCTCAAATCCTCGGAAGAATTTTTTCGCCACATCGTAGTTACCAATTACTGCTGCATTGACTCCAAAGAAATTTAGAAGGATCACATCTCCCTGCGCTAAAAACCCCATGGTGGCAGCCGAGCCAAACTGCGCGAAACCGAATCGAATCATCTGTCGAAAGAGTCCCATATCAAACGTGAAAGCAAAACGTATGCGCCGACTGTAGAGGGCAACCCCAACTAACGACGAAATACCGGCTGAAGCTGCCGTCACATACATCATGTCGATCTCATTCACTAACCATCCGGTCTGCTGACCATGTATTAGAAGGAGAATCGTGGCTCCCACCCAGGCAGAATCGATGATAAACGTACCACGTGTATCGATGTGGAGTTGAGCAACTTTCAGTGTGAAGTTTCTGAGCCAGAAAGAGAGGGCAACTAAGGGGAAGAGAGAGAGAACTGGCTCAAGTTCCGGTTTGTTCGAGAGCAAGGCAATCTCGGAACGCCCCAACCATATAAGGAGTGTGGAAAATCCGATGAAGAGAGTGTAGAGAATCATCGCTGACGAGGTTGCCTGCTTTCGCTGCTTTTCTACTACACCGAAGTTGACCATGATCTGCAAAGCGAAACCATCGGCAAGCATGAAGAGAATGGTCAGAATCGCTTGTGATGTTGCGAAGAAACCCCACGGTGCAGCCCCGATAATCTTCTGTGGTAGGATAAAGACTAAGCCGAGCGAAAGGTAGAGCACCTTGTCGGCGGTAGACCAAACTGCCTTCGATATGTGTTGTGTCAGCTGCAACTCGCCGCAAAGGTACAGCGGAACGGGGGGATGAAAAAGGGAGAAATGCGTCGTAGAGTGTATGAGTTCGCTAAAGCGGAATGAGTGAGAGAGTGTGGGAGTGTATGAGTATATGAGTTGAGGGTGATGGTAGGCACAGGTCTTCAGACTGCGTCCGAATTTGTAGAGATACTCAAGAATGCACGATACGTATAAGAGCAGGGGTGTCTAACATTTTGGGGTGGTCTTCTTTAGCATATCATCAACAGCTTATCCCTACCACTCATGCTCTACCAGAATTGCAACAGCGGCGGCAACTTCTACCATACAGTCAGCCGGAAGACGCCCCAAGCGTTTGCGGCAGCGTCCAGTCTCGATAGAGCAAATCTGCATTGCATCCACAACTGCTGGCTGGTCGAGTCCAGAACTTTTTTCTTGTGGCACTTCCACGCACCAGAGTCCACTCCCCTTCTGAAAATTTTTGATCTTGGCAACCAGACGCAGGGGCATCTGCTCCATCGCATCACTGCTGATTACCACTGCTGGCCAAAGATCAGGAGCACTCTCCTCATCTCTCGATTCTACAAGCCAAACCTCACCATATTTAGGCGGAACCGGATCTATCCGACTCATCTCTTCCGACTCCCATTTTTCGAGCTTGAGGGAATGCTCTTTGAAGGAGTGGACTCAGCAAAGTCAGTAACTTGTCGTGCAAGAATTTTTCTCCGCTCTTCAACTCCCATTTTTGTCAACTCCTTTCGTTCGAGGATGCGGGGAGAAAGAGCGTCTTCACTCAATTCATCTCCCAGCACCCTCTCAGCATCCTCACGATTCATTAGTCCTTCGGAGAGTGCACGCAGCACAGTCCGGCGCAACCACTGTGGTTTTTCGGCTTCCAGTTCGTATGGCTCCTGCTTCCGGTAGCCTTGCTTATTAATTGCAATGCACCACTGCCGATAGTGGGATGGGCCAATAATGCCGAGTGCCTGAAGTCGATAGAGGAGCGCCTGAACACTGATGCCATACTTGAGTTTTAACATCACCAGTTCTTCCCCCTGCACAAAACCACGGCGCAAGCCAACCTCACGTTGAAGTGCGTCGGCGGGGGCAAGAAAAGCTCCGGCAAAACGGAAGGCAGCCTTCTCCTCATCGACATCCTCTGGGACATCCATCACAATGTGTCCAAGCTCGTGAGCCAGATTCATACGCTGCCGTTCACCCGGCAATCCTCGACGCGAGACGACTGCTGCACCTCGCGGCTTTCCATGTTGGTCGTTAGTTATTGCAGAGATGCCGTCGAATTTTTCGTCGGCATCAATTTCAACTACGTGAATCAAGTGGTCCTCCAACATTGCGACAACGTTTGCAATTGGGGCATCGCCGAGCTTCCACTGCTCACGCAATTTGGCAGCCGCTTTCTCTGCATCTTCCACCGACTTGATTTCAAACTTCTGGATAGGGAGGTTAAAGACTCCTACCTCACCTGTCATCTCCTGCAAACGAACGCGCTCTTCGAGAACGCGCTCAATAAGGTTTTCCACTTGCACTTGCTCCTTCTTCCGCAACCCCGCCCCTTTCCTGTAGGCAATAAAGTCCACCGCAACTTGCGGCGGCCGCAACAACTCGGCAGCCTTCACACCCAACGTCTTCGCCAACGACTGCAAAACAGTCGGAGTCGGCTGGGCTTTGCCGGTCTCATACTTCGATATTGCCTGCTTCGTTACCACTCCTCCCATCTCCTCCACCAACGCATCCAACGAGAGTCCGCGAGCAAGTCGAATCTGTTTTAAACGTTCGGCAATCATACTCTTTTCCGGAATTGTTCCACCAGTTAAGCAAATCATTATAGCAAAGGGGTTGACAAAGGTACGATCTTTTTGTATGTTTGTCAACCAGTGTGCATTAGCACACCTCACCGAGATAATTCTGAGAAGTAATTCTAAGCAGAAGAAATAGCAGAGCGATTTCGCACACACATTATGAGACTAACATCTGGGCACATTGAACTGTTTGTACAGAATCCACTGAAGTCGAGAGAATTCTATGAAAAGTCACTCGGGTTTCAGGTTCAGGAAATTCAGCAGGAACAATTTGTCTGGATGGAACTGGGGTCACTCACTCTACTCCTCCGCCCCGGCACTCCCTCCAATCTCCCCGATACATATCAAGAGACATCCTCCGGCATTGTTCTCTACACTGACAACCTTGAGAGAACTCGCGATGAACTACAGGAACGTGGTGTCGAGTTCAAAGGAACAGATGGATCGGAACGATGCCTCACCTTCACCGACCCGGACGGGAATTGGTTCCAACTGGTGGATCCAGCTAACCATTAGATCAAAGTCATAGCAAAAGAAGAGAACGTCACTACAAATTCTATTCACTAATAACTCACACAACAGAGAGGAGAGTATCAACATGGAAAATGGAACAACTATTTCGCTCAGCCCCTACCTCGGATTCAACGGCAACTGTCGCGAGGCAATGAACTTCTACCAGAACGCAATTGGTGGTGAACTGGAGTTCCACACCTTTGAAGGAATGCCAACGGAAGTACCCGAAGAATACAAAGAGAGAATCATGCACGCATCCCTTCGCTCGGGAAACCTCAGTCTCATGGCATCCGATTCCCTTCCTGGACAGAGTCCTGAGATCATTAATGGGAACTCTGTCTCTATCTCCATTTGGACAGGAGACCTCGCCAGTGCCGACAACCTCTTCACCTCTCTTTCTGAAGGTGGAACAGTCACCATGCCGTTCCAACCAGTATTCTGGGGAGGAACATTCGGAATGCTAACCGACAAATTCGGAATCGACTGGATGGTAAGCTGTGAAGAAGTTGCTGAGCAGGTAGAAAAGGCATAAGAAATTTCTCTTCGGATCAACTACGCACTATGCAAACAGTACACGTACAGAAGGTGATCGACGTTCCGGTGGAACAAGGTTTTGCTGCTTGGACTGAAGCAGAACATCTCTCACATTGGTTCACTGAGCAGACAGAGATTGAGGCGCGCATCGGCGGAACCTATCGCAACTCCGATGGAGACCGAGGAGAGTTCTTAGTTGTCAGGCCAAACGCTCACCTTCGCTTTACGTGGGAAAACCCTACACACTCCCCCGGCACTCTGGTAGATATTGAGTTCAGGAAGGTGAACGATATGCAGCATATCGTTCACCTTGCCCACTCCCAACAGAAGAGCGAGGCTGATGCAGATGGAATGGAGACTGGCTGGAGGTGGGCACTCACTTCCCTT
>JBFWSB010000372.1:0-4407 GCA_050248595.1 Kapaibacterium sp. (SeqCode)
TATTACCTGCGGAACGTTGGCAGGGGCGATTATTCCTGAGCTTGTCAAAGTCTTTACCTCAACCCACTCGAAGCACGTGGAAGAAGTTGTGACTTCGTCGAGAGAGGGTGGAGCCTCGTTGAATATTCTCTCTGGTCTGGTTGCCGGTAATTTCAGTGCTTACTGGCTCGGGATCACAATGGTGATTCTGATGGGAATTGCCTACTACCTTAGTCTTGCCGGCCTCGAGTCATTGATGATTGCTCCAGCTGTCTTCGCGTTCGGTCTGGTTGCATTCGGCTTCCTTGGGATGGGGCCAGTAACTATTGCAGTCGATTCCTATGGACCGGTAACGGACAATGCGCAGTCAGTCTTTGAACTTTCGGTAATCGAAACCCTTCCGGGCATCAAAGAGGAGATCAAAAGAGATTTTGGTTTCGACGTGAACTTCGAGAAGGCCAAACATTTTCTTGAGGAGAATGACGGGGCTGGAAACACCTTCAAGGCTACGGCAAAGCCTGTGCTTATCGGCACTGCTGTGGTGGGGGCAACTACCATGATCTTCTCAATTATCATGGCTCTGACGAACGGACTAACGCAAGGGCAGTCGAATCTATCAATGCTTCACCCACCATTCCTGTTGGGGCTGATTACTGGAGGGGCGTTGATCTACTGGTTTACCGGGGCGTCAACCCAAGCCGTGACAACCGGTGCTTATCGTGCTGTTGAGTTTATCAAGAAAAATATCAGACTTGACGGCGTGACCAAAGCATCGGTAGCTGATTCAAAGAAGGTGGTGGCAATCTGCACGCAGTATGCACAGAAAGGAATGTTCAACATCTTCTTGACCGTCTTCTTTTCAACCCTTGCCTTTGCCTTCTACGAGCCATTCTTCTTTATTGGCTACCTGATCTCGATTGCACTCTTCGGACTCTATCAGGCCATCTTTATGGCGAATGCTGGTGGTGCTTGGGATAATGCGAAGAAAGTTGTTGAAGTCGATTTGCAAGAGAAGGGGACTGACCTTCACGCTGCAACCGTTGTTGGCGACACTGTTGGCGATCCATTCAAGGATACGTCATCGGTTGCTATGAACCCAGTGATCAAGTTCACAACGCTCTTTGGCCTGTTGGCGGTGGAGCTTGCAGTTAGTATGAGTGTAGATAATCCAGGACTTGTCCACGGATTAGCTGCAATCTTCTTCTTGATCTCAGTCTTCTTCGTCTGGCGTTCATTCTATGGAATGCGCATCCAGAAAGAGGCTGCGTAGTTGAAGCGAAGTTTGGTCGGAAGAGCATATCCTGCCAACGGTAAAACCGTTTTCAAGTACGGAAGACATATTCTCCCCTCGCCCGGCATCGGGCTGGGGGAGAGGCCAACAAAGAGCCATACGTCTTCAGCAACTTGATTGGTGATAAAACAAAGAGCCGCGCGGAGTTATCCGCGCGGCTCTCTTCTTTTACAAAAACTCGTTATTCTTGATCCTTCTACTAACGAATCCGAATCACTTCACCAGCCCGAATTCTGTTCGGGTTCAGTCTCGGATTGTTGTTGCGGAGGGAACGAACGCTAACCCCGAACTTCGTGGCGATCTGGTTCAGTGTTTCACCTCGACGAACCTTATAGCTCCGAACTTGCGCAATCCGCTTCGACTCTTTCTTCTTTGAAGCTGCTACAGAAGTAGAACTCTTTTTCGGTGCTGATCCCTTGGAATATATCTTTAGCTTCGCCCCGAGAAGAACATCGTTGGATGCTGTGATTCCCCGTGCATTCCACTCTTTAATGTCGTTGATAGAGACGCCATACTTGTCAGCAATGCCACTCAACGTCTCGCCGCGACTTACCTTGTGTGTGACAAAGGTTGGTTTCTTCTCAGCTTTCTTTTCAGTAACTGAGCGTTGAGTTGGTTCGGTTTCTACGTGTGCTAACACCTGCTTTGTCTCAGCCTTCGGTGTTGCTGACTTTGAGCCACCTGTTACAGGTTCAACCTCTGCTGAAGCAAATTCATCGAGGTTGCTTTGCTCTGACTTCCGCTCTGCGGTTGGAATCTCAGCAATTAACTCTGCTCTCTTATTCTTCAATTCCTGAGCAGAAGCAATAGCCGTGGTTGTGGTTGGATTCTGGATCCTCTCTTCTTTTTTCGACTCAGTTTTTGCACTTGCCGGTGCCGGAGCTGTTGTAGCAGGTGGTGGGGCAACAGTCGTGCTCGGTTGCTCGCTTGATCTGGTGCTACTCCTCGTATCAGTAGATACTTCCGCAACTTCTTCAGATACGTTATCGGAGGATGAACTATTTGAACGGACTGGAATGCGAAGAACTTTGCCTCTGATTAAGGTACTCTTCGCTGTCATGCCGTTTGCGTCGAGCACTTCAGATACTGAGACCCCATACCGTGAAGCAATCCGAGTAACTGTTTCTCCGCGCTCAACTTTGTGCCGAACCCACGACATTTCTGGTTGTTGTGGAACAGGGAGTGTATCGAGAGCAATAGCTAAGCGTTCAGAGAGACCGGAAGGAACTCTGAGAACATAGTCAGATTCGCTTGGTGGGATTTGATCCCGAAGAAGTTCCGGGTTGAGGTTTCGAAGATCAGAAACCGAACATCCAGCCGCTTGAGCCAAAACATCGAAAGTATAGCCTCCCTGTAGGGTCAGCGTGTCGAAGGCATCTGGCTGCTCGTAGACAATGTCGGTGAAGCCGTAAAGCTCAGGATCCCGTGCAATTTTTGCTGCTGCGATGTAGAGGGGGACATATCTCTGGGTTTCGCGAGGAAGATTGTTTCGTGCAATCCAGTAGTGTGCTGTGTCTGACTTGCGAATTGCACGACGCATACGTCCTGGCCCGCAGTTATATGATGCTAACGCTAAGTGCCAGTCACCCATATCTTCATAGAGATCGAGCAAATAGCGTGCTGCTGCTCTTGTGGCTTTCTCAGGATCGCGCCGCTCGTCGCGATACCAATCCTGATTCATCCCATACTCTTTACCCGTTGCTGAAATGAACTGCCAGAGACCGACAGCCTTTGCCTTTGAAGTGACTGTAGGGTTCAACCCTGATTCGATCATCGAGAGATACTTCAACTCTGGTGGAGCACCCTCCTCGGCAAGAATCTTATCGTAGAGTGGGAAGAAACGACCGGACCGAGCAAGCCACTTCGCCATGTAGCTTCGTCCTTTGCCGGTGGTGAAGAATTCAAGTGTTTGCTGAACGGCTTCGTTTTCAGTCAGATCGATTTGAAGTGTGTCAGCCCGAACGATGCCAGGCTCTGCAATTGATGCAACTGGACGCCACGCAACAGGAAGAAGTTCGATCTCCTGAAACATCTTATCTCTCAAAACGAAGAAGCTGCTCGTTGAATCGAGGTCGTCAATTGAAGTGATCTTATCCTCGTAATCACGAATGACACTCTGAGAGAGCCTTGTATATTCAGGGAGTGCGTCGATGTCAGGGTGGGTGACGAGGTCGTTGAGGATCGATACGGCAGCCTCGAAGTGCTTTGCCGCACTCTTATTGTCGTTCTTCTCAACAAGCTTCAACGCTTTTAAGTAGTGAGCACGAGCCGTCTCCAAGTGCTTGCGAATTTGCTCATCGCCGAGAGAGGGGGCATTAGTCTTGTCGTCGAGGACAGCGTATTCGTCGATGAGTATCGGTTTCGGTGCTGGTTTCGACCGCTGCACAACCTGCTGCTGTGAGCAACCGACGATTGTCAAAACCGAAAGGAGTACCATGAACGAGAACAAACGCATAAGCAAACCCCTGTTGAATCTATGATGAATGATCATCTCTCGAGTTAATGTTGTCAATTCTGGATTAGCTCTTAGAAAGTTGTCGTATGATTCGTGCGACAAATCCAGATATTCATTCAGGCAATTCAGGTTGACCTGAATTGGGTCGGCGGCAAATATAAAACCTTGAACTACCCGAAGCCAGTTGAAATGCCATTCTGACAAAAATGTAATGTCATCCCACCGAATAAAGGAATCAACAACTGAACAATTTACATTTCGAAGTAAGGTCGTTGCAATGGGTAGAAAACGCTTAACGGGTCAGTTTTTTCTTAATTTTTGTTCATGAAGAATTGCTTTACGTTAAAGCAATTTCATAAGTAGTGTGGAAGGGGGGGGATAGCGAGTCAGGTCGGTAGGCTTGCCGTAGAGTCTGCCTTAGTGGCAGGTCGCTTCTTTTCGTTAACATCATTTTCATCGTTTTCTCGCTATAGCTTTATCATACAATCATTATTCACTTAACAAACGACTCTATGGAAGATCAGAATGCTAAAGAATTGCATGAAGGTGGAGAATTCTTTCAAGACGAAGGTGAAGTAGAACTTGAGGAGGGGGAAGAGCTGAGCGCTACTGACAGAATCCACGCAGTAATCACTGCCCCGGAGCAGGCGTTCTCTGGATTAGTGAATCTACAGCAGCGAAC
>JBFWSB010000373.1:0-4369 GCA_050248595.1 Kapaibacterium sp. (SeqCode)
TGTCGCTCGATCCTTCTACTCCTGCCGCAGTTGAATTGCAGCTTACTGCAAGGCAGACAAAGCAGATTACGTGGCTTCTAAACGTGAAACAGGCTTCGGTAGATTCGCTTGCTGAAATTCAATTCCTCTATCGAGACACTGCCGATGCAAATAAGCCGCTGGTTCCATTCCTCGACGACTGTCGTCCCCTTATCTCGTTCAAGAGTGCCTTCGTTCCTCCTCCGGACGATCTTGCACCTGTAATCGACAGAACTGGCTCAGGTCGAGACGTGACAGCTTGGTGGACTTTCAGAACCTACGACCGTCATCCAGGATTCCACTACGACAGTGGTTTGGACCGAATCGAGATTACCCGAAACGATAACAACAACTTTAAGCTGATTATCAACCCTGATCCTTTCCGCCGGTGTGATACAACCGAAACGGTGAATTTGAGGGCAGAAGTAATCGACACTACACGCAGCGGACGGCTGGAGTTCACAGTCTACGATTGTAAGGGGAACAGTAGATCAGATGTAGTGACCTATTCGCCGAGGCCAGATATTTTCAAGCCGGAGGTTTCACGAATAGATTCAATGGAACGATTTGATCCGGTTGGCTATCCCTGCGCCGTTCCTCTGTTTGAAGTCTATATTGAAGATCAGAAGAATCAAACGTCAAGCGCAGGTGACCTTGGTCTCGGGGCGATTGAACTCCTCAGTAGCACAAACTTCGATCCGATAGAAATCAATTTTGATAGAGAGAATCAAGCGATAACCGACTTCGATAAAATGGCTTCGTTCCGTTTGCGGGTGACTGACATCTTAATTCCGGCACAAGCTTCTGTCAGGATTGTTGACTTTGCTGGAAATGACGACACACTCGAGTTTGTATACTGCACGCTCCCGGATGTACTTCCTCCGGTGATTACTTCAACTCCAGGTGGGGGAGCTGCTGGAAGAAGTTGGACAGTAGGGGCGGAGGACGTTCGAGAGTGGGATCGTGGATTGAAGGAGGTGGTGGAAATATCGAATACAAACATGCGCGTTACGCCTTGGCCAGTTCCAATTACGTTGGGACAGGCTGACGTATCGAACATCTTGGTAGAAGTAGTAAACGATGCTGAAGCTGCTGAGATTACGCTCGAGTTTCGGGATACATATTATGATGCGTCCGACCCTTCAACACACGCGGCACATTCTGACCGCGTACAGTTTACGTTCGGAGGGATACCCGATACCCTTGCACCAAATATTGCGTTCCGACGTGATCTTTCGGTCCCTGCAAGCGAAGTGGTGTTCAACGTAATGGTAAACGATACGCACTTCGTGAACAGTAGCCTTTACCTCTACGACCGTGGTTTGGAATCTGTGACTTGGACGCTAACCTCGAACATGCGTGTTCGCACACCAATTACCTTTACTGATAATAGGCGTGGTGCTACGTTCCAAGTGGAGGTGATCGACCCTCTCGCAATCGTTGATGCGGATACCGTTTGCGTAACGGCTATTGACAGTGCAGGGAACAAAACGTCGGCTTGCACAAGCTGGCCGAGCACCCCCGACGGTAAAAGCCCACTCTTCAGAGGGCAATTGAATTTGACAACCGGAACAATTACTGGCACGGCAACAGATGACAGAGAGTTCGACCGCGGTCTTGGAATGATAGAGCTTCGGAATGAAGTCAATATTCAGCCATACGCACAGAGTGGTCTTGCAGGTGCTCCTACAGCAAACGTCACAATGACTATTCTCGATCCGACGCAGCCTATTGCAGGTGAGCTTGTTGTACGCGATCTCTACGGAGAGTTCCTGAGCGGTCCTGAACAGGCAATTCACACTGTTGTGCTACCCTTCACTTTACCGGTTGCAAGGTTACAGCTTTCGCTTCCAGAACTTGTTGATGGTGACGAGGAGATTGTAGCTATCGTCAGCGTTGTGAACAATTTCTCAGGGAGTGAGGTTTCAAAACTTGAGTTTGAAGTAGAGCATTCGAGCAACGCTACATACATCGGAGCAAGCTCAGGAATAGCTGGGGTCAATTTTACGGCAGTGCCGGCAGGTGTTGGAAAGCTACGGCTAACGGCAGTGTTAAATTCTTCGGCATCGTATAAGGCAGCAGATCAAATAGGATTGATTCGTTTCAAGGCGAGCAAGCCATATTTCTCCGAGAGGTTCACTTTTGCAATCGACACACTATCATTCCTTTCCAACAGTGGGCAGGGATCGGTAGTTGAAGTGCAGGCTCCGGGCGATCCATTGGTTTCGAGCATCACACTGCCGCCACCATTTTTCAAGGCAGCGAGCGACACCCAGACCGTAATCAATGGCGAGTGCAATCGTGTGTTGACCGATCAGAATGGATTCTCTCGTCCGACCGGATTGGCAATTCTCGATCTCTATCCCCAGCCAGTGTCGGGCACTACAAACTCTTCGTTGACTTTACTCGTGCGCGAAGTACCAGAGAGTGGAGTTACTATGACGCTCTACAGTGTGGACGGCAATGTTGTGAGTGAGTGGGAGGTGAAAAGTTCTGGAGAACATATTTCCGAGCTTCACATGCCAATGCCAACCGAAATTGTTCCCGGACTTTACTTTGTTCGAGTGGAATCCTTAGCAGGAGAGACCTTCGATCAGGTGAAAATTCTGGTTGAGTAGTAGCTGAATAGTCAATGGAAAGCCAGGGTAGCCGAGAGAAGTATCAGGACAGAATTGGCAGAACCGATCGGACACGTTCTGATCGGTTCTGCTCGTTTAGTGCAACAGATAGATGGTCTGTCTTGTTGAGGTTCAACCCAAGCTTTAGGGAAACCTTCTCTTGGTGCTTCTCTTACCATCAACTGGCATATATCATTTCTGAAAAGACTATTTATGATGTCAGGTAAAGAGGAGTGATAAAAGAATTTGATATAGGTGAAAGGGATGGAACAGAGAATATCAGAGCTATTGCAGAATGCTGACACCATTGCTGTTGTGGGAATGAGTGATAGTCCAATGCGCGACAGCAACAGAATCGGAGAACTTCTGATCGACGTTGGGTACAGAGTCTATCCAGTAAATCCAACGATTAACTCGGTTCACGGACTCCACTCTTGGCCTGACGTTAAAAGTGTGCCAGATCAAGTAGACATCGTAGATGTTTTCCGAAATTCCAGATATGCTAAGGAAGTTGTGCTTGATGCGATTGAAGCCGGAGCGAAGGCAATCTGGTTCCAATATGGTGCTGAAGACCCGGAAGCCGAAGGCATGGCACGTGAGGCAGGACTGGAGGTAATATCGGGGTATTGCATTGCGGTTGAGATTCGTCGTCGTGGTATTAACCGTCAGTTGGTCGATTGAGTTTCGGTTACTGTATCCTCGTTGTAGAGTTAGTTGTTCATCAGGCGTGGAAGGGGGGGAGGCTTTGCCGGTCGGGTTGTCATGCGTAGCTTTAGCTTAATCTGCTGATGAGCAGAATATCCAGAACATATACTTAATCCTTACACCGTTCATGATCCGAGGTTTGCACGCTTTCGCTTCAGCTCTCTTGCTCCTCGTTCTTCTTCCGTTGAGCCTACATAGTCAGGATCGTTCCGATCCAGTTACGATGGGGACTGCCCGTTCGTCGATAGCTACTTCGCGTGGTATCGACGCACTCTTTACCAACCCAGGTGGACTCGACTACTACACACTGCACGAGACAACGTTGCCGCACGACCTTGTCTTCTCAATTTATTCTGGTGGTGGATCAATCGGGGGAACATACCTGAAGGGGGATGAGTTTAGCAAGATCTTTGGATCATTCAACGGTTCGTCGAACGAGCAGCGTGAACAGATTGGCAAACTCTTAGTTGACGAACGACTCTTCGCAAACGGGGGGATCAATTTCTTTAGTGGAACTTGGCGGTTGAAGAATGGGGGGGGAACGTTGGGACTTCACTACGGTTCGCGTGCATACGCCCGCATCAATTTCCCTGACTCGCTTCCGAAGCTGATTGAAACCAGCAACATTGCCGATCAGAATTTCCGTTTTGTTGACAGAGGAATTGGGGTTACTTGGCTAACGGAATTTGGTATCTCCTATGGCAAAGTGATTGGTGACCAAACGGCGAAAGGGTGGTTCCCATCAACAGGTGTTGGATTAACAGCAAAGCTTATTGGTGGAGTTGGTCACTTCTCCGTGGATGAAAATAGTGCTATTTACATCGACCAGATTAACGTTAACGGTCAGCTCCGGTTCCTTGTGCGTGGAGGCTATGTCTTCCAATCGGCTGAGCCTGACAACTTTGATCTAGTCAACGCTCCCACAAACTTCTTTTCGAATCCTTTCCCTGCAACTGCTGGCTTCGGTTTCGGTGTTGATGCGGGTGTCTGTGGAATTCTCGTTAGGGGTGTGAAACAGATTTTTCACT
>JBFWSB010000374.1:0-4340 GCA_050248595.1 Kapaibacterium sp. (SeqCode)
AGCTTCGGCGTCTGTTTTTTTGTCCTGCTGCGTGTTGATGTGCGCGAACGATCGTTGCGTCGATCTGCACTTCATCGAGGTCAAACTCTTGGAGTTCAGCAAGAATCTTCTCCCAGCGATTGGTCTTAGACCAGCGGTTAAAGCGTTGGAAAACGGTATTCCAGTTACCGAAGCGTTCGGGCAGATCACGCCAGGGCGCACCGGTTTTCAGAATCCAAAGAACAGCGTCGATGAACAGTCGATTGTTTTTCGCGGTGGCACCGGGATCAGAGGCTTTGCCTGGGAGGAGTGGTTCGATGCGAGCATATTGCTCTTCACTGAGGCTATGACGGGTACGACTCATTCTGTTTTTCCTACTAATATCGCTTTCGAATATCTGATTGTCAACACTCCCTATGATCGACTGAACAAGTCTCTGATGTAATAGAACCTTACCTTGATGCCAATGGAGGTGTGATGCAAAGATTTAAATCTACATACTGGACTGCAAGTGAAGATGATCCAAAGAGCTTAGATAAAGTAACTGAAGAAGCTTACAGCTTTATTATGAAAAACCATAAAGAGGGTGGGAAAATAATATTATACGGATATAGCTGGGGTGCTGTTCTAACTAATCATCTTGCGAAACGTCTCAAGAGTCAAGGAAAATCGATAGACCTTTTGATCACTGTTGATATGGCTGCAGGGGATCGGTCTTCAAAGCTAGATCGTACAATATCAGATAATGTCAAATTTAACATTAACTACTATCAAACTAATGCTGATATCACAGGAGCACGAGGTGGGCCTAATACAGTGACTCAAGGATCGATGACAAAAATCATCAACGACAATGAAACTGGAAGCGCAGGGCACGGTTCAATTGATGAATACGTTAATCCTGCCGCAGCAAAGAACATGCTTGATTATTTAAAAGGAACATTCCATGATAATTTTTAGAATATCTCTATTGGCAGCTTGTTTGTTTACATTGATGATCGCTTTTAGAAGATTTGTGTTTCAATTTCTCGATTCTTTTCCTGGATATTTCCAATATTTTTTATCTATTTGGGGATGGATAGTGTTGCTGTTATCTTCAATCTATTTCTTCCGAAGGCGGTCTGTTTCTACAATTGATAGATGGATTAGTTATATCATTATTACAGTAGGCTGTGCATGGCTCGCATATATAATAATATATATGATTGCTTCTAAATGGATTTCGTGAATCGTTTTTTACTAGATGATCGTTTCTGTAGTTAAATGTCGAGTTCTGATGCTGCATCGTTCATGGCTTTCTGTTAGGCTGAGTAAGAAAGCTTATAAGCGTAATTCTTTGATTTCTCTGGGCACTTCAACGAAGCAGAAATTACCTATGTCTATACAAAGACAGATCAGGTCGATGCCATGTACTATCCAGCGGTCTCTGTCGTGGTGGATTACCACTACTTTCCGCGCAAGTGGCTCGATACGTTGAAGGCAACGAAAGGAGGAAGTGATCTCTTCTCTGAATACCTCACCTTTAATGTGGGAGGTTAGATTACATATCAATCCTCGTCTCTGGCACAGTGGAAGAAGCAGTACGGCGGCATCTACGGCTGGACGCGCGAGGTGTACGACTATGATCCTGTTGGCAACCGGGATAGCCTAACCTACATCACAAACGTCTCAAGCCAGCCATATCCAAAGGACTATTACAACAATGGTCGGGGGTCAAGCACACCGGGCGTCGGTCCGAACCAGTTGTTGAAGGTGACGCAGCCAAGCAGCGACTACACAGACTACGCCTACGACCGGAACGGCTCGATGACGAGCCGGAAGGATTATACCTCGACGAACGTGCTCACGAAAGAAGAACGCTTCGGCTACAGCAGTTGGCGGAACTTGCCGTGGAGCTACGAGCGGGAAGACCCGACGATCACAGTCGGCCCGAACGTGTGGGAACATCGTTACCGGTATAATGCACAGGGGGAGCGCGAACAAAAGCGCGAATGGCTGACCCCATCCGGCGACGTGACCGCACCGGGGTATGAATGGACGTACTATCTTCTCGGCGGGAGCAAAGAGCAGATGAGTGTCTGGAAGGGTATGCAGACATCGGAGTCCGGTTTCTGTGGTGATACAGGGACGGGGAGCAATGTCTATCTCTATCCAGAGAAGTATTTAACCTATGCCATAGAGTATCCGGGAATCAGAGAAGATGTAGCTCGCTTGCGCTTATTGCCGAATGGCACAACTGAGTACCGAATTACCGACCACCTTGCCTCATTGAGAGTCAGTCTTGATAATACCGGCACTGTCACTGGCACGCACGACTATGAGCCGTTTAGTGATTTGATAAGTACAGGGAGTGATCCCGTCAAGGATTTAATAGCAAGAAGAAGGTTGCAGAGCATGGTCTGTTCTACAATGGGGTGAGAAAGTTGGGTGATGCAGAAAAGTTGGGTGATGCAGAGGGGTGGTTTACGAGCATCGATCCATTGTGGGAGAGGTTCCGCGCATGGAGTCCGTCTATTGGGATAGGAATTGGAATTCAACTGTAACTCATCACAGTAATAATATGAGAAATGTGATTCTTCAATATCTATCAAGTATCCTGAAGTCAATAGGATTTCAGAAAAACTGCGACTTGTACCAGATTGCGGTTCTCTCTTCTATCTACTTTAATCGGACTGATGAATTAATCACATCTATAGTTCATAGTGGAGAAGTAGACTCAGAATTAGTATCAGGTGATGCCTCTAATAGCGATGTAATAGTTGTATATGTTTGCACATGCCCAAATGGCAACTTTATTGCCTTTGCAGTTTATGATTACTTAGACCTATTCGCTAATCCTGAGTTGCTGGGTTCAATGTCAGTATCAAAGGAGATAGCTGATCGACTAACGGCTCAAGGTGAAAAGCTATATAGCACTATGTGAAGTAGGATAAAAGAATAGTATCCTCTTGACATTCTTATCGAACAACTATTCCCTTCTTCTCAACAACGCCTGCCTCCCCAAGCACTCTTACGATATAAGTTCCCGATGGCTTATCTGCTAAGTTTAGCACTACTCTGTTTGTGCCGGCACTCATCATGCCATCGTAGATCGTACCAACTTTCTCTCCTGCTATATTGAAAACTTCTACTCGAATTTGTTCACGATTTCTCAGATTTAGAAGAACGTTTGTCTCTTCGCTGAAAAGGGTTGGAAGTAGCGAAAACTCAATTCCAGAATTTGTTCCAACAACTTGTGGGATCGTGGCGAGAAAGTCATACTGCTCTTGTGCTTTGTCGGCGGTCTCTTGCAGTGTTGTGAAGTCGTTTGCAGCCATCATAGCGAAGACAAACGTTGCATTTTCGCCAGGTTCGATAGCAACCGGACCTCCTCCTATTGTCATACTTGCGTCAACCGTTCCAGTTGTTGGGTTATTCTCTTTTGAAACCCCTCGGGAGAGCATATTCCACTTGCGGGCGTCGGTGAAGTCGGTGAGAATATAGCTGTCGTCCCCTTGACTATTTGCCGCGTAATAGTTCGGAGCTTGATCGCTCAACAGGGCAATGC
Organism: Kapaibacterium sp. (SeqCode); assembly: GCA_050248595.1. Lineage (GTDB taxonomy): Bacteria > Bacteroidota > Ignavibacteria > OLB7 > OLB7 > JAGWAZ01. The sequence goes on from JBFWSB010000374.1 coordinate 3,527, forward strand.
CGGTTGTTGGCGTAGGGACTGACGGAATGGTATGCCGCACAAAGCCCATCTTTCGTTCTCCATCCCAACTTGCGTGGTCTTTTGTTCCCTCCGGAGTCAGATCCCAGTCGAGGTAGAGTCCACAGAAAAGATTATCCAACCGGGTATTCGACTTGTTTGCTACATCGTAGAAGAGGAGAACGTAATTCTCATTGTCGTACTCTATCGTCGTTAACGTTACTTCGATGCCGAGGATGTTGTTGAGGTCGGTGAATACTGCCCTTCCAGTCTCAACTGAATTTGCATCATCGCGGCTCAGACGATACGGCTCTTTCAATTGAAATCCGCGTCCAGTCCCCCGATCCGAAGCACCAATGCGTACTACGTCTGGAAGTTTTGTCTCACTGGTTCCAATCATCAACCCTCCATGCCAAATCAGGCTCCCCTCATCACCGTAATAGAAGCCAATCCCTTCTTCACGGTTGGTTGCGTGCCCTACATTCCCTACACTGTTGAATGAGATCGCAATGTTATTCAAAGCCGTTGTTCCCCACGTTGGGAAGACAACGAATTCGAGGTAGGCAACGTTCGATCTATCTGCTGTAGTCACGGTTGTCTTTAGTACAATCCGAGTGTCGGGAAGAACATCGCTGGGTATTTGCAGCACAAACTTGCCGTTGGGGGTAACAGCCGATTGCTTTTCGGCCATGGCCCCAAAGTTGTGGTTGTTTTGTGTTAGGGAGATGTTTGCCGGAGAAACAACCTCTACGGTCATCGTCACGTTGTCGGCATCTGCGAGGATGTTGGTGACTGTGCTCCGGAGTGTTACGCTCTC
>JBFWSB010000375.1:0-4278 GCA_050248595.1 Kapaibacterium sp. (SeqCode)
CTCATGATCCTCTTTTTCATCTCCTGAATAGCTACGAGTTGGTGGTTCTTTGGGGAGTGTCCGTTTTCCCGGAGCATAATGAAACATCCCCTTGCTTATCTCGCTCCCTCCACAATCCCTACCTCCACCTCACTCTACCCATACAACTCATACACCAACCGGTCTATCTGCTTATCGGTGGCTTCAATTTGGCGCGTGAGCATTGTTTTGTCGTGAGAGGATTTGGAGTCAGAGAGACGCTTGTGAAGATCGAGCATGGACTTGACAAGCTGGACAATTTGATCGTGTAGCCTTACATCCTCTGTATTCGCTAAGTCGATTGTGCGGATAGGTAGTTGGGAGATATAACGTGACTCAAAACTATACCATCCCCCACGCATGACTGAAGATATCTCCTTCAAATACCATTCAAGGACATTCGAGTTCAAAACACTTAAGAGATACTCGAATCTGACATCGTCATTGGGAATTATTCCATAGCCGCCTGCAGCACCACCAGTAAAGAAAGTCCCCCCTTCTTGATCGAGTGAAAAGGAGGCAGTCGGAGCAATGTCTGGGGTAAAAATCTTGCATAGAGAAATCACGTCAAGTGCTTGGTTCCGCGAATAACCAAACCACTTCTCTCCTTTCATGGCTCCATGCTCGCGAGACTCAAGTTTTTCCTTGTGAATAGAAAGATAATCCCACGTAAGAGGGAATTCACTCATAAACCTCAGCCTATCAATTAGCTGCGCATTACCACTGTTACTTTCGTATGGAAAAAGTATTCTACGTTCTGTTTGTGATAAGCAATATCGGCGGCTATCACCACCTTTCACGAGAGGGTGTAGTAGTCGAGCTTCAATATTGTATTCGTTACCATCTTCAGGACAAAAAATACGAGCGATGCCATTATTTTCACTAATTTCGCTAACGATAAATATCTTATCACTGCCTGTCTTAAGTCCTTGAAAAATTCGCAATGCCACATCTCCTAACTTCACTGGCATTTCGTTCAGTCGCTTGAAAAGGTCACGCCCTGGACCGATGATAAAGTTCCACTCTGCAGCTGTGACTTCGGCTTCGTTCACCACGCCTTCACTTGATCCAGCATCATCTCCTCCGCTTTGGGCGAACTCTTGGGTTAGTCGCCATAGCTCCAAATCATCAACTTTCTCGAATTGGAATTCAGTGTTTGGTTCGTTCGTGAGGAAGAGAAGAGAGGTATAGGTTGTTGCCCCTGAGAAGATTTGTGCGTCCCCGAAGTGAACAACTTTTCGGAGGTGCTTTCCCTCGGCAATCAATTCTCTGAGTGCCTCGCCATACTTGGCGTTGAAGAATTTATGGGGGAGGATGTAGCCAAGTCGCCCCCCTTTCCGCAGAAGCTCCAATCCCTTCTCAACAAAGACCACGTAGATGTCATAGTTCCCCTTTGCAGCAGAACGATAGGCAGTTTTGTAGTGCTCAACTTCCAGTTGTGCCCACTCTTTCAAGTGTTGAATGCGGATGTATGGAGGATTGCCGATAATGACATCGAAGCCTCCGTTTGCCATAATCTCTAAGAACTCTTCTCTCCAGTTAAAGGTGTTCACACGGTAGATTGTCTCTTCGTCGAGAAGCGACATCTGCGTACTGTCGTAGAACTCTGAGTCAATCAATGAATTTCCACACTTGATGTTTCGTTCTAAATCGGGAAGAACACGCTCTGCGAGTGAGAGCTGCGCACCAAGTGTTTCTTCGTTTTCATCCTCCAACACGCGCAACAATAGTGAAAGCTTTGTCACCTCAACTGCCTGCGCATCGATGTCGACTCCGAAGATGTTGTTGAGGAGTATTTCTTTCTTGAGTCGCGTTGTTAAACGGTAGAGAGGTGGACTTTCTGGATCGGAAGAAATGACACGATAGATCTGTGGATTCTTTCCTTTCGTATGTTTCTCAGGATTATTTGTACTGTACCAGTCGAGAGACCAATCCAAGAGAAAATCGTATGCAGTCAAAAGAAAGGATCCGGAGCCACAAGCTGGGTCTAACACTCGAAGAGTAGTTATCTCCTCAGGTGTCTTCCCTTCAATCGCTTTTCCGAGAGTTTCTCTAACGATAGTTCTTGTGATGTAATCAGGGGTGTAAAAGACACCACCAGCCTTCCTCACTTCTGGTTTTGCTTCAACAGTTACGTTGCGATTGGCGTCGAGGGAAATCACATTGCCGAGGAACCGCTCGTATACTTGACCGAGAATGCTTCCGGGTAAGACAGAAAACTCGTAAGGGGAATCCGGATAGTAGAGCCGGCGAAAGACTTCTTGTAGGGTAGAATCTTCGATCTTCAGCTTTGTTGTCCACTCATCAAAATTCTCATCCCTCCCTTTCTCCTTTGCGAAGTGGAAAAGTCCACTGTTGTAGCGGTTGTCGGCATGGTGGTAGAGATCAACGAGACGACGATAGACGTTCTTCCCTTTCTTCAGCGATTGTAGTTGACCATACGGCTCGGCTCCACGATCTTCGGCTATACGTAGGAAGATGATTCTATCGATGGTAACCTGAACTGCCTGATTTAACTCACGGACGGAGAGACTCACGTTCCGCATTGCTATATCGCGCGCCAACATCTCCCGCCACTCCTCAATCTCTGCCAAGAATGCGTCGTCAACTTCTGCCGTCCCCCGCTTCTTCTTTGTCGACTCTGCGTATCGGTCGAACGAGCCTTTCAGAATTGCTTCCTTGCTGAAGATGCTGGCCAGTTCCTCCCACTTCTCTGCATATTCCTCGAAGGTGAAGTAGAGAACGCGAGCAACCGAGGCTTTGTCGTGACGGTGGGGTTCAATCCGGCAATCGTAGACGGCAAACTCCTCAAAGTCGGTAAGGATACTCAAGGGGAGTCCGGCACTCCAGGCATAGCGGCGCACCTGAAATGCGGCAGGAACATCCTCCTTCAGTTTGGTTGATGGCTTCTTCGCTTCCAAAAAGAACTTGCGGACGCCACCAATTCGGAAGGAGTAATCTGGAGCTTTCGTCGCCTTGCCAATCTTGAGCGATGCTTCGTGGACAACATCTTTGTACTGCTCGGCAAAGCCTTGAGCGTTCGACATATCCCAGCCGAGCAGCTCGAACATCGGATCGATGAACTCCTGTCTGACGTGTGCCTCCTTATAGTCGGCACGGCTGTAAACGTCGTGATTTGTGCGGAAGAGGTTGACAAGTTCAACAAGTCTATCGGGAGCAGCCATGTTTTGCTGGTTGGTTGATGGTGTTTTGCGAAGATACGGCGGGGGATTCATTCTGCCCCTTTGGGGCGGGAGAATATTCAATGCTTCTTCTTCCGAGGATTGGCATCCCCGGCCACGCAACGGTTGCCCCGCCGGGGCAAGCAGTGTAGTCGACTCTCTTCGATGAAGAACTGACTTCGAAGTTCTCACTGCGTGAACATCCATAATCTTCACTGTAGAAGCCAACAATTGTCGAGCAGCTCCCAAAGGGAGCACTGATGCGTGGCCGTGGGGAAAGCCGTTAGGCTGTACCCCACGGATAGCATTCACTCTTTAAATCTTCCGCCCTGAAGGGGCGGCTGAAACGGATGGCCTGATACGTACTCTCGTCCATTCTGCCCCTTCGGGGCGTGAGAATGTTTTATGCTTCATTTTCGGGGATTGCCATTCCCGGGCACACAGCGGTTGCCCCGCCGGGGCAGATGAGACAATCACTCTATACAGTTTTGCTACCCAACATGTCTAAAGCTGTTCGTTATCATCGATTAAGTATATGCTGCCGATTGAAAAGGAGTGATGGTTTGGATAGCAGTGATGTTTCAAGTGGATATCGCCAATTTTTAGCATTACCTCTTGAGCGGTTTCATAGTTGTCGAACAACTTATACAGGTTCAGACAACCTACAGCTTCTGTAGCGATATCTTGTAGATCTCTGCTTAAGTGCGGGAAAGGATCAGTTATATCGAACGATAAATGTTGATATTCAAGAATAATCCTCAAAATACTTGAGTATGATCCACTGGCGATATCGTACCCTAAAAATCTTCCATCTAATTTTGAAGGTGCTTTATCAAAGCAGACCTCAACTATTTCCCACTCATCTTTGGGATAGTATTGACTATATACTTTTCGCAGTTTTTGAGCAAAATCTAAATCATGTATATACAGATCATATTCACACATCTTTTCATACTCATCAGACATCCGAAGCACTAACTCAATTGTCTCATAGTATTCGTACGGATATCTTGGCCACTGCCTCATAACACCTCGATAACCTGAGGAATAATCCAGGTAAGCCAATTCTGTATACCTT
>JBFWSB010000376.1:0-4215 GCA_050248595.1 Kapaibacterium sp. (SeqCode)
CCAAGACGCGGACTGACTTGCACCTTCATCGAGGCATCGCCGACTGTGTCGAGTGTACTGATTAGCTCTTCAGCATTCTGCCGTGTGAGAGGTGGCCCCTGTGTGTTCGGGTTGAAGAAGTCAAACCGGATTCCTGGATTAAATACAATCGAGTTGTAGTGAAAGCGGGTCTGTGCCCAGACAGCTCCCTTAAACGGATGGTATGGCTGCGTCAGGAACTCCCGAAGTCTACCAGTACTATCCACTGATGCAAAGTATGTTGCATCAAATCCATAGACATCGAAGAATGGGTTCGGATCCCAAGGCAAGCTATTGTTGTGACGTCGGAGTGTGTAGTATGCAAAGTCAAACCCTGCACGCAACTGTGTCTTCACGGTCTCTTCTGGGTTTGCTGTGTTGCCGAGATCAAAGTTTGTCTCGTATGCCCCCTTGAACGAAAGCGTCGAAGACTCCCGAATCTCGAGTGAACGAGAATTTCCGTGAGTTGGGAAGTTCAAGTCGATTGTGCCGTAAGGATTACGACTTGCACCTGGAGATTCCCCTCCCTCGAACAGACCAGTCAGAGGATTACGAACCAAGTTTTCATCATTCTGTGGCAATTCATAAATGTCAATCGCCCCGTTATCGCCTGAAGCAATAACTCCCGTTTGTGGATCGAATGACTCGAGGTTAACCTCGTCAATCAAGTCTGGAATATCAAACAGATCTAAGATACCGTAGCTCTTTGACTCGTCCTTCTTACCGATTGTGAAGTTGTTAACAACCCATCCACCTTCAACTTCGAAGTAACTGGTACCTCCACTCAATCCCTTCCAGAACTTTCCAGTGATACGGTTAATCAACGTATTGTCGTCCGTGGCCTGAATGTCCCGCTCCATCAGAGCAAAATTGGTGTCGTAGATCACCTGACCATTCTCAGCACGGGAAGTAATAGGATTGTCTCGGCGATAGTAGTCCCCCCACCCGAGATTCTCCGTTGTTGTCATACCAATTTCACCACCCAACTCAAGGTAGGTAAGTGCTTCAATGTCATAGCGAAGCTTCGCATTGAAATTTCGCACCTTAATATCGTTTTCAATCTCCCCCAACTTAAATGGCTCTAAAGCATACCCCCACACTTCTTGCGCTTTAACTGTACGTGCAGCAGCAAACTCCTCTGACATATCCGTTACACCATAACCACCATTGCGTGCAATTGGATTATAACGACCGGAGAGATAGAACCGCAAAGCGTTGTTTCCTGTTCCATTTTTGATCCCCGGAATATATCCACCGAAGCCAAATTCAAAAATTTGGCTTCCGCTGGACTCCAACTTATAGCCAGGAAGAGTAGTGTCACGGTCAGTGCCGGCAATCTTTACTATAATCGGGCTGCTGGAGCCGTAGAGGAATGGAAGACCAGTATTATAGGAGACAATTCCCTCAAACTTGTCGTTCCGTCCGTTCCTGGTCACAATGTTGATCGCGCCGGAAAGAACATCTCCATACTCGGCCTCAAAACCTGATGCAATAATCTGCGCCCTCTCCACTGCTACCTGCGCAACGTCAGGAAAAAGGCCAAGTCCACCTGGACCAGCACCACCAGAGACAGGGTCTGTAATTTCAAAACCGTCGCGACGAATAGAGGCTTCGTTACCACGCCCCCCACGGATATTGAATCCTCCATCTCTCGTCTTCACTGTTGCCTCGCGAGCAATGGCTCCGAACGTTGTGCGAGGATTGCCACCGAGAAGATCGTCAGTACTTAACTCGCTTATTCTACCTGTTGTGGTTGCGTCAACTCTTTTGATTCGGGTTCCCTTAATAGTCACTCCTGAATCAATAACTTCACCACTACCAAACTGGAAGTTCAGTGTGGTTGTTACACCAACAGAGATACTGACACTCTCAATAAGAGGCTCGGGACTTGTAAGTGATGTGACTTTAATCTCGAATGTGCCGGCATTCAGGCCAGCAATCAGATATTTACCGTCAGCATCGGTCGAGCCACCACGGCTTGTCCCAAGAACTAAAACCGTCGCTCCAGGAATTGGCTCCCCGTTTTCATCGAGAACCGTTCCAGCCAGAGTCCCGGTTGTCTGGGCTTGCAGTATCATTGGGACTGCAATAAAAAGACCGGCAAGACATAGCAGTAGGCGTTTCATGCATCTACCCCTTCTTTATCGTGAAGTTTGATTGATATATGGTTTTTAATAACCGTAGTCAGAACTGAATTTTGTGCGATTCGATGAGTGATTGCTCAAGTCTCATACATCTGTGGCAGGTAGATTTTCATCTTTATCCGATGAGCATTACGATTTCGCAACGCCGAATATAGCCCCCTCTCAGATACCCTCAAAATGGGATGAAACTTCCTTTTGTCAGGATCGGTCATCGAATTACCCCCAACCTACACGGAACCATCTGCAATTGTTACTCGTCTTAAGCTGATTTCACTACTTCGTAGCTACCTGAAAGGTGAACGTTCCGCGCTATTAAACCGAGGGAATATAACCGAGAGGGAAGTCAAGGTTACGCAAAACAGATAGGGGTATTAAAGAAAAAATGACATCCCCTGACTCACTTGCTCAATAGTCTCAAGTTTGGCAACTCCCTCGTCGGACAATGTCGTGTCAAGTCGAATAAGGGTGATTGCCTCTTCCCCTTCACTCATACGTCCTAACGACAAATCTGCAATGTTCGCTCCCTCTTCTCCAAGCACCGCTGAAATCGCTGCAAGCGTTCCCGGTTTATCTTGGTGGCGAAGGAGTAGGATGGCTCCCTCGGGACGAATGTCAAACCAATGATTATCGACCATCACAAGACGGGGTTCCCTATTTCCGAAAAGTGTCACTGCAACGTCAAGCTGATTTCCTTCGGATTCAACTTCTGCGCGAAGGAGGAAGTGGTATCGTTCATCTCTTCCCTCTCCAGTAGCAGTGGCAGCAACGTTGGAACGCTCTGCCAAAATAGGTGCATTGACTGGGTTTACTCGCACGTCTTGTTCCTCGAATATCCCAACAAGCATCGAGGCACAAAGGCCGTTCAACATTAGCGCACTATCTTCTCCAAAAACGCGAAGACTAATGGTAAGGTCGCGAGAGCCAATCAGTGCTCGAATTACCTTCCCTAAGCTGACCGCCGCACTTGCGTAAGGTGCGAATCGGCTCTGGAGTGCCCCATCTAAATCTTCTGCATTTACAAGCCCGACACCTTCTCCACCTTTCAACAATGCTGCAATCTGTCGTGCAATTGCAAGGGCTACGCGCTCTTGAGCTTCGTCAGTGGAGGCTGCAATGTGGGGTGTTGCAACAACGTTTGGATGTTCGATTAATCTGTTCGGAAACTCTGGTGGCTCTTGCTGGAATACATCGAACGCAACACCAGCAATTTTCCCTTCTTCAAGCGCGCCCAAGAGATCTACTTCATCAACAATCCCCCCACGAGCACAGTTGATAATAAAGGAACCGGACTTCATCTGCGCCAGTCTTTCTGCTCCTATCATTCCACGAGTTTCACTGTTTAAGGGGAGGTGAAGGGATAGAATATCGGACTCTGTAATGATCGTATTAAGATCGGCCGGCTCAAGCCCGACCGACCGGATTGCATCCTCAGAAAGCATCGGGTCGTATCCAATCAATCGCACACCAAATGGGCGTAAGCGCTTTGCCACTTCAGTGCCGATACGACCCACACCGAGAATGCCAACAGTCTTTTCTAACAACTCCGTCCCAACAAATGATTTACGATCCCACTTCTCTTCACGAAGCGATCTGTTGGCGGCCGGTATCTTGCGCAAGAGTGCAAGGATCATTGCCAAGGTATGTTCGGCGGCGGAGATGGTGTTCCCCCCCGGAGTGTTCATCACAAGAATGCCATGCTCGGTTGCAGCCTCCACGTCGATGTTATCTACGCCAGCTCCAGCCCGACCGATCACCTTCATCCGACTCATCTTCTCAATAAGTGGATGTGTAACCTTTACTGCACTTCGGACAATCATGGCATCGAACTCGCCAACTATTTCGGCAAGTTCACTTTCACTCTTCCCGAGCGCGCGAACAACCTCGAAACCTTCGCTTGCAAGAATTTCGTCGCAGCCTTCGTGAACACTGTCGGCAATCAACACTCGATAGATCATCTTTTCTCTCGGTTCCTTGATAATTACTGTTCTACGTATCGACTCATCCCCTTAACTGGTCGGGAGCTGCTCAGCCAGAAGAGTAGGGAAGGTCTGCT
>JBFWSB010000377.1:0-4193 GCA_050248595.1 Kapaibacterium sp. (SeqCode)
GCACAAACGATGTGGAGAACGTTCGGAATCTTCCCTTCCAAGCTGGTTTTGCAGCAGCCTTTGGAATGAGTCGGGAGGATGCGCTCCGTGCAGTGACAATCGAGCCAGCCCGCATCTTCGGTGTCGATTCGCTTCTTGGTTCGCTCGAAGTTGGGAAGCAGGCTACACTCTTCGTTGCCGACGGTGATCCGCTGGAACCTTCAACAACGGTTCGTCACCTCTTCATCAATGGTTGGAACGTTTCACTGAAGAGTCGCCACACCGATCTCTACGACGAATTCCTCCACCGGACTCCGTGATTCTTGCTTTGTGCTCTTGGTGTCCTTGGTGGTATATTCTTATCGAGATATTCACCACCAAGAACACCACGGCAATTATTCTTCAGCTTTGGTGGCCGAGGGTTCAATTCAAAAGAGGGAAGGGGCTTCTTTGCGTCCGCGGCAGCGGATTGCGCTCTTGGCGGCTTTGCGTGAGTCTCTCTTAGCAGAGAAAATTTTTCACCACCAAGAACACCACGGATCACCAAGATGGATGCACCCAAAAAGTTGAATGTACGTGCTTGGGGGACTGAGCACGAAGAACTTGCCCTTACCTTTCTTCTCGAGAAAGGCTACCAACTTGTCAAGAAAAACTTCCGATTCGGAAAGGCTGGAGAGATCGACCTCGTGATGCGCGATGGAGAAGTCTATGTCTTCGTTGAAGTGAAAGCTCGTCGAAGCCACACATTCGGTCTGCCGGAAGAAGCTGTCAACGAAGGGAAGCGGAAACAGATCAGGCGGATAGCCAAAGGCTTCGTACACGTCATGGATCTGAAAGAGTACGAAGCCCGTTTCGATGTAGTTGCCGTCGATTACGCTACCGGTTCTGAGGGAAAGCCAGAGATACGCCATCACGTCGATGCGTTTTGAGGAAATTCAAAGTTCAAAAGTAAACAATCAAAAGGGGGAAGAGTGCCATACTCTTCCCCCTCTTTGAACTTTGTTTTGAATTCATTCCCACCAATTACTTCCCATTCCCGAAGATTGAATCGAACATCTCTTTCGCTTTATCGGTTGCTGCCCCGGCTGCCCCCATCATGGTGCGTGCAATTTCGGCGAGTGGATCTTCAGACGTATTGATGTCTTGCTTGTATTGTTCCGTGGCGTCGTTGAATTCATCTTTCACTGTTCTCTTCTCCGCTTCATCAACCTTCATATAGTTACCGCCGAGAATCTCTCCATAGCTGCCGTTGTCTACCCACGTCTTCAGCTCTGTAAGCCGAAGGACACCGAACGGATGAGAGCGACTGAGCAAATTCATCAGCTTGTAGATGCTGTCGATCAGATTCCCCCCTTTCTGATACTCAGCAGCTTGCAAGAAAAATTCGTTTGTGTCCATCTGCTCGATGCGAGGCCCACCCGCCATCTTCATCAACAGCTTGTACGAGACATCGGGGTTTTGTACAGCCAATAGTCCGGCTCGGTCTGCCGACAGCTCGCTCTTCCTATCCCACTCACGTAGCGCGGCGATAATTGCAGCGATTGAAACGCTTCCAAGTGGAATGCTCATAAAGTACACCGAGAACTGAATCAGCATTGCTAACAGCGTCTTGTAGAGAACGTGTCCGCTCACGCAGTGGCCCAACTCGTGGCCGATAATGCAGAGAAGTTCTTCCTCGTCGAGTGCGTCGATAAGTGAAGAGTTCAGAACAATGAAGGGGTTGTTGACGCCGATTGCACTGGCATTTAGCAGAGGTGTTTGCGCGATGTAGAGTTCTGGCATCTTCTCCACGTTGAAGATTGCGCAGGCTTCTTTGTGGAGCTTGTAGACTTTCGGGAATTGCGTCTCGCCAACGCGGACGGCGGAGGCAAGGTGGAGGAGTCGCAGAGAGCGTTCGGTAGTTCCACCGACAACTTTTTGGAGGAGCATGTCGAGTCCGGGGACTTTTTTCAGTGCGGCGAGGGCTGCTCGGTCTGCCGGGTGTTGCCACGATTTCGGGCTGATGTCAGGAAAGTGCGTTCTCTTAATAGCCATAGTATGTCAATGCAAAGTTCAAAATGAAAAGTTCAAAAAGACAGACGACCGTTCCGAGGTGAATATACGGAACGGTCGTCCTCTACGGCTATGTTTCAGGGGATGTTGCAGCAAAGATTATTTCGCCGGTCGCCCGAAGACGACAATGGAAAATCGGTTGTCCTGTCCGGTCTCGAACCCTCGCATGTATACGATAAACGCATCGGTTCGTAATCCTCCTGTCCCGTCGGGAGCATAATCCCAATGGGGGAAGACCAAAGGTGCGGAGGCCGAGCCAGCCTGCATGTGTGGTGTGATTACTACAGAGAACTGTGGTGTGTTCTGTGCAGTTGCGAGTACCGGATTGTCGAGCACGATCAAGTAAACTCCAGGATTATTCGGCGTGTGGTTTACGCGAGCAATGCCAAAGTCAGTTAGAAGTGATCCATCAAGTTCAACTTGTCCCCAAGCTATCGGAGTATTATCTCTATAAAGTGATCCTGCGTCTGGAACCCCCGTATTTCCTGCAACCTCACCAGCCGTATAGTGCCGAGCTGTGCTGTCGATGCCCTGGCTTACAATTGCGTAACGATCCCCTTGAACTTCCAACCCACCTTCAACGAGAAGTGCCGGACTGGAATCCTCATTTCTAACAACTAAGGTTGTTCCCTTGTCTGTATTCTCCAGCAGTGCTGGAACGCTCAGCGCGTTGGCAATTGTGGCCTTGTCAGCTAACTGTGCCTCGACTGCTTTCACTGCTCTGTCTGCTGCCACCGCCGAGTCGGCAAAGCCTGCACTCGCCGCCCGGTCTGCCCGGTTGGTTGCACGCGAGCTATCGGCAAAGAATGCCCGATTTGAAACGAAGCTGTACGGAGAGCCGAGGAATCGGAGTCGGGGCAGCTCGTTTCCACCGTTGAACCCACTAATTGTGACGCCAATCCAGCGAGGCTGGTCGAAGCCGACAGTTGGCGGGATACCACCCGGCGTTGCGCCACCAATTACTACGGTAAAGATTCCAGCATCACTAAAAGAGATTGCCCCATGCGTTTCGCTGAAGAGTGCTGTCCCTCCAGTTGCCCCGCTGTAGATTCTCAAGGTGATCTGATGGTTTCCAGTCAACGCATTGCCATCTGCATCCTGAGCGCGCCCCTGATAGTTAATTGTGGGTGAGACAATCTGGGCAGAGGCAAAACTCGCACTCGCTAAAAATATCAGGCAAAAAAGTATCCGTTTCATATTCATTCCTCTGTGATATAGTAATAGTTCTAATGTTCTTAGTAATTGAAGTCCGTTCTACTGCACGTACTGTATGGTCGTTGTCGGATACTCCGTTCCGTCGATCTCCAGTCGCAGCAGATACGTTCCGGTCTCGATTCCCTCCGGCTGCCAGTAGACACGTGAGGTTCCCGCCTCACGGTGACCGTCGATCAACACCTGCGCCTCACGTCCAATCATGTCGTAGGCTGTCAGTTTCACGTTACCGGGAGCTGCTAAGCGAATATAGACCGTGATCTCGTCGTGGAAGGGGTTCGGTGCGGCACTTGTGAGACCACTCTCGCCAGCACCACCGGTAGTCCACTCCTCGCGAACGCCCGACGTTGTGTCGGAAGGCATGATTTGCCAGAAGCCAATCCATGTTGCCTCACCATCAACTGCCCCTGCGACCATACTATCAGCCGCCACTGGTTCGCCAATAGTCGAAAACATCGACCCAAACTCCCCTTGCTGAATTTCTCCACCATTCGAGGTTGTCTGCGGATTGATTTCATCTTTTCCCGATCCCTGAGCAAAAGAGGGAGTGGAGAAGATGAGTGAGATGAGGATTACCCCAATTGAGGCTCCTAATCCTCTCTTCCCCTTAAAAAATTGGTATTCTCGTACAACTTTCATCTTCTATCTCCAATACGTTGTGATTTGGCTCTTTTTCAACTCTACATTAAGCTATTCACTACCCTTAAAAAGCACCTAAAGGAATTCAAAATTCTAAAGGCAAAATTCAAAAAGGGGATTTATTCGCTGTTTTCATCGATAATTATTTTTCTCCACTACTCCTGCGAGATGCTTCGGGAGACCTCAGCATGACAGGTTTGGTGCTTACAGTTATCATAGGCTCTATCATCACAAGCTCTGTCACTCAGAACGTAGCGAAGCGGAGTGAAGAGTCTCACAAGCCAAGTTCAAGGACTCGGTTGATTGCCTTC
>JBFWSB010000378.1:0-4157 GCA_050248595.1 Kapaibacterium sp. (SeqCode)
GTGATTCGAGTGCCGATTGAAGATCGCTTTGCTCCAACCTTCTTCCTGAGCGCAGCTACACTCGTTGGCGACCAGATGTACTCGACACAGCAACAGATTACGGTCGCGCCGGAAGGGAAGCTGATTAAGCTTGAGATCAAGCCAGACAAGGATGAGTATAAGCCGGGTGAGAAGGGGACAATTACCGTTCGCGCCCTGAACAACGAGGGAGAACCAGCACCACAGGTTGACGTTGCGTTGGCTGTTGTGGATGAGGCGATCTACGCCATCCGTCCGGACAACACGCCGGAGATCGAGACCTTCTTCTACGGGCAACGGTGGAACCAAGTGAACACGAGCAGTTCGCTGGACTTTAGGTTTTATAATGTAGCGAGGGAAGCTGCAGAGGATATGATGTTCATGGATGCTGAAGAAGCTGGGAACGTTTCTCTGTCAGCAGCTGCACCAACAGGACGTGCTCAAGAGATGAAAGCTCTGCGCCTTGCAGGTAATAAAGATGACGCTGGCGAAGCACCTCTCGTTGCTCCAACCATCCGCAAAGACTTCCGCGACCTGATGTTCTGGACACACTCTGTCCGAACTGATGCGAACGGCTACGCAACGATTCCAGTTGAGTTCCCGGACAACCTGACGACCTGGCGCATTACGGCACGGGGCGTGACAAAGGGAACACAAGTTGGGCAGGCAACATCGGAAGTAATTGCTCGGAAAGATCTCTTAGTCCGAATGGAGACACCACGCTTCCTGACGCAGGGGGACAAGCTCGTAATTGCCACCAACGTCCACAACTACCTCTCCACACCGAAGCAGGTGAAGGTAGAGTTCACCGCCGACGGCGTGACGCAGGAGAAGAGAACCCAGAGCGTGACAATTCCAGCAAATGGTGAGGAGCGGATCGACTGGAAGATTGAGGCGAAAGATATTGGAACGGCATCCTTCACAGTGAAGGCACTGACAAACGAAGAGTCGGACGCGATGGAGTTGAAGATTCCGATTCTCCCGCAAGGTGTGAAGAGTGGGGCAAGTGCAATTGCCGACATCGCCGAGCCGAATGGGAAGCGGGATATGAGGCTCACAATCCCATCGAATGCGAAAGTGGAAACGGGAGAGCTTTATATCAACCTCTCCCCTTCTGCCGCAAGCTCGATGTTAGGAGCACTCGACGAGCTGATCGGCTACCCATACGGCTGTGTGGAGCAGACGATGAGTCGATTCCTCCCAACTGTTGTTGTTGCAGACGTTCTGGAAGAGTTGAGCCTTCCGTTCGACCAGAAGAAGCGTGAGGAGATGCCGAAGATGGTGGATCAAGGACTGAAGCGACTCTACACACTCCAGCACGGAGATGGTGGCTGGGGATGGTGGGAGAACGACGAGACAAATCCGTTTATGACAGCATACGTGATGTACGGACTGACTGTCGCGCGCAAAGCGGGTTATCAGATTTCGGATGAGCGATATGTGCAGGGGATGTCGGCACTCTACAGCCTGATTGAGGCACGGATCGCCGGCGGTGGCCTTAGCCAAGATGACAAGCGACTGAACATTACAACGGAAGCCTACATGCTCTACGTTGCGAGCGTTGCAGACCCGGCGAACGAGAACAACGGCATGGTGCGTGAGCGGATCAACGACCTTGCAGATGAGAAGAAGGTCAACAACTACGCGATTGCCCTTCTGGCTTTGGCTGCCCACGAGCAAGGAGATACGCGGAACGCGAAGGCGTTGGCAGGGCGGTTGATTGCGAACGTAACCGAGACAGGTGGAGGAGCTTTCTGGAGTGGAGAGTCTTGGCACTACAATTGGCAGGACGATCAGGTAGAGACATCGGCAGCAGCTGTGAAGGCGTTGCTAAAGATTGAGGGAGAGACCGAACTTGTGAGCAAGGGAGTCCGCTGGCTTTTAGCTCAGAAGAATGGAGCTGCCTGGCACAACACACGCCAGACAGCAATGGTAATCTACTCCCTCACCGACTATCTCCGGGCGTCGAACGAGTTGGCTCCAGACTATACGATGGTTGTGAAGGTGAACGGGAAAGAAGTTCTGCGGAAGCATATCACAAAGGAAGATGTCTTCAAGCCTGAGCAGACTGTGAAGGTAGTGGCCAACGGTCTTCGTAGTGGAGAGAACGTTGTCACTGTTGAGAAGTCGGGGAGTGGTCGTCTCTACGCTTCGGCACGCCTCGTCTACTTTGCGACGGGGAATGCAATCAAGCCGGGCGTTGCTGGCTTCAAGGTAGAGCGGGAATACTACCGACTAAACCGGGTCAAGCGGAAAGGGAAATATCTCCACGAAAAGCAGAAGATTACCGGCCCGGTAAAGAGTGGCGACGAAATTTTCGTAAAGCTGAAAGTGACGCCGGAGAGTAGTTACGAGTACTTCATCATGGAAGACCCTCTGCCGGCTGGATGCGAAGTAATTACCGACACTGACGGCTACACAATCGTCGACGAACATGAGTATCAGGCTGACGATGACTCCTACTACTACCGCCGCTGGCAGTGGAACTGGTGGTTTGCCGACCGTGATGTTCGTGATGAGAAGGTGGCATTCTTTGCCACATCAATCCAGGCCCAGACGTATGAGCTGAGCTACATCATGCGGGCGCAGATACCGGGTGAGTACTCGGTAATGCCCGCAGTAGCCAGCCTGATGTACTACCCTGAAGTCCGGGGCAACAGCGGAACAGAGAAAGTAGCAATTGTCGACTAAGCTATTCCTCTGCGCTCTCTGCGACTCTGCGTTTTTTTTCTCCTTAAGAAAGAGGAGATTGACCGCAGAGGCGCGGAGTCGGTGATGCCCGCAGTAGCCAGCCTGATGTACTACCCTGAAGTCCGAGGCAACAGCGGAACAGAGAAAGTAGCAATCGTCGACTAAGCTATTCCTCTGCGCTCTCTGCGACTCTGCGTTTTTTTTCTCCTTAAGAAAGAGGAGATTGACCGCAGAGGCGCGGAGAACGCAGAGAACGAAGTCCTTGTTTTACCAGATTATCTGGTTGAACAAGGACTTTCTGTTTCCTGGCGCTATTACTTGAGCTTCCGGGATACTCAGATCAATGTCTGTTCTTTGGTGCAAGACTGATATCGAAGGCAACCATTCTTGAACATCACGATGTCAAAGCAAGAAGCAGTCAGATATCGAGCCGCTCCTGAAGAGGGCACTATTGCGTGGCCGTGGAGAAAGTAGTAGGCTGAACCCCACAGAGAGCGTTAATGCAATAGCAACTCTTGCTATTCTGTTGTCCAGTAGGATATGATGTATATTGTCGTGGCATGGATAACTCAGAGTATATCTCAGAGCAAATCTTCCTCAGAACAGTATGCCAACTTCTTCAGAACCACGACTGAACGCGATTATTGTCGACGATGAAGAGCGGAGCAGGAATACGCTCCAATCTCTCTTGGCTACCTACTGTCCGGCAGTCACGGTTCTCGCTCAGGCCAGCTCCGTCAGTTCTGCTCAACAGCTTCTGGAGACCGAGCAGCCGGACGTAATCTTTCTGGACATTCAGATGCCGGGTGGCTCCGGCTTCGAGCTTTTAGAGTCGATTCAGTCGAGAGATTTTCTCGTTGTCTTCGTCACCGCCCACAACAAGTACGCAATCCGGGCTATTAAGGCGAGTGCTATTGACTATTTGCTGAAGCCGATTGACGTGGACGAACTCCAGGAGACAGTTGAGAAACTCCTTCGGCTCCGTCAGGAGAAGCAAACGTCCCCTGCCCTCAACGGTATCTACCGGGAAGGGTTGATGGAGATCGTCCACACACTTCGGGGAGATTCAAAGCCGAAGAAAATTGTCCTCCCAACCAATGAAGGTCTAATTGTTGAGGTGCTGGCCTCGATCATCCGACTTCAATCTGATAACTACTACACAACGGTAGTGCGAGCCAATCAAAAAGATCTACTGCTGAGTAAGCCGATCAAAGAATTTGAGTCGACACTCGACGAAGAGCAATTTGTCCGCGTCCACAACTCCCATATCATCAACATGGATCACTTGGTTCGATTTGATAAGCGTGAGGGGGGCTTTGTTGTGATGTCGGATGGCTCCATCGTTCCTGTTTCACGACGACGACACCAGCTTCTGTTGGAACATCTGAACAGATTCAGCACGTTGTAATCCGCCGACCAGATTCCAACATTTTCCAGATCGGAAGAGC
>JBFWSB010000379.1:0-4148 GCA_050248595.1 Kapaibacterium sp. (SeqCode)
GAATATAGGAGAGTCACGCGAATCCGCAAAGACGCAAATAAGAATCAGAGCATGGTGCTGAACGTTACAGGTAGATTGCTTTTATTAGGAGTACATCTACCCCTTTCCACTTTGCGTCTTCGCAGCTCTTTGGGCCTTTGCCCCCCTCCAATCGCCACAGACCGAAACGTCCTCGTCAACCGAAGGTTAGTATGTTCGAGTTTAATTCGAGTTCGTAGAGTTAAGAGTGCATAGAGTTGAGCGACACTACACCTCTCTTCTTTGCATTCTTGTCTCCCTTTGCGTCTTGGCGACTTTGCGTGATAATTGAGATTATGGAACAGAACATCTACACAGCCCTCAAAGAACGACTTGAGAAAGCCGAAGGAACACCAGTTGCCTTTGCCGAGTTGAGCGACGAAGAACTGACAGCTCTAACACAAGAGCAGGTGGACGAACTGGTTTCGTTGTTTGGATACAACACAATGATCCATCTGCCGGAACGGGAACAGCAGTTCTTTAACTGGCTTCAGGAGAACGATCGACCAGTTTGGGATGATCTATGGGATGCCGAGGACGACAAGCCCTACTATGTCAGCATGGCTCACCTCGCAAGCTTCCTTCCGGGTCGACGTGGCTTTCCGATCTGCGACTTAGTGAACCAAGAGAACTATTGCTTCACGTCGGAAGAGATTACAGAGAACGACGGAAGCGTATACGTAGAGAACGCCCTCGACGTGATCGCCGACAAGAAGCAGCTTGGAATGGAGCAAGCCTTTGCGGTCGAGGTCTGGCGCGGCCCAATCGACCAGTGGCGGTTTGCTTGGATGTACAACTTGCCTCTGGATGAAGTGAAGAAAATGGTTCGGTGGCTGATTACTGAAGGAATTCTCAGCGTGCCGAAGCAACGTCCCGAAAACGAACCTCCGATTGAAGTAATGCCACCATCGAATGGTAGAGCACCGAATGAGCAAGAGTGAAGTTTTCGTCCTGAAGTTCGGGGGAACCTCCGTACAGGATGCCACGGCGATGAGACGCGTGGTAGAAATCACACGGAGTGAGGGGGGAACAGTTCCGGTAGTGGTAACCTCTGCTTGCGCTGGCATCACTAACGACCTCGTTGCTTGCGGTGAGTGTTGTAGGAAGATGGATCAGCAAGGAGCTGACGAAATCGTTCAGCAGATTTCTGAACGCCACCACCAAATCTTGAAAGATCTCTGCGGAGAGAATCCAGCCCACAACTGTAGTAGTGAACTGGAAGAGATGCTCGGCGAACTTCGACAATTGGTTCACGGAACAATCTTACTCGGCGAGACGACACCACGAACAATCGACACGATTCTCTCCTTCGGCGAACGCCTCTCCTCTCTCCTACTCCGCACCGCATTTCAGAGTGCAGGAATCAACGCTGCGCTTGTTGACAGTCGCGACTTTATCATTACCGAGAGCCAGCACGGTTCGGCTGTTCCGATCATGGCTGAAATTGAACGGCGCACGCCGGAGATCATCAACCCGATGCGGGAAGAGTACGATGCCATTATTGCTCAAGGCTTTATCGGGCGGACGGCGGATGGGATTACGACGACGATTGGTCGTGGGGGAAGTGACCACACCGCGGCACTGATTGGGGGTGGCCTCGGAGCCAAAGAGATTCAGATTTGGACAGATGTAGATGGCGTGATGACTGCCGACCCACGAATTGTCTCGGAAGCACTCGTTGTTCCAGAAATGACCTTCACCGAGGCACGAGAACTTGCTTGGTTCGGTGCGAAAGTAATCCACCCTGACACCATTCTCCCAGCAGTTGCGAAGAACATTCCGGTCGTAATTCGGAACTCACACGCTCCCGCAGCACCTGGAACGCGCATCTGGCCAGATAGTCACCAGATCCCCCCCGGCTTCCACTCCCTCACGATCAAACGCAATCTCCGACTGATAGAGTTGGCAACGAAGATACCGGGAGAAGGTCGTGAGATTATTGACACTGCAATCGCCTCGTTCGCACGCTACGATGCCCCAATTGAGTGCGCCGTCATCGCAGAGTCCCGCGCATCAATTCTCGTATCGGAGTCGACGTGGAATGATCGATTGAGAGTCGCGTTGGAATCGGTCTGTCTTGTTCAGACACATCCGAAGATGGCACTCCTCTGTCTTTCCGGGAGTGGACTCCGGACAACTCCTTCCCTCCTCGCCTCACCGCTGACAGCACTCACCGACATTTCAATCAGACTGATCGCAGCCGGCTCAAGCGACCACGTTGTCCTCCTCGGCATCGAAGAAGCTGAAGCGGAGAAGGGCTTGCGGGGAGTGCATGGGAGGTTGTTTGGGGAGAATGAGGAATGAGGAATGAGGAATGAGGAATGAGGAAGATGTGCTGGTTTGAGCCTGATGTCAAGCATCACGCTTCACAAACTTTTCTCAATCCCCGTTCCGAAACCAAAATCCGAAATTCGCAATCCGAATTCCGAAATCAACATCTCCCCCTGTCACTCTGAGGGCTGCCGAAGAGTCTCGCTGGTGTTGTATGAAGTATGAGTATTGCTCTACCAAAACTGCGAGATTCCTCCGATGACCTCGGAATGACAATCGCTGGTTTTGCAATTGCGGAAAGCTGTTTTAATATCTTCAATCCTAAATTCGAAATCCCCAATCCGCGATCTAAAATTCTCCTTACAGTTCTACCTCCAACGACACAGCACCCATTCTCGGTTGGCCGAAGTGTGTTCCGCCGAAGCTTGACTCGAACTTGTAGAGATATGGTGTATCGAAAACGTTGGTCACTGTTGCGGTGATTCGGGCGTGGGTGTGGAGCCACTGCTCTAAGTCGACACCTGCCGCGAGATCAATTGTTCCGTGCGGAGCTACTGCTTTGTCTGGCGAGCCGGGACGTTCCGATTCGAGATTCAAGAGATCGATCACATCGTCAGAATATCCACGACTCCGAAGCTCCTCGCGTGCAGCTTCTGGGTCAAGACCTTTTCCGTTTGCGTCGACAAGATCGAACGGCAACCCCGAATCCAACCGTCCCTCCAGTATCGCAAAGAATCCACCCGGAAGTCTGTAGTGCAAATTCAGTGAAGCCTCGAACAACTGACTGTGCTCTGTAGGGAAGTGATCCTCTTCTTTAAATGGATGTGAGTAGAAATATCCCTCCTCACCTATAATCAAGCCTGCCGATACAGGCGACGTACCATCCTCCGGAATCAACCCGTACGCAATCCCACCTGAGAGGGTGAGAAGTGCCGACAGATTGTGCCACTCCCTGAGAGCAGTGGTCACTTCTCCACCAACTACGAGACCGTTTTTCAGGTTGATTGGGAAGATGATACCGGAGTTCCCAAGCTCTCCCTTCACCAGAAAATCTTCAATGCTCTTGCCGTATGCTGCGGCAGTGAGTGAGAGGTAGTCGTTCAAGAGGAAGTCTGCGTCAAGTTCAACCACGTGCCCTTTTTCGCTCCGCACGTTCAGTGGAACCGACTGCTGTTCTTCGCCAGAGAGAACCATCGCCTGCGATGAGCTGGAGACAAGGATATTCTCCACAGGAGCTTGCATCACAATGCGGTTGTACGATCCACGAATCGTTGTTCGGTCGTTTAAGAGGTAGGCAACGGCAAGGCGAGGAGAGATTGCAGACTCTACGTCAAGCAGATTAAAGTAATCGAAACGAAGACCTGCGTTCAGCCTCCACTTCCCCCACTCCAACCGATCTTGAAGGAAGCCTGAGAATCGTCGACCGGTCATCTCACGATCGACTAAGAATGGATTGCCCCCCTTCGTTAAGTCGTATGGTGCAAGTCTATTATCGCCACCAACCGTATCGCTGCTGGAAAGGGCCGGGTTTGTGACGGCAAAGGTGAAGAACTCTTCCAGTGGATAGACCTCACCACCTCCCCCCACCTTCAATAAATTTTTCGTGCCGAACCAATCTGTCTGGAACGATACGTCAAGATTGCCACCGAACGATTGATTGACACGATCCAACCCAACGAAGAACTTCTCATTCTCCGCAACAGCTTTCTCATACTCATCTGGAGTTTCAAGTCGGGAAAGTCCACCACTGGTTGCCTCCGCCGTTCCTTTGCGCCAGTATAGAAGTCCCGTCAACACAGCCTCGCTTCCAATCACAGAGATAGCCCGAACTCCGAACAGGTAATCGTTCAGCACTTGCC
>JBFWSB010000380.1:0-4098 GCA_050248595.1 Kapaibacterium sp. (SeqCode)
ATCAACTACCGGGAGAGATTGATCAAGAGGCTTTCACTCTAGAGTTGATTCGTTCCTATGCAGGTTATAGCCCAACGGTAGAGGCACTTGCTGAAAGTGAGTGGAGGGAAGTTGAAGAATTGGCCCGCACAAAGTTTGATTCGTGGGAGTGGTACTTTGGCAGGACTCCAAAGTTTGTGGTCAGACAGGTTGTGGAGAGTGGAGCCTCCTTTCTGTTGCGTGTGGAGGATGGAGTTATTCAAGGTGTCGACCCTGATGCTCAAGAGTTATCGTTGAACTATTCTTTCCAAGACTTAGTTGGGAAACCATATTCGTTCGAGAGCATGGCTGATTTTTTTCGTCAAGTGAGTGAAGGGGAGGAGGGAAGAGTATGAAGGCAATACTTCTTGCCGCAGGACTCGGCACACGATTGCGCCCAATTACCGACACGATACCGAAGTGCCTCGTTCGGATCAATGGCCGTCCCCTCCTTGCCTGGTGGTTTGATCTGCTCGAGGAGCATGGCATCACAGAGGTCTGGATAAACCTCCACTACTTACCAGAAAAAGTGCGCGAGTTTTTAGTGGGGGAGTCGAGGAAGTTGCAGGTTCACTTGATTGATGAAGAGCATCTGCTCGGCAGTGGTGGAACGCTTCACGCAAACAAGGGCATCTTTAACAGTGCCGAACAGTTCTACATCCTCTACGCAGATAATCTAACAAACGCAAACCTGACAGCGTTGCGGCAGTTCAATCTGAGCCATCCTGCGCCACTGACTGTTGGACTCTTCCACGCGGAGAATCCGTCGGCATGTGGTATAGCCGCGCTCGATAGTTCTGGAACAATTGTCTCATTCGAAGAGAAGCCAGCGAATCCGATAGGTGACCTCGCATCAGCTGGTATCTTCGTTGCCCGTCCCGAACTCTTTGAGTACCTTCGTCCCGAATTTTATCCATATGATTTCGGTGGGCACGTTATGCCACATCTTGTCGGCAAGATGAATGGAATGCCGATTGAAGGATATATCAGAGATATTGGAACACTCGAAAGCCTTGAACAAGCAGAGATAGAGTGGGGAGAAGTTCGTAGAGCGGGGAGCTTGTAGAGTTGAGAGCTTATAGAGTGGTCGGTAGGGGCGGATCTTCATCCTGCGCTTAAAGGCTACAGTCAGAAGTCACATGATTATTGCAACAGAATCAATTCAATGCTCATAACACAAACGCCACTTCGTATCAGCATTGCCGGTGGGGGGACAGACCTTGCCGGCTACTACCGTCAACATGGTGGATACGTAGTTTCGACAGCGATCGACAAATACATATACGTGATTGTCAATGCGAGGTATGATAACAAGATCTACGTCGACTACTCGCGCAAGGAAATCGTGGGGAGGGTTGACGACATTCAACACGACTTAGTACGCGAGGCTGCCCGGTTAACTGGAATGACATCCGGATTTGAAGTTGCAATGATGGCCGACATTCCATCCGAAGGATCAGGCCTCGGTTCCTCATCATCCTTAACTGTTGGTCTGCTAAATGCCTTCTACCACTATCAAGGCAGGCAAGTAGAACGAGAGGTGTTGGCACGTCAGGCATGTGAAATTGAAATCGATATTTTAGGGCGTCCCATCGGAGTGCAAGATCAATACATTGCTGCATACGGTGGGTTGCGTGCCTTTACGTTCGGGGCAAACGAGTCGGGTGATTTCGTCGACGTTGAGCTTCTCCCCTTGGACAGCCACCAGAAACGTCGATTCGGCAGCAACCTCCTTCTCTTCTTCACTGATGTTGTCAGGAAATCAGCCACGATCTTAGATGAGCAGAAGGCACGCATTGTCGACACCGTTGAGGCACACCACAAAATCAAAGGACTTGCCGTGGACGTTCGGACTGCTCTCTTGGGGGAAGAGTTCGACGAGATTGGAGAAATTCTCCACAAGAACTGGGAGTTGAAGAAGAGTCTTGCAAGTGGTGTCACCACCCCAACAATCGATGAGATGTACGCTCGTGCCCGCGCAGCCGGCGCTGTTGGTGGGAAGATTAGTGGAGCTGGAGGAGGTGGGTTTCTCCTCTGCTACTGCCGCCGAGGAGATCAGGAGAGTCTACGCGAGGCATTGAATGACTATCGCGAGATGCCATTTATGTTAGAGCCGTTCGGAAGTCGCGTGATCTTCCACCAAGAGAGATACCGCTGGTGATAGGTAGAGAAGTTGAATCAAAAGAAAAGCCCGTTTCACTTGAATGTGAAACGGGCTTCCTTAATTGGAGCCATAAACTCCGCAATTAACTGTCGGATGTTCTCCGCCAATTAGTTGA
Organism: Kapaibacterium sp. (SeqCode); assembly: GCA_050248595.1. GTDB lineage: Bacteria > Bacteroidota > Ignavibacteria > OLB7 > OLB7 > JAGWAZ01. The sequence continues at coordinate 2,298 of JBFWSB010000380.1, forward strand.
CAACGGTCAACACTGTCGACTTCTTCGCTCCGTTTGCCGTTAGGACTACGTGATAGGTTCCACTGGTGAGATCAGTGATAACCAAGTTCTTTGTGTAGTTCCCAGCAGAGCGGTGCTCGTTAACAACAGACTTCACTTTCTGGCCAAGTGCGTTGTAGATATCAACGACAACATCACCACTCTTTTCTAAGCCATAGTGTACAGCAACCAACCCGCGAGCAGGATTTGGGTTTGCCATAATGCTCAAGCTGTTGCTAACATCTTCTTTGTTGTCAACTGACGATGGTGAGTTGAACATTGCAGGAGTGAGAGCCGTTCTTTGGAAGTATTGGTATGTCTCCTCAATCGGCCCACGTTGTGCGTCACCATTATTATCTGGACGGGTTGTTATGAAAGCATACATACCAGGATGGCGACGGGCTTGGAACGCCATGTCGATAATCACGTCATCCGATTCCCCATCCACGCGGCACGTCTCATTCAACGATGGATACTCAGCACTTGCGCTGTCGCTATCTTCGCCAGCCCAATCTTGCAAGATATTCGAGCCACCCCAAGTCTGACCACCATCCTTCGAGCCGACCATCCAGATTCGATGATAGAGGAATCCATCGTTGCTTGCAACAGCGATCAGTGAGTCGTTTCTTGGGAACTGACCTTGTGCCATGTATGCAACCACGATATGCTCTCCATCATCTCCGATAGAGATGGAAGGATAGCCGAGTCCCATCACTCCACCCGGTTGCCATGTTACAATTGGGTGAGTCTGAATACCGCGAGCCTCCGTAACATCTGAGGTTGCAATCAGTTGATATTGTCCTGAAGAGCGAGACCAGTGGAAGATGCTCTGATAGCGGAAAAGGCTGTTTACTGTTGCACTGAAGACAATGTGAGGATCTTCTCCTAAGTACGCAAAGTCGAGCGAAGAACCGGGAGTAAGTGTATCGATGTTGCCATTCTCATTTGTTCCGAGGGTTGCGTCTTCTTGCTCGAAGACTACAATCTCAGGGTCTGACCAGGTTTTGCCCTCGTCGCTACTTTCGCTAAAGCGAATAATCGGAATAGTATCTCCACCAAAGTCGAAGAAGTGGTGGTAGGCTACCCCAATCTTTCCTCCAGCCGAGCGAGCGATGACGTAGCGACCGCCACTTGTTTGGCTGATAAATGGGTTGGCAAGATTCCTCCAAGAGACAATATCAACATTGTCGAAGTCAGGGCTTCCTACTTGGAGCGCCTCTGCTGGTTGTCCAGTGCCTGGGCTAATGGAGGCAATTACTTCTTGGACTGATCCGTTGGATGGATGCGAAACGAATGAAGGCCAGATCGGCCCGCCATTGTCAGCACCAGTAACGTTGTCGGCAGTTGGACGGCGCATCTCGTAAAGGCGGAGAAAACCTTGCCCAGTTCTACCATAAAATACCGTGCGAACTCCACCACCACCCGGCTCACCGTGGGTTGCCACCAACGGTTGCAGATCGAACCCAAAGTCGGCAAGGCCAACGTAAGGGAATCCAAGCCTTGTTCCCTCTCCTGATATGTCGGTTGTTGGTGTCCACGTCTTTCCTCCGTCAGTTGAAACTGAGTGCCCTACGCGACGTGATGAGCTGACAGTCTCGATGGAGGTTCCGTCATCTGAACGCATGTAAACAACGTGAATCTCGTCTGGGTTCGTTGGGTTTACCATGATCCAACCCGGACTCATGCCGTTGCTCTGGTAGTCGTAGAAGCCTTCGAGACCAGTTGATACTGCACCTTGGCGCAAGTTCAACGGGACTGCCTGCGCTGCTCCTTTGGCGAGGGG
>JBFWSB010000381.1:0-4078 GCA_050248595.1 Kapaibacterium sp. (SeqCode)
CGTGGTCAACCCGCAGTGCACTCTTATCGCGTGCCTTCAACTCACCAACCTCCATCCCGAGCGATGAAAGATTCATTGCATCGTTGGTTGCAGCCGGACCGGAGTTTCGATCACTGCTTCGCGAAGCGAGAGTATTATCTTCTGGACGTGACTTCAAGGTCAACGATAGGTCGAGGGTTTCGCCATAGCGGAAGATGTGTAAGTTGACCTTCTCACCTACACGCTTGCGAGCAATCAAGCTCTGCAACTGGTTGGCAGAACCAACTTTGTGTCCATCAACTTCCAGAATAATATCTCCACGCTTAAGTCCGGCAATTTCGGCTGAACTGTTGGACTGGATACCGTCAATCAACACTCCCTGCCCCGGCGATAAGTTGTGGAACTTGGCCATCTTCTGGTCGACAGCTTTAATCATCACACCGATATAGCCTCGGTTCACCTGCCCATCTTCAATAAGATCTTTGGCGACAGCTACAGCTAAGTCAATTGGAATGGCAAAACCATATCCTTGATTGTACCCGGTATTAGTTGCAATTGCAGAGTTAATCCCAACAAGCTCTCCACTCAGATTGAAGAGTCCACCTCCAGAATTTCCGGGATTGATGGCGGCATCTGTCTGGATAAAGTCCTCAATGCCATACCCCTGCTCATCTCTGTTCAAGTGAAGCTGGCCTCGTCCGATAGCCGAGATAATTCCCTGCGTTACTGTTGAAGTCAAACCGAGTGGGTTGCCAACTGCGAAGACGATCTGCCCAACGCGAGCATTCTCACTTACGCCGATTGAAGCGGTCGGCAATCCATCTCCATCAATCTTGATAACGGCGAGGTCGGTCGTTGGATCATTTCCTATCAATTTTGCATTGTACTGCGAGCCATCGTGAAGCTCAACGAGAATGCCATCTTTCGAGGCATCCTCCACAACGTGGTTGTTTGTGAGGATATAACCGTCAGCAGTGACGATTACGCCCGAGCCTGATCCCTGACGAGGGACTGAACGGTCGGGGAATTGGAAGAATCCGAATGGATCGTCAAAATTAAAATCTCTTCCCTGGCTTGTTGGCCGAACTTCGGTTGTAACGGTAATGTAGACTACTTGAGGTGTAACTGCCTGGCTTACTGCGACGAAAGCGTCGTTCAGTGCCTGAACTTCGCTTGTAGCGGTAACCGGCGGTGCATCTGCTCCAAGTTTAATATCGTCCGGACCTGCAAGCCCAAATGGAAGGTTTCCCGTTCCAGTCATCAGTAAAGCACCGAGTCCGGCAGAGATTACCATCAAACCGGCGATCATCCATACTTGCTTTTTTGTCATTGTTGATCTCCTTCTCAATCAGTGTGATTCGTTCGATGTTGCATTGGTGAGAGTTGAGACGAGGATTCATCGACCACGTTCCGCGTTCGATAGCATTCACTCATCGTAAAATCGTGCATCTGTATCGAAGTTCATAGATCGTCTGATTTGGTTCCGAAAGTCTGAACTGTACATTTCTGAGCTGCACATGATTGTGCAAAATACTACGGTGATCGAATTGCAGATACTCAGTCCTTTCTACTTTCTTTTCTGACTTTCTCAACGCTGATTCGCATCTGCAAAACCGGGTAACGCCCGAGGTTCAATACCCTTCTCAATCAAATTGGAATTCACCTTCAGCCGTTGGGAAGCCCCAACTACGAGGGCACATGGTTTCAGGTTTCACTTGCTACGCATCGTTGACGAGATACCCCCAACGCGAAGTGTACGCAAACCCTCTACGTGAAATTTCAAAAAGCGGATAAGCATGTCTTGCAAGTCAGCTATCTCTACATCGCTGATCGCCACATCGGTAGCAAAGTCACTACCGTCGGCCACAAACTTTGCGAGATGATTAAAAGTGTCAGCGGAGAGAGTCTGAAAGCCAGCGGCAGAGAGATGTTCGGAACAGAGTGGTGCACCGGCAGAAATACTGAAGGGAATTCCCTCCTCTTTCATTGCAACTTCTTCACCACAGATTCCGCAACTGTTCACTCTGATTGCGAAACCGAGGATTGCACAGAAGGTTGTGATAAACTGGAGGAGTACAACCCGGGGATCACTGTAGGACTCGTTAAGAGCCTGCAAAGCCTGTAGTAGAAGGTTAAATAGGGGGTCATTCCGTTCCTGATCGTGCATTGCCGCGTTCACAAGCTCAACGATTTCAAGACCAACTACCGTTCTCTCCAAATCTTTGGCAATTGTCGGAAAACGCCGAACCGTCTCTGCTGAACCAAGATTTTGCAGCCCCCTCCCCTCCTTTACATAGATCACCATCCCCAAGTATGCTAAGGGCTGCAACACTCCGGCAAACTTGCTCTTCGGCTGCATGGCACCCCGGGCAATCAGCCCGATCTTCCCAAGCTCACGGGTGTAGACCGTGAGGATTTTGCTCGTCTCGCTGTAGCGACTCGCCTTTAATACAATTGCTTCGGACTCAACAATCATCTGCTAATAATTCTCGCTCGAAAGTAGTGGATGTTCCCCAACGGCAAGCAGTGCTAACCTCAGTTCAGGTTCGTCTTGTTCGCCTGAGCTTGCGAATAATCATACCATCTGCAAAAAGGTGGCTGAGGTAACCCGCAACGGCTCCTAAATAGAACGGTAGCCCATCGAGGACTGGCTCGCGGGCAAGATACATTGGGCCAAGGAGTATTGGTGAGGGAATCAGGAGCATTGCCCAGATCGTGTGTGTCCAGCCACGATGTTTGCTGATTATGGGGAGCATTGCAAGGAACCCGAGAAGTGCAGCCTCCACATAAAACTTCTTCAGTAGCAAGAGAAGGTCGAGCAGAATAAAGATGCGATAAAAGAGAATCTGTCCCTTGCTCTTAATGTCAACATCGGGAAAGAGGGCGAAAAGTACTGCAAGCCAGAGTACCACAATCCCCTTCACCAACTTCTGTTCTAACGGAAGAGCTGCCGCGAGGGGAGTAAAAGCCATCCCAACCAGCAATGCTACTCCGAAAATTATCCCTGCCGTTATGTGCCCTCTGTATCCTGCCATGAAGTAATCGAATTCAAAATTCAAAGGTAAAAATTAAAAAGTAGGAGAGAATAGCAGAATTGCTGACCCTCACAACTCTCTCCCCTTTTTTGAATTTTTCCTTTTGAATTTTGTCTTCCCCCCCTCTCCTCTTTCTCTTTCTGTGAAAGTTTGTTGTATTTTCTTTCGTTCGTTTGTTTCTCGTCTCGTAGAACTTTCCAAACCGGAGTCTTGAAATCGCATAGGGATATGATCGATACAAACACTACCGAGAGCGTGACCGTGCCAACATTGAATGTTCAGCAGATCATTCTCAAACTTCAGGATGCGATTGATTTCGTGAACCAACGAGTGATCAATCGGGAAGAGATTATCGAGCAGATTTTCTGCGCTCTCCTCACAGGAGAACATGCACTGATTCAAAGCCGAACTGGTGTCGGAAAGTCGCTCATGGTAGAGCAGGTGTTCCGAATGTTCGATGGGGCACGGTACTTTAAAGTGCAAGCTTCAAAAGAACAGCAGCCAGATACCTACTTCGGTGCCCTCGACATCGAGGAACTCCGCAAGGGAGTGCTCCACCACAACACCCACGGCTCACTTGTTGAGAGTGAGTTCGGATTTATCGACGAAATCTTCGATGCGAACGACTACACTCTTCGTGCACTTCTCTCACTGTTGAATGAACGAGAATTGATCCTCGGTGTTCAGCACGTTCCCTCTACCGTTCACACTGTAGTTGCTGCAACAAACTACTTGCGAATAACAGACATTACCGAAGCACTCCTCGACCGTTTTGCCTACCAATCGGTAGCCTGGCCAGATAAAGACCCCTACATTCAGTACCGAATTTCTCAGCAATATCTTCGGCACGGAGGGAAAGCTGTCGCTCCCCCTTTCACTATTGACTACAGAAGTCTTGCCGAAGTACGGTCGATATGCCACGGCACGAGTGAACTGGTCTCAATCGATATTTCTTCCGATGTCGCCTACTTTGCAAATCTGGTAATTCGGTACTACGAAGAACTTCGGAATCGTTCACTGGAACAGCAGGGTGAATCGATTGGGGCAGGTGATTACTACATCTC
>JBFWSB010000382.1:0-4078 GCA_050248595.1 Kapaibacterium sp. (SeqCode)
CTCATAGAGCATCCCTCACACTCAAGAACAGCAACACCAAGGTCTTTCAGGAAACCCGTTTCACTTATCGTTTTTGACACTGCAAAGAAGAGCACAAAGGTAGACCACCCATCCTGAACAACGACCTCAGCAGGAACTGACGGAGATGGTTCGCAACCTATATCATATGGTATGAGTGTGATTGGCATTTGTATTCGAAGTGCTTATTCATGATTGTCGACCTATTCATGATGGTTCATCATATCTGTATTTCCTTTACTGAGAATCATCATCTTCTCCCCACCACGCACGTTCATCTTCAACCGGAGAAGGGAGACGCCCCTGCAACCACTGGGCACAAGTATTTGGAGTGAAGGATTCATCCTTACACTCAATGATCCACGAAAGGAACTCCTCAGGTCCCCCATTCATATAGGGTGGTGGTGACACCGGCATGAATATCGTAGGAAGCCGATCTTGAAGGGAGAGGTAGTTCAATACATGGCCAAGTTCTTGCACCACATGCCAAGCCAGAGGATGGTCGAGACGAATACTGAACTTGACCCACCAAAGCTTTTGAGAGTCACTACAACTGATCGTTTTTTCAATTCCAGGTACACGTTGAAGGAAAGAGATAAGAGGTTGGAAATGTTCTTCGTTCATAGCATTCAATTTTTCATCTCCCTTTTCCGCAACATCATCAAAGTCTATCATTGACAGAAGGGATAGTTCAACTGCTCTGTGCTGGCAATCAGATTGCTCTACAGAATTTATAGCATCTTTTTCTCGCACACGACATAGCTCTATCACTCTTCAGCACATCTTCGATTCTTTCTATTCATGAATCTACCAACTCCCTCTACAGGAGGAGCAAGGCAAGCACAGGATTTCCTCCAATATCCACTCTTCGCTTATTCACAAATGCTGTACACTCAATCAATGCTTGAAACTGATCAGCACATCGTTTGCTAAATTCACTTGCCTCCACGATCTCCATCAGTAATAACTCGCCACGTGCCACAGTTAGGCTTGTCATCCCAACTGGCTCGTCAATGTATGTCAAGCAGTCAACCCAAGCATCCATATTCTCGCCATAAAACTCAGGGAATCCAAGAATATTCCGAAACAGATCGTGGAATGATTTCCAGTCGGAAATCAACCGTGTTTCTATCTTGACAGTTTGCATAGAGGATATTAAGTCTCTGTTTCAAGTTCAGTAGGTCATTCACTTTCTTCCACCCTCAACACCTGAACTATGTGAGAAATTTCAGTAATGAAAAATATCGATATTGAGTAGAGAACCTCAAAGAGGATGGTGTAGTATACAACACCACCCTCAAAATTGTTTGCGATCCTCAATATCTACACTTATCCCCCAGAGAAATATCTCCTCTTAATCTCGTACTCTGAACCTTGTTTGAAGTGCCGTGGAACCCACTTCTTCCAGTCCTCAAACAGATCTTGTGGTTTCCAGGTGTTGAAGGCAGCCGAGCCTTCCTTCTCAATGTGGCGTTTAACCGACTCGCGGAATCGATGGTGAGCAAACAATCTCATGAACTCACCAAAGTAGATGTCTGCAACACTTGTTTCTCCTCGAATCAAGAGCATGTTTTCGTCGTTTGTGTGGATACTTGCCTCACTGAAATTAGCTGAACCAGTCAAAACAATTGGATTCTTCCCTAAAGGATCAATAAGCATGAACTTCGTGTGTATCCAATTCACGTTGACACCAATCCCTCGGTTCTCCTGATGCCAGCCATCAACCCAGTCCACGAAGATATTGTTCCCCAGTGCCATGCCGATATTTGGGAAGCGGCGAATGCGTTCGATCTCAGCAATGGCCGCAGCACGTGATATCTTGGTTCCCCCATTAACATACTTATCAAGTAAACCAAATCGCAAAACCCCATCATTTTTGTTAAATACTCCCCGGAAATCCTTAACAATCCCAAACGGGAAGGTCATAAATAGTGGCTTCGGATCGGTAGCCAGTTCAATCCACCAATCAAATACACTACGACCTCGATGGGGAGAGAAAATTGGTGTCAACACATCTGAATCATCTTGTGGGGGGAGAGGGTTATTGGACTCCGCCCACTCTTTGATTTCTTCTGCAGTAGGGTCAGCCCTGAGCATTTTCCAATAGTCAAGAAAACGCTTTGCAAGCTCTTCGTCGTGAACTACGTGACCAACATTAAGTTGACCGTAAAGCGCATTGCGACTAATGTTTGTGGAACCTGTCCAAACGGAAATAGGTTTGCCATCTTTGCTAAGCACGATGAATTTGTTGTGCATCAACTTTGCATTAGTACGAGGGAAGGATATCCCCTTAATTCGCGCCTTAGTGATGGCCTTTACGTTAGCCTTACCAGTATGGTCATCCAATCCGTGATACACTATCTTCACTTTTGCCTTCGCTTGCTTAGCCTCTCTGAACGCCCCTAATATGTCTGCCCAGGGCGTCTTATCAGGTTGATTAAGTTCGTAGATAGCAGCGTTGAGACTATATGTGCTATCCTTTGCGCTGGCAATAAAGTTTAAGAGGCTGGGGACAAGGTCACGGGCAAGCCATTCATAAGCTGGCTTCCCAGCTTGGTCGAGGGTCATCCCGGGGAAACGCTTAGTGAAGGCTTGAGATGCGATAGCACTACGGTTGAAATGTACTGCGTGCTTGTTTCCAACTAAAGGTTCTGTGCCAATAGTTATAGTGGTTGCCGATCCTTCGGTTAGTGCTCCCGGCTTGCCGTACATCGGAACTACACGATAACGATACCGGTATCCCGGCTTCGCACTGTAGTCTGCCCACTGAAATGATTGGAACGGATGCTCACGGCTACTCGCATCCTCGTTACCGGTTGAAGAACGGATACTTGAGAAAGTTTTGTTTCCCTTCAGCCAGATCGTCTCATCTTCAGTAAGATCGTTGCGCTGAATAGCAAAACCCATTAATCCTGCCGCTTTGGATTCTTCCATGTCGAACGCAAGAAACACCACGTACGTCCCACTGATTGCCCTGACGTTTACGAATCCCGATCTTCTCTTACGCATGAGATAACTCCATAATTAGTGAATGAGGACACCTAACTACTCTCTATACTCAAGGCTCTTAAAAAGTATCGTTGCCATTCTCATGCTCACTCCCTAAATGTCCCAACCTCCTCAAGCTGATACCCCTCGGGATAGGTCGGGCGTTTTCGTTTAGTGCCAAGGAGTGGTTCCCGCCGCTCTGGTACAAGCCGGAGCAGGCGGGCGCGAAGTCGGAGAAGGCGGCGCACCAGACCTCGCATCAGGGCTGAAGGCTTTGGGAAACCGAAGGCGTGTAAGAGGGGATCATCCATTGCAGCGTAGAGGACTGGTCGACCGAGGGGATAGAGGAACTTTGGTAGATACATGCCGAGAAAGAGATCGCACGTCACCTCCCCTACCTGTCGGTTCGAGTCGGCATACCGGAAATGTTCTTCCTCGTAGTTGATGTTGAACTGCTCGAACTCGTGATAGTCCTCTGGAATATCTTTGATGTTCATCCGCTTTCCTACCTCGCAGTAGAAGTAGAAAAAGGAGAGCTTCTCCTGCTCGGTTAAGGGTCGGTAGCCGAACCGTTCTATCCACCTAATCGGCTCGTAGATAAACGTTGTCAGCACGTAGAGAAGTTCGTGGTTCTGGATTGGGAACCGGTTGTGCATCTGGTTCATGCGGCGCAACGCTCGCCGACCTCGCTCGCTGTCGTAGCCATACTCGGTTAGGGTGTACATGATAATCTCGGTGTCGTCGTACCGCTTGCGAGGACGCTTTGTCAACTCACCTGTGGCAGCGAGTTTTTCGGAGATTGAAGGCACGGCGTAAGTGCGGAAGAGAGCAAACTCGAGTGCTCGCTCAATATCCCACGGGAAGACGTGGCAATTCAACAAGTAGAGAATTTCTTGATGGTCGTGAAGCGCATCCAGTTCGGCAATCCGCTCGGAGATATGTTTTCGCGACATGGCAGGCTCATCTGTGTGGAACATCACTCCAGAAATCAGAACTGGATAATATACGACCTCACACTCTTCCCACCCTACAAACTCCCCTACCGATGCTGATCTACCAGCACTACATTCCC
>JBFWSB010000383.1:0-4073 GCA_050248595.1 Kapaibacterium sp. (SeqCode)
AACTTCAAGATATTTGCCTTGTGAACGATGGTGACTTTCTTTCGACCATGCTTCCGGGCATAGTCGAAAGCGGCTCGAACAATCCGCTCCGATCCATATCGGGTGACAATAGCTACAGACTCGGCAGCCGACTTTCGTGAGTCGATATAGTGCTCGACCCCAGAGTAGAGACCTTCGGTGTTTTCCCGGAAGATCACCAGATCAATATCGGCAAATCGACTTTTGACCCCCGGGAACCACTTCACTGGCCGGAGATTTATATAGAGATCGAATTCTTTGCGCAGAGCAACGTTAACACTCCGGAAGCCGGAACCGACCGGTGTTGTGAGTGGCCCTTTCAACGCAACTCTGTGTTGCCTGATTAGTTCGATAGTTTCAGCCGGTAGTGGCGTCCCCTTCCTCGAAAAGGTTGCAAGCCCAGCCTCAGCGTCGATCCACTCAATCCCTGCTCCCGATACGTCGACAACACGACGAACGGCTGCGGCAATATCTGGACCGATCCCATCTCCCGGTATGTATACAACCTTGCTCATGAACCTTTCGATAGTTGAAAACAGTTCTGCTGGTGGAGCGAACTCTCATCCATTTGGATAGTCTTGGAAGTCAAATACGAAGAGAGAGTAAGAAATCAGACACCAACAGCTCAGAAAGAATTCTTGTGAACAGGGAGGTGGCAAAAAAAATCCCGCTTCAAATTGGAAGCGGGACTGTTCGTCAAGACTTGAGCGGGAAACGAGACTCGAACTCGCGACCTTCTGCATGGCAAGCAGATGCTCTACCAACTGAGCTATTCCCGCAACGTTCCCTCAAGGGTCGGCAAATGTAATGCAGAAAAAATTACCTTGCAAGATTCGAATATTACAATCTTATTCGCAGTGAACTTTCTTACGAAAACCAGAGTCGATCACAACACATCAGAAACCATGGTGAACCGATTTTCCTTGAAGTGCTTCAACACTTCTTTTTTTGCTCTCACACTCCTCCTAATAGTAGCTCCAACCAGTTACGCTCAACAAAATGCAAAATATGCAGGTGAGTTTCTCTCGCTTGGGGTAGGAGCACGTTCATCCGCATTGGGTGGCTCTGGTGTTGCACTCAGCAACGACGTGACCGCAGGTTATTTTAATCCAGCAAACCTTTACCGCATATCCTACCCACAGATAGCGATCTTCCACGAATCCCGCTTCTCAGGACTTTTCAACTACGACTATCTGGCCGGTGCTCTCCCAATCGACGAGAAGCAGAGTGCTGCCTTAAGCATTATTCGCTTCGGTTATGGTGAGATAAAGGATACACGCAATGCCCTGATTGACCGCAATGGCAACGGAGTGATCGACGAAGATGACCGGATTGACCCAAACCGGATTACGATTGGGAGTGCTGCCGACTGGGCGTTTATCGGCTCATATTCAAAAGCAATCAACGAGAAGTTTTCCGTTGGAGGGAATGTTAAGCTATTGCACCGGGCGATACTCGACACATCTGCTTGGGGATTTGGGATTGATATTGGAGCAAGCTATAAACCTGTAGAGGCTCTCAGCTTAGGAGCAACCCTATTCGACGCTACAAAATCTCTTCTGGCTTGGGAGACTGGACACCAAGAATTTATCGTCCCCTCGCTTCGGCTCGGTGCAGCCTACGACCTTGCCATTGCTGAGGATCACACTGTTCGCCCAACTGTTGACGGCATCTATCGATTTGAAGGACGGGGTGAGACAACAACACTCGATGCCGGTCTTTTCAGTCTTGATATTGCTGCTGGACTCGAATATTCGTACAAAGGAAAAGTTTTTGCTCGGGGAGGATTCTCTGAACTACAACAACTCTCGTTAGGTGCAGGCGTAAAGCTCCCGAAACTGAATATTGACTATTCATTCACGCAAGAAAACAGTGACCTTGAAAACATTGGAGCCACACACCGAGTCTCATTAATGTTGACCTTAGAAGAAGAAAAATTTATTCGGAAGTAGAGGAAAATTTGCTTGAGTTAGCGAGGATAAGAAGCAACTTTAGCTTTGGCAGATTGGGGAGAGCCAGCACAGCTTTCCCTAATCTGCTCTCTGCAAAATTTCTCCCTGCAATTTCAACTCCTGGCTCACAAACTCTTGTCTCTTCCTAACTTTAACTTCTTTTCTTTCCCCCCACTTTTGATACCATCAAGTTTCTTACTTTGTAAGACTCTTTGACCAATTATCCACGATGACTGAGGGTTAACAATGATCAATGCTACACCGTTGAAAGTTCTTCAACTGTTTGCGATAGCTACACTTATCTCTGTTCTGCCGGATAGGCTTCAATCCCAAGACAGATGGAAACTGCTCGACATGAACCTCGAGAGCGGTTTCGAAACAGACTTGGAGTGGCCCCGACCCGGAGCCAGAATGTTCTGGCGAGACTCCCTGATTGGCTATTACCACACCTTCACAGAGAATAACATCGACGGTGGCCTCCACGCCTACTACACAAGTGACGGTGGCAGAACGTGGCGTTTGCAGAGCAATCCAGATCCGATCCCTCACTACTTTCTCGATCCTAATTTTGCTCACAACCCAGACGGCTTTTTCACAAAAGATGGTGGTGCAAGCTGGAAGAAGTTGACTGCAACCTACACCGACACAAATTTCTTTCCAGACCCAGAACTGAAGTATACTATCACGAACTCAATGGCAGGAACACCAAACGACTTTGTGGTTCTCTACAAACTTCACGATGCAGTAACCCCAGGCTCAGCAGACTCTGTACCTTTCGGTCCATATCGGCTGGCCTTTAGTCGGGATTGTGGAGCATCGTGGGTATTTGTCGACTCACTGAAATACTTCGGGAAGATTCTACAGGAGCTTTCAGTCAAGACGAAGTTTGGCAACTTTCCTGCCCCTGCAAACATGACTGACACCACCTCAAATGGATGGTGGCAACTCTTCCACATGCCAAACGATTCGATTGCGATAGTTGGAACAAAGGCATATGGAACAGTCGATGGGAATCGTGAGAACCACTTCTACCTGGGATATCTGAACCTGAATACATTTGCGGCGCAGTGGCTCAAACTACCATTCATCGAGCCATTATTTCCACCACCTGCAGTCCCTCTCGACTTCCAGTTTGTAAATGACTCCACGATATATATTGTGCAGTCAGAGTTTGTTGATGTTTTCAACAATCCAGACGACAAAAAGTGGACTGTCTGGAGATCAAGCAACACTGGTAGGGAGTGGACATCGGAGAATACTCCAGACTGGATTGACTATCGATCTCTCCGATTTATAGGAGATAATCACGGCGTTGCCTCGAACGCAATCACAACAGATGGTGGTAAAAGCTGGACTGAGTGGGGTCATCCGTTTGGATCGGATCCACTCTTCTACCCTGCTGACTCGGCACACTATAAACTGGCAAACAGATTTTCTCTCTTTGCAGCATCCGACGACGCTGGTCATGGTTGGTGGCACAACGAAGCTGGAGGTATTCCCCTCTCTGTCTCCGCATTTAATGGCAACGTCTTAGTAGGAAGGAACTATCAGAGCATCATTATTAGCGCGGATTCAGGAGAGTCGTGGCGAGATATCGGAGCCGAAGGCAAACTCCCTTCCAGCCTGAGTCAAGTTCTCGCAATCGCCCGCCCTGACCCAGGGTTCGATCCTAATCGGATTGTGGGCGTTGCCACCTTTGTTGAGTACGACGCAACATTCCGCGTAGCAATCATTGAAAGCAATGATGGAGGAGAAGTTTGGAGTGTTGGGCAAGAATTGCCAGAACTGATTGGCTCGGTTGGCAAAGTAAAGCTTCTCTTTACCGGCGATCCAGAGTCTGAATTAGGACCAATCACTGGGTTCCTCTACGGATCGAAGGGGCTGCTGATAAGCGAGAATGGAGGAGTAACCTGGACGATGCAGAACGACCAATATAGCTTCGAACAGTTGACAATGCCATCGCCTGAGGCAGGAGCAGCCGTGACATCAACTGGCATCTACACAACAGGTGATGGTGGAAAAACTTGGACAAAACGGGATGATAGAAGCCCAGACCAGAATACTTCGCTCGGCGTCACATACATTTCCGGCAACAACTACGTT
>JBFWSB010000384.1:0-4016 GCA_050248595.1 Kapaibacterium sp. (SeqCode)
GGTCGAGAGCTGGAGCAAAGGGATTGGAACAACCACCGGCGAACGATAGAGTTAACAGAAGCAAGATCAATATGTAGCGAAGCCCTTTTATGCCTCTGATCATCGGGATTGTCGTTGCGAAGTTCCTTCAGCGCAAAAATTGAATACCATCAAAGAACATACGAATTGTATGGTTGTGGATCAATTCGAAAAACGTGCCTTCAGTAGCGACCACGTTGGCTGGTTGTTGACGGCAATATCTTGCCACCACGTGATATACCATTCGTTCCGTGTAGAGAGCTTCATTGTGAAGACCAAGCGACCAGAAGCCTCCCGCTCCACACCCTCTCTGGTGTGTGGGAAGGTGATGGTATAGTCGGCAGTGTATCGAACCGAGTCGCCAATTGGTGTAGAGGTTACTTCTGATGGTGTCAGTGTAAGGGAGGCGGCTGTTCCGTCGAGAAGCTCTGAGAAGATTGTTCTGATGTACGACTCTTCATCGCTAATTGTCCAATCAACAAATCGACCCGGAGCAACGGAGAGTCCCTCCGCAGAGGGTTGAAACCTGAACGGCTCCACTCCTAACGATGAGTCGCCGAAGCACTTCCGGTAGTCGAGTGAGTTCGCAAAGTTGATAGCACTCTGAAGATTGCGCAGCACAGTGGAGGGGGTTGTCGGCTGCTCAAAAGAGGATCCAGCCGTTACTGGTGGCTCTGGTTCGCGCGTAGCGAAGAGATCGCATCCTTGCAAGGTAAACAACGTCAGCAGTGCCAGAACTGTCGGTAGCAGTAAGGATATGATTGGGTTTGTCTTTACCACGTGCGCACCATTATCAACCCACGTTGATCTACACAACCTTGTTCACGATAATCATTCGTCGAGACCGTTCGCGATCGAACGGAAGTCCAGCATAGTCTCCGAACCAGTGTGTCGGTAAGAACCCAGCTTCTCTCAGCAGCCGTTCGATCTTCTCCGGTGTGTAGATGCGAACTGATTCATGGAACTTGAGCTTCTCTTTCTTTAGCTGAACTGTAATCTCCTTCTCAACTCGGTCTTCTACAATCACTCGTTCCTCGATAATTTTTACTCCATCATCTAACACTTTCGTGCTCTTTGGAATCAAAGTCTTCTCGAGAACAAGGGGGTTAATCAGGTCGATTGCGTAGTAGCCAATGTCGCGGAGCGAGCGTCGTGCTCCTTGAATCACGGCAAAATCTTCGTCAACTGTGTTGAAGTAGCCAAAGCTGCTGAAGAGTTGCACGGCAAGATCAAACTCAGCCTTGAAGTCAAGTGAGCGCATGTCGAGCTGGAGGAACTTTATCGAGACTTTCTCTTTTTGTCCTTGAGTGTGTGCGTGGCGCAGCAAGTTTGTGGAGAGGTCAACAGCCGTCACATCGAAGCCACGTTTGGCGAGCGTGATGGCATGTCTTCCTGCGCCGCAGGCGATATCCAGAACGCGACACTTGTCAACATCGTTCGGATGAAATTGCGTTGCCCGCTGAACAATGTCGATACAGGCTTCGGCTTCAATGTCATTTCGGTGGCTGTAGAGTTGCAGATAGTACTCACTATCGAACCACTCTTCATACCATCTCTTAGATGTTGGAAATGTTGTCATAGATAATTAAATGTCAGACTGAAATTCTTCCTTCAAGTGCTCGGGCAATGGTTGCCTCATCAATAAACTCCAAGGCACTTCCCATTGGAACACCACTTGCAATGCGCGTAACCTCTACACCCAGCGGGCGAAGAAGTTTCGCCAGATAGAGTGTGGTCATCTCCCCCTCAACGCTTGGATTGAGTGCTAAAATTACTTCCTTCAACTCATCTCCTCCTATTCTGGTAATCAACTCCTTCACCTTCAGATCCTCAGGCCCAATGCCGTCGAGCGGATTGATGACCCCTCCGAGAACGTGGTAGAGACCGAAGAAATCGTTGGTTTTCTCGATAGCCAGCACATCGCTCGGCTCTTCAACAACGCAGGCGATAGTTCTATCACGTTTTGCAGAGGAACAAATGGGGCAGGGATCGGTTTCGGTAATATTCCAACAGATTGAGCAGTACTGTATTTTATCCTTCATCTCTACTAATGCCCGAGCAAGGGCAACAGCATCTTCGCGAGGTTGCTTCAACAGCCAGAGTGCAATCCGCTGTGCTGTCTTCCGGCCAATGGTTGGAAGACGACTAAGGTTTTCGATTACCGACTCGAGTGCTTCGGATGTGTAGAGCATTGGTTCCCGGACTGAATCCCGGTTGTGTCAAGTTCCCGATATGCAGAAAATCCGCTAAATGTATTTGTATTTCACGGATCAATCAAGGGAGAAGGCTCTCTGTATCGGAATGGAACAGGAAGGGGAGAGAATCCAAAATTCAAATGGCAAAATTCAAAGCCGGGAGAGGGGAGTAAGAATTCAAAAGGCAAAATTCAAAGGGGGGAGCCGGGGATTCTGTATTCAAGGTGAAGCCACTCTCTTCCTATTTTTGAATTTTTACTTTTGAACTTTGAATTCAACCTACACAATGCAGATTCAAGAAAACTTGATAGAGACCACTCGCTCGGCTCGCTACTTCGTTGCCGGAGAGATAACCCCATCTGTCCGGCACGTCTGGTTTGTACTTCACGGCTACGGACAGCTTGCGCGGGATTTTCTCGGGGATTGTATGCCGTTGCTCCGTGAAGATACAGTCCTGGTTGCCCCTGAAGCCTTGTCTCGCTTCTAGCACCGGAGTGGCCGTGGAAGCATCGGGGCTTCTTGGATGACGAGCGAGGATCGTCTTCGAGAGATTGATGACTATCTCCGATTTCTTAACGGAATCTGGGAATCCATCGTTACGGAGATTGGCACTGTGCCAGAGCTTTCAATTCTCGGTTTTTCGCAGGGGGGAGCCACAGCGATGCGTTGGGGGTGTAGGGGAAAAGGGGAGCCGAAGCAAGTTGTCTTGTGGGGGGCTGGATTTCCTGAAGTTGAGCTGGAGGCCTATCGAGATCAGTTGTCCCAGATAACCGTTCTCTTAGTTCAGGGCATGGAAGATCGCATTGCATCGAAAAGCGAGATAGAGAAAACAGCGAAGAAACTTCAGGAGATTGGTGGAGACGTAGAACAGATTTACCACCCTGGAGGACATGAGTTACGACGGGAGGTCTTGAAGGAGTTATCACATTAAATAATTGAGGATGTAGAGGTTTCTGTTGCAGAATGTTCTCTCAATTGCTACCTTTGCGAAACATCTCGTAACTTTTCGGTTCTTCGAAGGAACTTTCGCGAACTCAGGGATCGGAATTCCACTACACTAATCAAATAGTCAGGTTGAATCTATGTCTGAAGAGTACAACACATTGAATGAATCAAATCCCGAACCCGTTTTAAACAATGATCCTGCCGGTCTTGTTGATCGTGCCAAGAATATTCTGATGAATAGCAAGGTGGAGTGGACAGTTGTGGCCTCAGAAGCTCCCAATGTTGGAGGAATCATTACTGGATATGTGATTCCGCTATCATTAATTCCATCCATTGCAACGTTCCTTGCACTAACTGTGATTGGTGGAGGTGTCGGAATGGCTTTTGGGATTGGGCAAGCTCTTCTAACATTGGTTGTTGCTATTGTGGGCGTACTGCTTTCTGCTGCAATTATCAATGCTTTAGCGGGAACCTTTGACTCTCGAAACGATTTTGGCCGAGCACTTCAGTTGGTAGCCTATGCCAGCACTCCTTCGTGGGTACTTGGCATATTGAATATCATTCCTGGTCTAAACATCATCGTTGCGTTTGGAGCTATAGTCTGGGCAGTGTACCTTTTCTACTTAGGATTAAATCCGGTGATGTTAACACCAAAAGGAAAGGAAGTGGGGTATATGATCGTTTCGGCGATTGTTCTTGTTGTTGTCTATTTCGTTCTCTTCTTTATTCTCGGACTAATCTTTGTGGCGATCTTTGGTTTGGGTGCAGCTTCGTCTGTGTATCGTTAAGCTTGCAAAGGAAACAAAAGTACAATGGCTCCACATTCACTATGTGGAGCCATTTTTTTATGAGCGAAAT
>JBFWSB010000385.1:0-3992 GCA_050248595.1 Kapaibacterium sp. (SeqCode)
AAGAACAGGCAAATGGGAAGTATGTGCTGATTAACCCTCCTTCGACTCCTGTGATTAACCTTGCGCAGGCAATGCAGGATGGCAAGACACGCCAAGAGATTGACGAGATGGTCTCTGGAAAGTCCACCATCCAGTTCAACGCAATGTTCGAGATCTTCAGCCATCACGACTACCAGGTAACGAACCTCAACCGGATCAGCCACTTAGGAATGATGGAATCGCTCCTCAACTTCAATGTGAATCCGACGATTACCAATCAGATGAAAGCGGTAGAGGCCACAGCCACAGAAGTCTTCAAGGCAATGGGGGCAACCGGACCTGTCACTACCGACGCCTCGTGGGGGGCACACCATGCAACCTGCACTACCAGAATGAGTGATTCCCCAGAGCTGGGGGTTGTAGATGCTGACCTAAAAATTCATGGTGTCGACAATGTCTTCGTCTGCTCGAACGCATCGTTTTCAACTTTGTCGGCAGTCAATCCAACGTTAACGCTTGTGGCACTTTCACTACGGCTTGGCGATCACTTGATTGGAGGGCAATAGCTCTTCATACTGGTGCATTCGAGTGAGGACATTCCCAATCCAATTAACCAAACGACGATATCCATGAATATTACTATTGCCAAGGCTCGGCTCTTTGAAAAACTGCAAAAGGGTGCAGAACTCGAACTGGCCACTCTCCCCCCCTACCTAACAGCAATGTGGAGCATCAAACCAGGGACAAACATCCCCTCATCAGTGGCGATCCGGAGCGTCTTTATGGAAGAGATGCTTCACTTAACCTTAGCGACCAATATCCTCTCATCAATTGGTGGTTCTGTCCGTTTAGGTGAGGCTGAGATACCGAAGTATCCACTGGTTCTTGAGTTTGATGGAACCCGCTTCAAAGACCGGGAAGTCGACATTCAACTTGCTCCCTTCTCAAAGGAGACAATGTGGACCTTTATGCAGATTGAGCTTCCAGCCAACTTTGCACCTGATGAAATACCGGAGGAGACTGCCGAACTAAAAGTGCCCGGCTTCACAATTGGTGAATTCTATCAGGGGATAAAGAGTGACTTAACGGACTTAGTAGAAGAGTATGGCGAAGATGCCGTATTCACCGGAGACCCGCGCAATCAAGTGTCGGAGGAATTCTACTGGCATGGTGGGGGCAAGCCAATTGTGGTGAGGAACCTATCGGATGCGAGTGAGGCAATCGACGTGATCTGCGATCAGGGAGAGGGAGCCGATGGAACGTTATTCGACGGCGACAGTCACTTCTTCGGGCAGCCTGAGGAGATTGCACACTACTTCCGCTTCAAACAGATATATTCTGAACGGTATTATGCGAAGACTGACAACATCCACAGTGAGCCATCAGGCCCGATCTTTCCGGTGACTTACGATGATGTCTACCCTATCAAACCTAATTGCACAAGTGCAGATTTCGCAGGAACTCCTGAACTGGAGAATCTGAATAACCGATTCAACTCGCACTATTCAATGATGCTTTCACAATTGGAACAAGGCTTCCGGGATAATCCCACCGTTTTGTATACGGCAATAATGAACGGAATGCGAGGACTTACTCCGATTGCGGAGGCAATAATGCAGACTCCGATTAATGGCGATCCAGATGGTAGAACTGGATGCCCAACCTTTGAGTGGCGCGCACCGATAACTCTAAATCCATAGGGAACAATGTCCAAACTACTTCCAAACCCAAATCTACAAGTGATAGAGAGTGGAGAGACTGAGCGAGCATTCGATCACGTGCTGCTTATCATGTTCGAGAACCAGTATCGCGGGTATGTGATGGCCAATCCATACATGCGGCGACTTGCAAAACAGGGTATTCAGCTTCAGAACTTCTTCGGCGTGATGCACCCGTCGCAGACAAACTACATTGCCTCAACCGCCGCCGAACTCTGCAACGTCACAAGCGATGACCGCCCCACCCCTACCCTCTCCCAACGGACCATCGTCGACTTGATAGAAGAAGCACCGGGATCACTCCGCTGGAAGGGGTATATGGAAAGCTATGTAGCAGAGGCCGCACCGTGGCAGCCAGACAATTACGTACCGCAGGATGCCTCCCCCTACTTAATCAAGCACAACCCCTACTCCTCATTCACATCAATCATACAGAATCAGGAACGGTGGAAGAGAATTGAGAACGATGCAGCCTTCTTTGCCGACATACTCAACGGTGAATTGCCGGAGTATGCCTGGTACACTCCAAACATTTGGAGTGACGGGCATTGGGTAGATGGGACACAAGATGATGTGCAGCCACGCGCACCGATCCTTGTTGACCAGTTGGCAAAGTGGCTTGAAGGTTTCTTCAACCGACTCCGCTTTCCCGGACCTGACTCTCACCTCCCCCCTCGCACAATGGTAGTAGTGACGTTCGACGAATCGGACTTTGAGTCGGAGCCAGACATTGTCTCCTCCTACGATGGACCGAACCAGATTTACACGGTGCTTCTCGGTGATTGCATTCAGCCGGGATATGAAGAGGAGGGCTACAATCACTACAGCCTGATGCGGACTATCGAAAAGAATTTCGGTCTTGGGAGTCTCGGCAAAAATGATGCGAGGGCAAACTGGTTCCAGTTCCTCTGGGATCGACGTTTCGAGTGGAGTGCTCCCAAAGAGACACCATTTACAGGGGATGTAGATGGTCCACTCTGCGGAGCAGACTTCGGTGGCTCTCTCTACGTTGCCTCGGCTGCATCGGACGGAACAGTTCGAGTTCGAGTCCGGGTTACCGAGCGCGAGTCATGGTCAGCAGAGACAACACTCCAGCTTGATGGGAGTGGTGGATTGGCGATGGCCTCCACATTTTTTGAACTGGTGTTGTTGGCTCGCTCAGCAACGGGTGAGCTACAATGTATGCGGTACGATCTACCGAACGGCTGGACAACCGAAGTATCTCCAACCGATGGTGCAGTTCAATCATTCGCGCTTGCCTCGTTCGCTGGATATACAAAGCTCATGTTCACCTATGCCGATCAGGATGGCAACGTCTCCTCGCGCATCCGTAGCGGAAGTGACTACGGAGTAGCAGGTGTCTGGGAAGAGGCTGTAGCTGTACCGGCTGCCCAGACTGATGGTGGAATGACACTTGGCGTACAGAGTGAATCTCTCTACTTGATAGTGAAAGCACCCGGTGCTCAATCGATGAATATGATCTCCTACAACGTCGCCCCCTTCAACGTCGTAACTGTGCCGACAAATCCGTATGGTGGGGCGCAGGATAATACCACAGTGAACGCCTGGTCACCGAGTGTTTTTCCCGTTGCTCACTTCTCAGCTCGTCCAGATACTACGGGACAACTCCAGCCCTTGGCACGCCCATACGAGACAACTGGTCCAATGGCCGTCGCCACCTTAGACGGAGTGATGCACTTAACACATCCGGGAGTAGGCAACCCACTCTTGATGACTGAGACCTTCTCAATAGCTGGCGTGATGACACCATCGCAGCCGGTATCCTACAAGAGTTCAAACTCAGCCACCGCAAGCAATGGCTTCGGTACACTTGCCGAAGCTGGTTGGAGCAAACAGTCACCACTCTTCGACGCCGAGTGTCGGCCAGGTGGAGCAATTGCGATGAGCCGTGTTGGTAAAGAGATCGTTCTCCTCCACCGCGCCAGCCCCACTGCACCGGTACTACTGCAAGTAGGCCGATATGTCCGGAGTGACGCACGGCGAACAAATGTTTGATGGGATCGAAACGACTTGCATTTTTCTCCGTATGGCTCCGGCTTGAATAGTAGCTCAACTGCAACGCAAAGTGGAAGTGCTCCTGAAAGCACTCCACTTGCTATGGGTTAATAACCTGTGCAGGCATGTGCAAACCAATTGCTATACAAGCGTAAGGAGTATCTATGAACACGAAAGAAAAGCAATTTGTGATCTGGACATCGATAGCCGGAGTTCTCTTTCTGATTGTGGGAGCCTACGATTTATTCATTGCGACCGAAGGTGACAAATCCAACTTTG
>JBFWSB010000386.1:0-3983 GCA_050248595.1 Kapaibacterium sp. (SeqCode)
TGGGTCTTCCAGAAGAGAACGTCCCAGCAATTGTAGAGAATCCAGCAGAACAACGCTCTATTATAACAGTGGAGCGTGGAGAGCAGGATTGGAAGATTGAGCCAGAGGTGAAAGAGGGGAGGGGGTGGCAGTTGAACACCCCTCCCAATGTCTTCGATAGCCTGTTAATTGAGGCAGAAGAGAGAAAGGGGGGAGAACGGTCGGTTGCGTTGCTTGCGGAGACGAGCCGGAGTGAGCAGCTTGCAGGTAGTGGAGAGATTGAGTTTGTTCCTGCCGGATCTCTCAAGAAATCGAACGGCCACCGATTCGCGTTGCCTCTGGAAAATCCTCGCTATGCGGTCGAGTTCGGTAGGCAAGAGAACACCACCCTCCTCCTCGCCGACTATCCCGAAAAACCGGTTTCGATGAGAACCGATGGGCTGAGCCTGAAAGTTGGTCGAGGAGGTGGAGCCGATCTGTTCGAGTTGAGTGGGAGGGGGAGTGAAGTTGAGGGGATGGTCTGCGCTCCAGAAATCATTGCCGCCTCGTTGCCACTGCGTGGAGCGGTTGTTCAGCCTGCAAAACCTCGCCGCCGGACACGGCTTCACTTCTTCCGCGAGAAAGATGACTTGGAGAGGATGCCGACCGGCGCTCTTCGTCCCGGGCTTCCCGATATACCCGACCTTCCTGACCCAGACGACGAGGACGAAGGAGATGTGATGCTCGACGAAGAGAAGGAGACGGTGGTCACCTTTCCTCTCAGCAGTATCATCTGGGTGCTTCGTCCAGCCGATATGCTCTACCTCGGTTTCGAGTTCATCAACTTGCAGATTAAGACTGGTGGAGGATCGAAGGGGAAGACGAAGGGGTATCAGCTCAACAACACAGAGCTTGTAGCAACGCAGCAAACAGCATCGATCAACGTGATTGCGGCTGAGCCAGTCTCAAATCAGATTTCGAAGGTGAAGGGGCCAGGTACTTTCACTTCAACTGGAAACACTACCACAAACATTCCCTACCTCGTAGTCCACTTCCCGCCGCAGAACATAGCAGAGCGAGCATACTGGGAGGCCGACGACGCACAGGAGGCGGCGAAGAACGACCCGAATAACTCCGATCAGATTCCGGAGAACATGGAGGAACCAGCCGGAGGGAATGAGACGCCAGACCTGCCTCCAATCGAGCATCGGATTGCTGGACCAAGTCGCCTTGCGTTCAAGCTCCCTTCCGGGATGACACAACTTCCCTACACGCTCGCCGATTTGTTGGATTGGTCATCACTTACACCGAGTGTTGTGCCATCAGCATTGCCACCACCGCCGCCACCTTCGCCAGCTCTCGGATCGATACTTGGTCTGAGCGATTCGTTGAAGGGGAGAATTTCGAATGTGTATGCTGGTGGGAAGGGGAAGAGCATCAGTCGTATTACCCTGCCGGATGGTGGTAGGGGGAACACATCAACAACTACCGGGAGAACAAAGTATTCAAACATCACGCTGAAGCGTGGATATATCGCCTCAACGTCGGCAGGGCAGGGGAATGGGACGCAGGCAATAGATGCCCGCTCGAAGATGATGGCCGACAACCCATCAATCCAGGCCGACCCGGGACAAATGGCGGTGATGAAAACGGAAAACCCGGCGGCGAAGTTCGATCTCTACCTGAATCTGACGGCAACGATCCCGAAGATCATCAAGCCGAAAGAATACCACACGGCAATCGAAGCACCCTACCGGTTAATTCTCTCACCACACGTTTACTCTGGCTGGGCACACTCGCTGAAGCCAGTGACGCACAACGGGCGAACAGAGCTTTGGCACACACGCCTCGGCGTTCGGAAGTCGACCGGAGCAATCGACGAAAGTGATGATTACTATCGAACTGTTCGGGCTGTTTGGTCTCCAGATTTTCAGGAGAATCCATCACCGGGGCCAGCATCGACAAACACTCCTTTCCGGATGAGTTTGAACGCTCGCGACCGGCACGAACTGGTTCACCTGAGCGCAAACTTCCAATATCCAGTTGGCGACAAGAAGAAGAACAATCCTCCAGAGCCAGTTGGCGTTGACAGCTTGATGCTGAGTGCCCTCGGTGCGTGGATGAACACGCGGGGAACGTGGGAGCCACCCCCAGACACAAGCATTGAGGAGTGGCGACACCGTGGGACGATGGGGCGCGATCACTACGTGCGGGTTGTCTACAAAGGCTTTCTCTTCCCGTTCGGAAACCGTGCTGCACTGATTAAGATTACTGAGCGGAAGATCAAGAAGTTTGGGCGGCACGGCTACATCGCCTACATGTACCAGCGGATGTACATCGTTGTCCGCAAACCGTTGATGGAGTATCCGGCACTGAGCCAGCCTTACAGTGGGCGACGGACTCCCTTCCGCAAGATGCGTTTGACAACGTTGATTACGCCAAATCTGGATCAGCCAGATCAGGGAATCAGCAAAATCGGAAGCTATGGGGACGAAGCCTTCTGGCCTGTGGTTGATGGTGAAGACTTCCTCTTCAATGTGGTGGCAGAGGATTGGGATGGAAATCAGATCGAGTTCTCTACTCCACTTGCGTTCGTCAACAACAAGAAGGCATTTGACTACAGCGTTACTCAGGCTGTGCTCGGAACCTACAACGCAGACCGGAACACGCGAGAGGTATATGGTCAGACGATTGCCTACGCCCCGAGCGAGAAGACGGGAGATACTGCCTTCGAGACTGACTATGTACAGTTCACTGCCGACGTTCCGACATCGAACACAGGTTCTTCGGATGATCCCGGCTCACTCCCCAAAGTTGCTGCTGGAACTGGGAGCACGAACAACAGGAATAACGACGATCTCTACAATGCCGACCAGCCCTACTTCTACCCAGCCTTTGTCGAGACGCGAGTTCGTATCGACGCGGTGGAGCAGATTACCGGCACGGCAGCCTTCCAGGCAATAGAGTTGCACGATACCTACTACAAGCATGGTATCGATGGAAACGCGAACAAGGGACAAGTTTTCGCGAAGCTGAAGGATACTGTTGAAATGTCCTTCAACACCAATGCCGACAAGGCGGGTGGACTTGGAACGCCGAACATGAACATTGCCGGACTTTCCCGGTCGCTCGGGACGGTTGGTGGGAAGATCGAAGAGGTCACCAGCGGCAAGTTCGATCCGACAAGTTTCTTCGACGAAGCACTCGACGCAAATCTTCTCGGAGGAATTTCGCTGCGAGATATTATCGACGCAGTAAATGATTTTGCGGGCGATCTGATTAAGATTCCCCGCATGTTGAACTCGAAGAACTTCTCCGACCCGAAGCAACTCGTCTCCACGATCCAAGACTTGATGTCTGCCGTCAACGACGTGAAGGATGACATCGACAAGTTCAAGGAGATGAAGGATGACCTTCAGGAAGTACTCGACGACATCGATTCAATTCCTGAAGTGGCGGAAGATCTGGCGAAGAACGCAAAGGAGGAAGCGGAAGAAGCTGTGAAGAATGCAGCCGAGGCCGTGCGTCAGAAAGCTCTCGCCGTTATCCAACAAGTGGAGAAAGAGGCGAAAGGAATTATTGAGCAGGCGAAGGGTTATGCCGAGTCGTTGATCAACAAGGTGAAAAGCATCGCCGAGAGTGAATCGCTTGCCGACTTGTTAGAACAGTTTGGGTTGCCAACAGAGTTGACGCTGGAGTTGAAGTGGGGGCCAACCATTAAATCGTGGCCGAACTCAAATCAGCCGAACGACTTGATGGGGACGAACGCTCTCTTCCAGACGTTGAACGCGGCAGGCCAAGAAGTTGAAGTCTCAAACGAAGTTGTCTACATCCGTGCAGCCCTGACTGTAAAGTTGGATGGTTCTCCCCCAACTTTCTCGTTGGAAGGAGTGGCGAACAACTTCAAGATCAAGTTGATTCCAATCGACGATGCCGCGCCAGATGGATTCGTTCACTTGCGAATGAGCGATCTGAGCTTCCGCTCGAAAGATGGCTCGAAGGTAGAGGTAAACGTAGAGTTCGAT
>JBFWSB010000387.1:0-3970 GCA_050248595.1 Kapaibacterium sp. (SeqCode)
AACTTTAAGAAAGATAAGTTCCCGGATATTGGATATAAGGTAAAAGGACTCGTTTCCGGTCTGGATAAAGATGGTGATGGACTCGACATGGGAGATGTGAAGAGTGCCGTTACTGGTCTCTTCGGTAAGAAAGATGAAGAGGGTGCGTAGTCAACGGTAGAAGTTCCCAAGATGTGCAAGGATAGAGAGAGCAGCTATCCTTGCACATCATTTACATAGTATAGATCAACGGCATATTTCTATGACACCTGAAGAACGTGTAGAGCAAATTGAAGCTATCCGCTCATTGCCAGAGCTACTGGCGAATGCTGTGGCAGGTATGAGCGACAAACGTCTCGATACTTCTTACCGTGAAGGTGGGTGGACTCGCCGCCAAGTTGTTCACCACATTGCCGACTCACACATGAACGGCTACACGCGGATGAAGCTGATCTTGACGGAGGAGCGACCGACCTTGAAGCCCTACGACCAAGATGCTTGGGCTAAGCTCTCTGACTCAACTCTTCCGATTGAAGGAACGCTTGCGCTGCTGCGCGGACTTCACCAACGCTGGGGAGCGTTCCTCGACACGGTTCAGGATGATGAGTGGGTTCGAATCGCCGACCACCCGGAAGATGGTGAAGTCACGCTGGAAGAGCTTCTGGATATTTACGCGTGGCACGGGGTACATCACCTGAACCAGATTCTGTCGGATGTCGAGGCGTAATCTCTGGACTGCATGAATAATTCAAGTCTGTTGTATAGGGGAGCGAAAAAGACTACAATCTCCTCTCTGCGCCCTCTGCTTCTCTGCGGTTTTCTCCCTCTCCAAGCCAAGCAGGAACAACTCTCACCCTGACCGCAACATCCGTCCTCGCACCACCTTCAATTCTAACCACGTCACGTTCTCTTCGCCGATTGTCTCCATCACTGGACGAAGGTATTCCAGACCATGCTTCAGGAACGCTCCTTGAATTTCCCTCGCCTTATCGTTCGGGACAATCCGGTCAATCTCTTGAATCACTCCGTGGAGGACTGCGTCGGAGATGTGGTTCTCAATAGTCTTCAACGTCATCGCTCGTTCGGCAGCAATCTCTTCAGGTGAGAGGCCACGATTGAAGAGTTCTCCGGTTATCTCTGCACTCTCTGAAAGCTCTCCAACTTCTACAGCCTTGTGTGGCGTTGGTGTAGTGATCTGCGTTGTCTTTGCTCCCGGATTCTCCTCCACAAAGATGCCAATCAGTTCAAGGAACATCCCGCCATATCGACTTGCTTTCACTTCTCCCACACCACTAACTTGCAGTAGCTCATCGAGAGTCGCTGGCATTCTCTGCGCCATCTCTTGCAAGGTTTTATCTCCAAAAATCACGTAGGGAGGAACGTTCTGCCGATCAGCGATTCGCTTGCGGAGGGAGCGGAGTTGGCCGAAAAGAATCTGTTCTGTTTCGGAGAGAACTTCCTTCCCCTTCGATTTCTGACTCCCTTTTTTCTCAGGACGTCGCGTTCGTTGTAGTTCAACTCTCCGCTCATTCCGGAGTACTTCCCACCCCTTCTCCGTCACACTCAGCGTGTTAAATGCTTCTATCCGCTGGCGCAGATAACCTTCAGAAACAAGAGCACTGGCCAACCATCGCCACTCTGTTGTCGGTTGATCTTTTCCCGCTCCCCACGTTGGAAGAAGGTGGTGGCGGTTGCCGATAATCTTTGTCGCCTCAGAACCGCGCAGCACATCGATTGTGTAGGAGACACCGAAGCTCTCCTTCAGCCGGACAACGCAAGAGAGGAGCTTCTGCGTCATCGTTGTGGCGTCGAAGAGTTCGGAGAGAGAAGGGTTCAGACAATTGTCGCACGCTCCGCAGTTCTCCTTCGGGTAATCTTCGCCGAAGTGAGATAGGAGAACCTTTCTTCGACACTTTCCTGACTCAGCGTAGGCGGTAATCTCATCTAAACTTGAGAGTGCAACGGCACGTTCTTGCGGGTCGACCATCTCCGTGATGAAGTGGAGCACCTTGCTTCGATCGCCACTACTGTAGAGGAGAAGGCAGTCGGAGGGGAGGCCATCCCGTCCAGCACGACCGATCTCCTGATAGTAGCTCATCATGTTCTTCGGCAGGTTGTAGTGGATCACATATCGCACGTTCGATTTGTCGATTCCCATACCGAAGGCAATCGTTGCGCAGATCACATCAACCTCATCCCGCTCGAACATCTCCTGATGTTTTGTTCGGCTCTCCCGATTCAATCCAGCGTGGTAGGGGAGTGCCCGATAGCCTCGCTTTTCCAATCGTTCTGCCAACGTCTCCGTGGCTGCGCGACTCATGCAGTAGATAATGCCCGACTCACCCGGGAAGCGATTTACTACGTCAAAAACCTGACTCATCCCACTCTTATGCTGCACGCTGATATTCAGGTTCGGTCGGTCGAAGCTCGCGATGTAGGTCTTCGCATCTCTCCCAAGCCGGAGTTGCTCAACGATGTCGGCTCGCACACGGTCGTTTGCCGTAGCGGTCATCGCAATCACCGTCACGTCCGGGTAGCGATCTCGCAGCGACGAAAGGTTCCGGTAGTCGACCCGGAAGTCGTGTCCCCACTCGCTGATACAGTGAGCTTCATCAATAGCAATCAGCGAGAGTGACGCCCGATCCAATAGATCGAGCGTTGCCGGTAGAAGCAGACGTTCGGGAGCCAAGTAGAGCAGCTTAATCTTCCCTTGGAGGGCATCATCCTTCCGCCCCTCGATCTCACTATAGTCGAGTGAGCTGTTGATAAACGTCGCCGGAACCCCGGCAGCTTGCAGGGCATCCACCTGATCTTTCATCAGGGCGATCAGTGGAGAGACAACAACGGTAAGTCCGGGGAGAAGCAGAGCTGGCAACTGATAGCAGAGCGATTTTCCACCACCAGTCGGCATCAACACAAACGAGTTATCTCCGGCAACGACACCGGAGATAATCTCCTCCTGCAGAGGCCGAAACTCAGAATACCCAAAATAGTGCTGAAGCGTAGCGCGAAGATTATCCATGATCGCTTTGAGGTTTTGTGGGTGATGTTGTGATGGGGGAAGATAGGGGAGAGCTCGGTAACAAGAAAGTCCAAAGAGATAGTCGGCTCTATACTTCCTGCAAAAGTGCTACTAACAGGTGCCACTACCAAGTATTATCATCAAAGTGCAGGTCTTGCCTGAAAGCAACCCGCTCCTATTGAGATAACTATCTATTCAGAGTCAGATACGGGCACAACGCTGTGACGAATCACAGTGAAGTCTATCTCAGATATTCTCAAACTTTCAGAAAGAAATACTCGCATAGATAGAAGCCCTCACCTGAAGTCAGGGAGGGCTTCTAAAAGATCATAAGAAATAGATGTGAAGATCAATCAGCCTCCTTCAAGAAAGCAGCATAGAATTTCAATACGAACGGTGATTCCTCTCCACGAATCTGACGAAGGTCTGTATCAATAAAGCTAATTCCTAATCCCAACTCATAGCTTTTTGCAGGGCGACCAGCAAAGCCAAAATCAACTGTGCCGAATGTTGTGCGATTAGCGCCAAAATATTGCTTAAGCTCACTCGAGCCGTCACCTACGGCAATGCCAGTCAATCCTGCATACATCACCCACTGACTTAAGGGAGAAAACTCAATTTGGAATTGAGGCATCAAGACATGAAGATTATGAGTTCGCTCAATAACTGAGTCAATGGCATCAACTCCTGTCGCATTATCAGAAGGGGTATAACGTTCTGTGCTCGTAACTTTTTTCAAAGCTCCAAAAACTCCAATAGATACAGAAAACTTCTTTTTACTAAAACAAGGAATCCACATTGCGTATGCCTTCGTAGCAAAGATGCTTTTTTCAGGTATTAGGATACTAGTAGCGTTTACTAATCTAGATGTGTCTGTAGTCAAGTCGACTCCTATAGCACGAAATCCGAACCTGAATCCTGACTTGTCATCCCATGCTCCGTCAAACTTTATATCGGGTGAGATTAAGA
>JBFWSB010000388.1:0-3946 GCA_050248595.1 Kapaibacterium sp. (SeqCode)
TTCTAATATCGTCGAGCACTTTCGGCATCTCTTCAGGGAAGTGCTTGTTCAGGGTACGGTCAACGAAGTCGTTGACAAAGTCCATGATCTCCCCCTTCATCCGCTCCCCCATCAGAGCGTGTCGACGGCGGTCGTACACCACCTCGCGCTGCTGATTCATTACATCATCATATTCAAGGAGCCGCTTCCGGATTGAGAAGTTGTTCTCCTCTACCTTCCGTTGCGCCCGCTCCACAGCTTTGTTCAGCATCGGAGCTTCTAACACTTCATCACTTGCTCCGAAGCGATCCATCCACTTGGTGACACGTTCCCCACCGAAGAGGCGCATCAAATTATCTTCTAACGAAATAAAGAACTGCGAAGAGCCGGGATCTCCTTGACGTCCAGCACGACCACGTAGCTGCCTGTCAATCCGGCGCGACTCGTGCCGTTCGGTTCCCAGAATGTGAAGTCCCCCAGCCTCCTTCACGCCAGGGCCAAGTTTGATGTCAGTACCGCGACCAGCCATGTTTGTCGCAATTGTCACTGCCCCCTTTTGGCCAGCCTTCGCGACAACTTCTGCTTCACGGTCGTGCTGCTTAGCATTGAGCACGGAGTGGGGAACCTTCGAGCGTTGCAACATCCGGCTCAACGTCTCTGAAACTTCAACAGAAGTTGTACCAACCAGCACAGGTTGTCCTTTTTCGCGTCGCTTGATGATTTCGTCAATCACAGCGTTGAACTTGCCACGCTTTGTGCGGAAGATCAGGTCGTTCATATCATCCCGGGCAATCGGACGATTGGTTGGGATTACGACAACGTCGAGGGCGTAGATCTCCGCGAACTCCGTCTCCTCAGTCTCAGCAGTACCTGTCATACCGGCAAGTTTCCGGTAGAGTCGGAAGTAGTTCTGGATCGTCACCGTCGCAAAAGTCTGGGTGTCTTTCTCGACAGTCACTCCCTCCTTCGCTTCGATAGCTTGGTGGAGTCCATCGGAATAGCGGCGTCCCTCAAGAATACGACCGGTAAACTCATCAACAATCTTCACCTTATTGTCTTGCACAACATACTCCACGTCAGGCTCGTAGAGCGAGTAAGCGCGAAGAAGCTGAGAAATCGTGTGGATCAACTCGCTCCGCTCGGAGTAGAGTTGCATCACTTCGTTCTTCCGTTCAATGATCGCATCTTCTTGAACTGCTTCGCCATTCTCACCCTCCAACATGCTCAACTCGGTAGCAATGTCGGGAAGAGTAAACAACTCTGGGTCTTCTCCTGCCCCAGCCAGCGCGGCACGTCCTTTATCTGAGAGATCGATCGTATGTTGTTTTTCGTCGATTGCGTAGTACAACTCATCGTCGATCTCCTGCATCCGCGCCCCTTTGTCTCGGAGATACTCCATTTCGGTCTTCTCCATCAACATCTTCACCCCCCCCTCTTGAAGCATTTTCGTCAGCTTCTTATTCTTCGGCATACCTCGATATGCTCGCAGCAAGTGAATCCCAGCTTGTACCCGGTCTTCCTCGCTTCCCCCCTCCAGCAGCCGCTCGGCATCGCCGATCATCTTCGCAACTTCCCGTTGCTGGAGCTTCACAATGCGGTCAACCCGGGGTTTCATCTGGTTGAAGATTTCATTCCCGGCATTTTCGACAGGGCCAGAAATGATAAGAGGAGTACGGGCTTCGTCGATCAGAATCGAGTCGACCTCGTCGATGATTGCGTAGTTGTGTGGGCGTTGAACCATATCCTCCGGGCGTTGGGTCATGTTATCCCGAAGGTAGTCGAAGCCAAACTCGCTGTTCGTGCCGAACGTAATGTCGGCTCCGTACTGAATCTTCCTGAGGTCGGCCTTCATGTTGGCTTGGATACAGCCAACGGTAAGTCCAAGATATTCGTAGATGGGGGCCATCCACTCGGAGTCACGTCTCGCAAGGTAGTCGTTGACAGTGATGATGTGGACACCTTTTCCCGGCAGCGCATTCAGGTAGACTGGAAGGGTAGCGACAAGTGTCTTTCCCTCACCAGTTGCCATCTCGGCAATTTTTCCTTGGTGGAGAACCATGCCACCAATCAACTGCACGTCGTAGTGGACCATGTCCCAGGTGATCATGTTCCCCCCGGCTTCCCACTGCTTGCCGAGGTGACGGCGGCAAGCCTCTTTGATAACGGCGAAGGCCTCGGGAAGAATTTCGTTGAGAACCTCTTGAGTATCGTCGTAAATGCGATCCTCCAGCTCTTCAATCTCTTCGTAGAGGGCAAGGCGGTCTTCCGGTTCCAGATCTTCCTTTAACTGCTCCCGCGCTTCGACGAGTCGCTCGTTATCCTCACGCGTTCGCTCCTCTATTATCGCTCTGAACTCAGCCGTCTTTCCCTTCAACTCTTCGTCGGAAAGGGACTGAAACTCTTCGTAGACTTCATTGATTTCATCAACCATCGGAGCAAGGTCTTTAACATCCTTCTCCTTCTTCGAACTGAAAATTTTCTCAATTACCTTGAGCATAGTTACCTCGTGTCGACCAACTAAATGAAAAACGGGAGCAAGAGTTGCAATATGCCAAAGCTCCAACGTATTGGTGGTGAAACTCCGTAAAGTTACGTCCCCTCTGACGGCCAGTTGCCCCATTTAGGTTTGCTTCCACACACCGTTACGTTCAAGGGAAAACAGGTGATATAGTTTGCGAGCTGAAAATGAGAATTCTAAACGCCATAGAACGCTCGATACGTCGTGCGACCCTTGCCTCCCTTCACTTCTTTTCATCCAGACAAGAAGTAGGAGCCAAGGGGATACCGCCGGAGCAACGTGAAAAGATCGAGCGAATTCTCTTGATTCGGGTTGATCGCATTGGGGATGCGCTGATCTCCACTCCGGTGATTCGGCAGTTGCGGAACCACTTCCCCACTACTCGCATTGATCTCTTACTCGGCCATAAGAATTGGATGGTAGCCCCCCTGATCGCTGAGATCAACCATCACTATGTGCTGCCGAAATCATTTGTGAAGATTGTCCGAACGATAAGAGAACTGAGGAAGAATCGATACGACCTTGTAATCAATTTTCATCTTAACCCTTCCGGAAGTGCAGACCTAATTTCGCGATTGGCGAAAGGGAAATATCTGGTTGAACGGAGAGAAGGAGAGCAGGTTAAGGTTGGTGAACATATTATTGTGCAGACTTCACGTCTGCTCAGCCCACTTGGTATCGAAACGATCTCTCCGAAATCTGAAGAAGAACATCGGCTGAGCATTACCCTTCCACCCAACGTTGAGAGGAAGAGTGAATCAACTGAGATGGTATCGATAGCACTTAATGTGAGCGTAGCTGGGGCAGGGCGTCGCTGGCCGGAAGGATACTACATTGCACTAACAAGACTGA
Organism: Kapaibacterium sp. (SeqCode); assembly: GCA_050248595.1. Taxonomy (GTDB): domain Bacteria; phylum Bacteroidota; class Ignavibacteria; order OLB7; family OLB7; genus JAGWAZ01. The sequence continues at coordinate 3,350 of JBFWSB010000388.1, forward strand.
TTCACGAGGAGGGGATGCTGCCGACTATTGTTGGAGCACCGGGAGATAGAGAGTTGATAGAACGAATTGCCACTGCTTCCTCCTCGCGATTCGTGGAACCGACGAACAACTTCAGCACCTTTGTAGGTCTGCTAACTAACTTCGACATTGTGGTAACGCCAGATACTTCAGTGGTGCACATTGCAGCGGCACTCCAGAAACCGGTGATCCCCCTCTATGCTTCAGAAAAAGCTGGAACCGAGTGGCGACCGTGGGGGACAGAGTCAGATCCAATAATTGAGCTTGGCGGAATGGAGTTGATTACGCCAGAGCGCGTACTGGAACATATCATTCGAATGACAAGAGTGAAGAGAGAAGAGATGCAAACGACCGAATCTAAAGTTGAAGGGGACGTTCAATGAATGTAATCCGCCGATTTCTCCCCTACGTAAAGCCCTACAGCGCGAAACTGGTGTTGACCGTAATCCTCAGTGCGATTTTCTCCTTCCTGAGCGCGGCATCAATCTACATCATCCTGCCAATCATGGGAATCATCTTCCCGAGCACGGCAGTAAGTCCGGAGGCAGCAGCTACAGCCAACGCCACTTCTGGTTTCTT
>JBFWSB010000389.1:0-3937 GCA_050248595.1 Kapaibacterium sp. (SeqCode)
TGTGGGTGAGCGTTGCGCAATTCTCGCAAGGCTTCTGGCTTAATTACATCGTAGGGTGGGGCTATCCGCTCCGACAAATCGGAAGTGAGATGTTGGCTATAGATAAAGGGGTTGAACGCTGTTATGCGCGCCATTGCAATTCTCTCTTCTTCGTGAAATGTCGTACATTTGGATCGATTCTGGCCGTTGAAGCCACTGGCAAAGATAGAGAGTTTCAACAAGCAGAACGAATTGACTTCCTAAATGAATACAATTGGAGCAACAATGAAGAGATTATTGACTCTTGCTGTACCCTCTCTGCTCTCCTTCATTGCCCCTCTACTCTTGTGGGCAGACCCGCCCGAACCAGAGGATATACTCAACCCTGTTCCCGATCCAGAGAGCTATTTTTTTCTGCAACCGTATATAGGTCTCGGCTATTCGTTCTTAACGACTGATCCGATCAGACCTCAGAGCGCTGTTGCCTTAGGTGAGATTACCAACAGTGTGATCGAGTCAGGTAGTGGAATCGGATTTGATATCGGCATCGACTTTGGGTTCGTTCCGAGCGAGCATTGGGCTACGCGGATCGGATTCTTCTACAATCGGCGAGCACTTTCGAACAGCGACACTCTCGCTGCACTCTGCATAACTCCCCTCGGTTCGTTCAATGAGACTGTGAATATGGACTACTGTGTTGTGGCGGACTATATCGGTATGCAGGCGCAGGTTGACTATCGCCTAAGTGATTTCTTCGGATATATAGGCTTCGCGTCATCGCTGCCCCTGAAGGTTTCTTACGAAGAAACCGATGCTATCGTTGATACATCGTCGATTTGCAACTACCTCTTCGATGGAGTTGACGCCACGAAAGTACTTACTGGAAGTCTGTCCGAAAACCCACTGGCCGACAATCTCCGGCACAACCTGAAGGTTGGTGCTGGATATATTCACCAATTGAGTGATGAGACAGACCTTGTCTTTCAGTTGCAGTACGAGCATCCGCTCAGCAATATTTTTACAACCAATCAAACGGTCATTCTCCGCAATGCTGAGTTTGAGGGGAGCCGAACGGTTCCGGTTACAGTCAACGGTGGTGCTCGATTCGGCACACTGACTGCCACTCTCGGTATCAGGTTCAATCACATTACTTCTGATTAAGGGGGGAGAGAGACAATGAGACGCCAAATAACAACCATCGCTACTCTTTTTATTCTGCCATTGGTTCTCACCATTTTCGGGCAGTTGAAGCTTGTTGCGCAACCAGTTGAGGGTGTGGTAACGGTAACGCCACTCTCAATCAATACATCCGCCGACGAGTTTGCTCCACACTACGTTCTCAGGGGTAATCTCTTAATGTTTACTTCTACTCGAAAGAGTCCAACTGGAGGGAAGGGAGATCAACGTATCTGGTTTTCAAAGAGGGAGGGGGCAAACAATTGGGGCGACCCCATTACCGCTGACGACGCTCTCGGCTCTGCCGAACATGTCGGGTCGGCAACGATAACTCCCGACGGGAACTACATGATCTTCGCAGCATACGAGTGGGAATCTGAGAGCAATACGTTGCGAGGAGAGGGGAGAACCGACCTGTATTCAGCAGAGAGAAGGGGTGGAACCTGGACGAACATTCAGAACTTGGGTGTGATTATCAACTCTCCATATTGGGATTCACAACCTTCCCTTAGTGCTGACGGTCAGTTGCTCTACTTCGCGAGTGATCGTCCCAGTGGTTTCGGTGGGACAGACATCTACGTCTCCCGCAGAAGTGCAACAGGTTGGACAGCACCGGAGAATCTCGGCTCGGGAGTAAATAGTGTTGGAAACGAGATGTCGCCCGTGATTTCACCAGATGGGGTTCGTCTCTTCTTCTCCAGTAACGGACATGGGGGGGAAGGGGGATACGATCTTTTTACGACCGATGAAGGAAACCCGTTCGACGGAAAATGGAAGAGTGTTATTAACCTTGGAACTCCGATCAATTCGAGTAGCGACGAGCACTTTTTCTACCCAGAACCAAACTCCAAGAATGGATACTTCAGTTCTAACCGCGAGGGGAACTTCGATATTTATCTTGCCTTTCCAAATCCATTCCCTCCAAGTGCTCAGGTAGTAGTCTTCGGTAAGATTCTGGATGACCGGACGAAGAAACCGGTGGAAGCATCGGTGACTGTGAGTGATCTGGAGACGGGGGAAGTCATCGCAAACTTTCGGAGCGATGACCAGAGTGGAGAGTATACCGTCGTGTTGACGAAAGGGCGGCGCTACACGGTCACTGCCGAAGCACCGGGCTATCTCTTCTACTCCGATGCCTACACTGTGCCTGAGGAGCTTGACGAAGGTGAGGAGATCGAGAAAAATATTCTGTTGAGAGAAGGTTCTACTCGTCTGCTTATCTACTTCGACTACGACAAAGCAGAACTGCGTCCAGAGTCATATCCTGACTTGCAGCGTGCTGTCGACTTCCTTCAGCGTAACAGAGACCTTTCGGTTGAAATTGCTGGGCATACAGATTCCATCGGTTCGGATCCTTACAACAAGGGACTTTCGCAACGCCGCGCTGAGGCTGTGCGCGAGTACATGATTTCCAAGGGGGTAAATCGGAACCGACTGAAGGCAAACGGTTATGGCGAAGAGCAGCCAGTCTCCGACAATGGAACCGATCAGGGGCGGGCACTGAATCGAAGGGTGGAGATGAGGGTGTCGCGGGAATGACCACTGTCGACACAACGCCTTTTGCTTTCTCCTTGAATCGGAATAACATTCTGGTTGTTGGCTCCGGGAGACTGGGACGAACGATACTTCACTCATTTCCTGAATGGGTTGTCGGCTGCCTTACAAGAGAGCCACACAAAATCGTTCCGGCTTTCTCAGATCGAGGAGTACCACTTTACGGCCACTTGTCGGAAGTCGATCCTGCATCGTTCGACATCCTCTGGCTTGCTCTGCCTGATGGCATGATTTATGAGATCGGTAGAGTTTCTGCCGAGGCGATTGCCGATTGGAAAGACAAATTGGTGATCCACTCAAGTGGGGCTACCTCACTTTCTGCACTACAGCCTTTTGAAGAGAGAGGAGCTTTCACGGCAGTCCTTCATCCAAACTTGATCTTGCGGGGGGATAATCCCTTTCCAGATCGAACAATCTGGGGAACTACGCTCTCTTCACCTGAACTGCGTACTTCAATAGATTTTTTTCTCAAGGGATATTCAAAACAACTGATTAGCATCACCGATGATAATCGATCACTCTATCATCTTGCCGCAACATTCACGGCAAACTACCCGATGACTCTCTTCCACTTTGCCAAACAGATGTATTACGCTGTGGGGATTTCGGAAGAGATATCTACGGAGCTTGCTCGGGAGTATATGTTGGAGAGTGTGGAGACAGTAGCCGCGAGAGGATTCTCTGCGGGGCTGACCGGGCCAGTGGCGCGAGGTGATGAGTTGACGATAGAAGAACATGCCTCAGTGCTTGGGCGTGAGTTCCCTGAAATTCTACCCCTCTTCAGAGAACTGGTTGAGGCAACAAAACGCCTGCTTCGGAAGTAATCGGGTGTTATACTAAACTCAAGTAAGGAAGACGTATTATCGAAAAGAAAGGGGAGCCTACTCTTCCCTCGTCCGGGAGAGGGGCTGGGGGAGAGGGCGAAGAACAGAGATATACGTCATTCAATCCCTAATCTGGCATTACTCTTTCAGGTAGCCATCGTTCCGACTGAGAAGTCGGATTTGGTCAGCGCGACGAATCTTTGGAAGGTTCGACTGTAGGTGGTTAATGAGGAGGGAGAGCCTCTCGTTTTCCGAGCGCATTTCAAGCAGCCGTTGGCGTTTCACAAGATCTAAGCCAGATTTCTGTGCTATCCGAAATGAGGGGAGACCTTGAAGCCAATCTGGAACTTTTAATTGCTCTTCTGCTTCGCCGTAGGCTCGTTCAATCAGCTCATTGTAGAGTT
>JBFWSB010000390.1:0-3924 GCA_050248595.1 Kapaibacterium sp. (SeqCode)
AATTATTCTGTGGGTTGGAGATGATCTGAATCTCTTCCAAACCAGTGTCATAGTTGAATCCAGGATGCCTATCGAACGTGCGGAAGTCCCAGAAAGCAGTGGTGTTCCTTCCTGACCCTACCCGTTCAATCGTCGGAGCTAACGTATCCGTTGGAGGAGGTCGGAACGGCTTGACAGTAATTAACGGAGTACAGCCGTCGAGGAAGGGGCGGAAGCTGCCGTAGCTGTTCGTAGTGAAATCTTTGTCGGCAAACTCGAATTGCAAGCGAATCAACGTGTCGGCTGATTTCGGATTTAACTTCAAATACCAAACAAGCTTTTTTGTCTCAGTTGGAATGAGAATGATTTCTCTATCTCTCGGCGATGCCGGGTCAAGCAGAGCACGCTCGGTGTTGTCTGGCTCTGAAAGGATAGGAGTTACAAGGCGGACTTTCTTGTGGATCACATCGTAGATTGCCGTGTTAGAAAGCCACATCTCTACCGCAAAAATGGAATCTTTGTAGGGACCATCTTCGCTCTCCTGCTCAATTAATCTTACCGTTCGAATGTCTGCAAACAGTTGTTGATCGCGACATTGAAAGATGTTATTCCTTCCCTCATTATTTGTACCGAATGCTGTTCGAATACTGCCTTTGCCTCTTAGCATCTCCCATTGAGTTGCCGTGGCAACATCCCCAACTTGGACTGTGTTCGCCGGATCCCAAGCCAATGTGCGATAGGTATGCCAATCTCCTACTGCTAAGCGTGAGGGGGGAGTGAGTGGTGCTCCACCATTTGAGACGCCACGCAACCGGTGTATTGGAATACGGCGATTTGTCTGGATGTAGGCTGGGTTGTATTCAAAATTTCCGATGTGGTAGAATTCTGGTATGCTGTCGAATGGAGGCTCGAACTTGTATCCCGGTTTGCAACTTGGGAAGTATCCTGCTGAGGTTATAATTGACGATCTGTCTCCTGTTCCCCCACACTGACTCAATCCCTGTGCCGCACCGTTGTCACCATCAAGCATCATCATGATGCCAAGCGACTTGATACCGGCCTTCAGGTCGTAGTCGAACTCAATAAGAATGTCGGCTCCATTATCGTATGGACTTGCAGGTGCTTCTACGATATAGCGGACCTTGATTGTATACAAGAGGTCATTCTTGTAGATAACCTCTATTGTGTCTCCGCTAACGCGAAGTTGATCGTATTTGCGATAGGGGATTGTATCAGACCCATAGGCTGGGCGCTGATTTCTTAGAAAGAAATCTCCGGTTGTATTGCAGAAGTATTCTACTGAACGCCCTTTGTCGAGTCGGAATACGAGGTTTGATGTGATCATCTGCTCGGAGGTGTTTCCGTGGAAGAGGTAGCGTTGTCCTCCTTTTTGGGGGCCGGCAGATATCCAAAAACGCCCTGATTGTTGCCCTGTGTGGACGTAGGCTGCTACGTAATCATTGCCTACTGAGACAATCTGTCCAAAGACATTAGGAGTAGATGTGAGGATCAGGAGAAGGAGAGTTAACCGAGCAAACCATGTAGTTTGCAGGAGACATTTCCAGTTTTGCAGAATCTCTCTATGATGACTGTATCTCATATTGTCCTGAACTCCTGATGTCTCTAATCCTTGCACTGTACTGTCGCGTTACAACGACTCTTGCAAAACTGTTTGGTTACGAGAGCTGTAATGTTATTGACATCAGTGGCAGGAATTGACACCTGATTACTTGTAACTACTTGTACTAAGCTGTGCAAAAAAGGAAGAAGAGAAACTACCCTATCAACTGTTACTGTAAAGTTGATTGTCGGTGGGAAAAGAAGAATCGTTATCTCTCCAGTAACCCCACTGAACTTGAACATAAGAAATTATCTCTCAGTTTGGGATGCTGACAGAAGTAATTTGAGAACTCCTATCAACTGAGGAGATCAATTCCTCTATACTGCGATGTGCCCGAGATTTCGAGTTATGCTGTTACTCAGAAACTGTGTGAGGTTAACTCTATTGACTCTGTCCTTACACTGTCGGGAAGTCTTGTCCTCTCTACCCGGAGAGAACCAATGCGTGCTTCCGGTAATCGAGTGAGAAGTGGAATACGTATTGGAGCGATTGGGTATTGTATTGGACGGATTCCTGAAGCTCTTCCAACAGAAATTTTTCTGAAGTCTTTTTTGCCTGCAGGAATAGCCAGAGGCACTTGAAGTGTTGTGTCCCCCGCACGACGTTCCAGAACTGCATTCAGACGTTCTTGCAGGAGTTCTTGGTGCTCGTCAGTAATGTACTGCAAGTTGTCCGCAGCACTGTCTGCAAATTGCAGAAGCCGTGCCGGTGATCCACTGTGGACAAATACGAGTGTGCCGTTCGGCGTTGAGGAAAAGAGTGTTTTGCCAGTCTCGTTGCTAATGCGAACACAGCCGTGCGATGAGGGACGGCGTCCGAGATAACGATAATATGAACGCCCATCCAAGCCATGAAACCCTATGCCTCCATCGAACGGCATCCAGTAGTTCAGCCACACTTCAAATTGCCGGGACATATATCGTTTGGACTTCCATTGAATGTTGAAGAGACCTTCCCGTGTGGCAATGGCATCTGGTGGACGAGGATTCCCCGTTGAGCAGAGATACTTCCTGACGGTTCCGTCACGAAAATGCTGGTAGATTACCTGCTTGTCTAATCTCACTTCCAAATAGACCGAATCACTGACGTAGAGCGTATCGCGCAAGAAGGCAAAGGTTGGTTGCGTTAGTTGAAGTGGAGCCGCTACAGTTGAGTCAGTTGAGGGTATGTGTGACGTTTGAGCGTTTCCAGACTCTCCCATAAAAAGGATAATCTGAACTATGACTGTGGAGAGCGTAAGAATGGTTTGAGACTTCATCACTTCTTCAACCTGTCTGTACGGAATATCTGGAGAGTAATTGGGACTATAAGATAACCGAATAACGCTCACCGTCGAGAACTGTTACCGGCATGATTGTTGCAGCTTTCTTTTCAGGTGTCTACCTGTTGAAAATCACTACTCTTGTCTCTCACTAAACTTCTTTTCCTGAGGTGCATCTTTTGCATTACAATTTTGTAACCAAAACCGTTCTCAGGTGTTTTTAGTGATTGTAAGAGCAATGGCAACGAAGAATGTACAAGCCGAAGAGGACGATCGTTGGTGTAGTGCTTATCCCTGTTTGTTTTAATGACCTTTGAGTGCATGTATCGTAACGCCCACATTAACATGGCGTAGAGAGGAAGAGATGGACTATACATACAAATATCCAGTAAATGTTAGCGAGGTCAACGGTCGTCGGTTTGGACACATTACCGTGCCCGAGGAATTCCTTTCCCAAACGCATGAGGAATTGATGAAGCGCCTTGGCACTCCGAACAAGACGATCGCTGTGCAAATTGAAGTCGAGGCATCCAAAGAGCGAGTTTGGGAAGTTGCGGCTGGATCAGTTGATGCGTTTTACTCTCACCAACCAGTCTATGCTGGCCTGTCACCAATTAACTCCCTCGATTCTCAAGAGGGGGGGAGATATGTGGTGCACCGTATCATTGATGGACAAGTTCTTGATCGTGTAGGTGAGGTGATGTTGAATATGCCTCTTGCCCAATTTACCGTGAGTGATATTGATATTGCTGACGTTAGCGTAAGTGGTTTTTTCCCTTCCCTTTACTCGATTAACTTGGAGGATCATCCAGATGATCGTGATAAAACATTGGTGCTCCTTTCCTATACGATGCTCGGTGTTGCCCACCCCTGGGCACTTGGGATGTTAGCCTATCAGGCCAATAGCATCAAGCACTATGCAGAATCGGATAACCCTGAGTGAGGCTCTTCTTCTGTTTAAACCAGCTTACGTGTAATCTCAGTTATAAAACAATGTCCCGGTCTTTATGAGATCGGGACATTTTCTTTGGAGAGAGTGGACGCTCTTTTCCTTGACTAACTG
>JBFWSB010000391.1:0-3919 GCA_050248595.1 Kapaibacterium sp. (SeqCode)
CCTCTCCTAACTCTATAAACTCTCCTCTCCTAACTCTATAAACTCTCCTCTCCTAACTCTATAAACTCTCCTCTCCTAACTCTATAAACTCTCCTCCATAAACTCTCAACGTTTCATCAGCAACCCGCTTCTTCGAAAAAGTTCTGACGAGTTGCTTGCTCTGTTGAATAATTTTCTTGCGAAGACTTGCATCCCCCAATAGTTGATGAATCTGTTCCGCAAGTAGCTGATTCTCCCCTATGTCGGCTAACAAGCCGGTCTCCCCATGGTGTACCAACTCCGGGATACCTCCGGCCTTTGTCGCCACAACCGGAACCCCAGCAGCAAATGCGTCGAGGATTGTTGTGCCGAGTCCTTCGGTCTTGCTGGTAATCAGGAAGAGATCAACTTCAGGAAGGATATCGGGAACATCGTTTCTAAAACCTGTAAAGATGATGTCGTCCTGCAATCCCTTCTCTCGAACCAGTAACCGAATCGCCTCCTCCTCGCCACCATCTCCCCCCACAATCAAGAATCGAGCGCGCCCGTTCGTGGCGAGAAAATGCTCGGCTGCTCTCACAAACGTTGGATAGTCCTTGTGGGGGGCAATTGCCGAGAAGTTGGCGACAATCGGAACGTCAGGTGGAATCCCAAACTCTCGTCGAAGTCTACCATCTCCCCTCCCTACAAAGCGATCGATATCAACTCCACTTCTAACTACGTGGAGCTTCGCCCCATCTACCCCACTCTTCAGCATAACGTTCTTGATTGCCTCGGAGACGCAGATAAATCCTTTCACCTTCGGGTGGTGGTACTTCCTCTTCCCCAGACCACGTGAACTCGCAGGGAAATCGACACGACGACTGACGAAGATGGGGAGAGAATTTCCGAAGAGGGAGGCCGAGAGTACTGCAAGTGTGTGAGCGTGCGAATCGTGTGCGTGAATAATATCGAACTGCTCCCCCCGACAGATTCGGCGAAGATGCCAAGCAGCTACTGGATCGAACGCCCCCCTTCTCCGAAATGAAAAAAGGGAGTGCTTCGCCTCCTTAGCCTTCTCCCCCAGTAGAGAACCTGTCGGCGTCAGTAATCCGACCTTCAATCCTTGACGACGTTGTTCACTGAGAAGCCAGAAGACTTGTTGTTCTCCCCCCCGCCACGTAGAAGGAGTTGAAATGTGTAGAACCTTCACTCTTCCTCCTCCCACAACTTGCGCAGCCGTTGATACTTCAACCTGACCATGTAGCTATTTCTTCTACTGATCTTCCACCCTTCCGAGCCATCGAGAACTCCGAGCTTTAAGAAATAGGTGCGGAGGAAGCGGGCAAATGGAGAGAGTAGAGCCTGCGAACGTTTCCACTTCCGACCAGAAGCCTTCATCTTTTTAGCGGAGAGATTGGCATACCGTTCAATCCGGTTCAGGTGATCCTCTGACGAGGTGTAGGAGTAGTGATAGAGCTTCCCCGGCAGCCGAACGACCTCCGTATTAGGAAGCAGGCGAAGCTCTTCGTGGACAAAGTCGCCAACCCACTCAGCACGATCTCGGTGGTAGAGTCGCACCTTCCAATCAGGATACCAACCACTATGTTTGATCCACTTCCCAGCATAGTTTGTGATGCGGTCGAGTGCATAGGCCTTCCCCAACGTGGGGTGGAGTTCCCTCAGGGTTGCAATCAGTTCGTCAGACAAGACTTCGTCTGCGTCGATTGAGAGAATCCAGTCGTGCTTAGCCAACGAGGCTCCGAAATTCTTTGCCTTACTGTATCCTTCCCAGGGACGCTGGGTCACCTCTGCACCATGCTCACGACAGACCTCCAGAGTAGCGTCACTACTCATCGCGTCGACAACCACAATGTTCTCACTCACCTGAGTGAGTGGTGGCAAAGTGCGCCGGAGGTTTACCTCTTCGTTCAGTGTTATCAGGACAACAGAAAGCATCAAATCAATATATTAGTCGGTTGTTTACCCCGCTAATCCGAAAAGTAGAGAGTATGAAGAGGTTCATTCGTATCAGGTTGCTCCGTTTCCATATTGTAGGTCTACTTCTGCTTTCTTCACTCGTTGTTTCAGCTCAAGAGATGAATGAGATTGAGTGGAATCTTGTGGAGGTTCCTTCATTCAGCTCAATATCGTTCTGGCCACAATACCAAATGTCAGAGAATGGACAACTACTCATCAGTGGAACTCCCGACCGTATCGATCCCCTTTTATTACGCCAGCCGCAGCTTGTTAGCGGCGACGACTCTGTGCGGCTTCTCCCCCTCGCTCACTACGTTCTCTCATCGACATTCCATCAAGTGATCTTAGCACCAGAACGGAACTTGATTCCTGAGCGGGAGTACCGACTTCAGGGGAGAGATAAGCGACTGCGAGATAGTGCCGGGAATTTAATGAGGAGAGATGAAGAGTATCGCATTTATATCCGCAATGGAGTTGACACACTCTCTCCACTTTGGGTGGAACCACCAACCTATGTTGGGGGATGCTATCGCGCCCAAGAGCACTACCTCTACATAGCCATTGCCGTCGATGAATCCGACCCAATAGTAGTTGAGATAACGCTCACCGAAGAGAACGGAAACAAAACCACATTCTATACTTTTCCACGGCGCGACATTGCAGAGCAGTTCGACAGTGCCTTCTTTGAATCGCGTACTCTCCCCCTGCAACTTAATCCCTCAGCAAATGGCTCAGGAATGAGCATCTCAATTCCTGACCACCTTATGCTGGCAATCGGTCGTGGGAAATATGGTGGGGGAATTGAGTTTGCCCCCGGAGGCAAGTACAAGGTTCAGATGAGAGCAATGGACGCCTCGGGAAACTATTCGGCACAGTCGCAGGAAGGGATTATCACGATCCCTCCACCCTCTCCACAATCAGATAGTCAACAACGGCTTCCCGTTGCTGGCGATAAGAACTCAGGAACGGAAGATGCTGACACCTACCACATGCAGGTAAGCATCATGACTGAGACAACTATTCCCATTGACACAACAACAGGTATCGTAGAAGGTGTCAGTGAGGCAACCTTACCACCAAAAGAGCCACAACAACCCGCCCCTCAACTTGTCAATGACAATCCAGAAGAGAAAGTTCTCCCGATGATTCCTCGATTTGATAGGAAGCCACCGAAGGAAGAGAACTAAACGTTGGACAGAAGAAGAACAGAAGACGAATAGAATCAGCACAATCTACATGAAGAGCAATAATATGAACCTGAAGGGCATTTTAATACTGATGATAGCCATCACAACCCTGACCATTGTCGGGTGTAGTGAGGAGACGAAAGATCCAGGCAAAGAAGAGAATGTTGAGGTTTGGAAAGGGGATGATCCTACAACCGACACTCAAGCGACAACAGTCAATAGTGGGAGTGGAAACAATCTGGCTTCGGACGATACTCATAGTGGAGATTCGCGAATCGCCTTCAAGAGTGAAGAGGGAATGCTCTACGCAAACATCACCGCCGATCTCCCGAAGGGCACAATGGTTGAAGTAAAGGTGAACGGATCGAATAACTACGCCTACCAGACACGATATAAAGTCTACGAGAAGACAAACAGAGTCGGACCGATAACCATCGAAGGGAAGCCACTAAAACCGGGCACATATAACCTAACGTGGGAACCACTCCCGAACCACACTCAGATTGAAGAGATACGAGGCGAGCTACGGAGAAAGAATATCACCGGAGGATCGAAGAGTGTGACCTGGCCAATGAAGGTGCAACTGATTCCCAATAACAGTGTGGGGCATTCTCAGATTACTGAGAATGCCCCACTATTTTTTTCCGACGCTCTTACTTAGATGCAAACTGATCCCGATTTGCTCTCTCATCATCCCCCTCTTCATCTGGCGAAGTGAGGACTTCCCAGATACGCCGGTAGGCTTCATCCATCGTGCGGCGGATTTCAGATGGACTTGGAAGTGGAACTTTTTA
>JBFWSB010000392.1:0-3918 GCA_050248595.1 Kapaibacterium sp. (SeqCode)
CAAACATTGAGTTTGCTGCGAAGGTTGCGTTGAGTGGAATCTTCTTCAACCAAGGGCAGATGTGCACGGCGGGAAGTCGTATCCTGATCGAGGAGGCAGCACGAGAAGAGTTCATGGAAGTTCTGGCCGGACGTGCGGCGAAGATGGTGGTGGGTGATCCGCTCGACCCGAAAACCCGAATGGGTTCGCTGATTAACGAAGAGCAGATGAATCGCGTGCTCGGCTACATTCAGAAGGGAACCGACGAGGGGGCGAACCTTCTGGTTGGTGGCCAGCGCGTTGGAGAGAATGGATACTTCGTGACGCCAACGGTGTTCGACGGCGTGAAGAACGAGATGACGATTGCACAGGAAGAAATCTTCGGACCGGTCGCCTCGGTTATCACCTTCAGCGACATTGAGGAGGCTGCGGCAATCGCCAACGGCACACGGTTCGGTCTGGCCGCTGGTGTCTGGACAAACGACTTGAAGAAGGCACACCTCTTCGCGCAGAAGGTTAAAGCCGGAACAGTTTGGGTGAATACCTACAACATGACCGACAACGCTCTGCCATTTGGTGGCTACAAGGATTCAGGTTTTGGTCGCGAATTGGGTCAGGCTTCACTCGACGCATACACGCAGATCAAGACAGTGTTGGTTGATTTGAATTAAGAAGGCAACTACTCTAACGTGAGGAGGGATCAGAACTCAAGGTTCTGATCCCTCTTTTTTTTGCGATAGCATTTCGCTAACAGAGTACGACCTTCGGCGAATACGAGATAGATAGCTGCCTCAATAGTTGATGCCGGTTATCCCATCTTTTCCGGAAGCCAACTTCCATCTCCCTGCAATCCCTGATCTTCAAGGAACTGCCGGAACTTCCGCTCGATCCCCTCTTCCTGCGCTTTCTTCTGGATACGATTGGTCAGTTCATCGTATGCTTGCTTGCTGCTCATCTGGTGTATCTGGAGTGTGACGGTCTCCAACATCTTCCTATATCGTTTTCCCCTCGCGAAGATGAATCCAGCAAGTGTTAGAAGAAGCGCGACAATCCCCCCGGCAGTCCAGAGGATTGCGGTGATATTCCGCTGAAGGAAGCTCCCCTCCTCCCGAGTAACCGCCTGAAGACGGTCAGTTGCCGTCAACAGGAGAGAGTCGAGAGCCGCACGGGTTTCCGGGCCGAGAAGTTCGTCGCGCAACAGGGCAATCTGCTCCCGCATTCGAGGGCCGAGAAGTGTGTCGCGCAGTGCGGCAACAAACATCATGGTCTCTGCCCCTAACAACTCATTCCGAATCGAACTAATTCTCCGCCGTGTCCGCTCTCCCAAAAGATTTTCACTAATCCCTGCCGACGCTAAAACAAGGTCGGACGTAAGGTCTCGCTCCAGTGCCAACAGCCAATCGCGTGTCGCGACACTCAGCAACGAATCACGCAGGCCAACAGCACCACGGTTAGCCGAGAGACCGGCAACGGTAATCACAGAGTCGATCAACTCCGTTAGTCCGCTCCGCGTTCTCTCACTCACCAACGTATCCCGAATGCTTCGGATCAGACCACTGCCGAGTCCTGCCCCAATCGAGTCACTTCGTTCGGAAAGTCCGTCGGTAAGTCCACGACCGAGGTCACTACCAATTCCAGAGAAACTACAGCCGGAAGTGAAAGCAAAACTCAAGATTAACGCCGCAAGAAGGAGGCGGGGAAAGCCTTCCAAGCTACGTTCACGCAAACATCTCTCACTCTTCATTTTGAATTTTGCCCTTTGAATTTTGAATTCACTCTCACTTCTTCACCACAATTGGCCACCTGACCGGACGCCCGGCACTGTCATCCCACTGCTGTAGAGGGGAGTGTTCCAATCGCCCGGTCTCCTCGTCTCGCTTCAGGTGGAGGAAACAATACATTCTATCCCGTCGCACTTCTGCACTCGATGCCTCTACAATCGGAATCCACGTGCCGGTGTTGTAGAACCAACGCCCATCTACCTGAAACTGATCGGGATTGTGCGTGTGCCCCATCGTCACAAATCGGTAGTCGATATTTTTGATAATTCTCCGCGCATCCTTTTCTAACGAGCTTGGCTCGCTCAACTGCAACTGCGCCACCAGCCGAGCTAAGAAGTAGGAGAGAATTAAGCCGCCGATATACTTCAAACTTTCCAGAAGTCCATTGACAAGGTTGTCTTTGAGTGAGGTAGGAGTTTGCCGGGGTGAGAAGATGACACCGAAGACTTCGCTCCACCTCGCAGCAAAGAGAAAGATGATAACCCCAAGGGGGATAGCTATCGCTGCGAAAAGAAAGAAGACCCGACCAAACATGAAGCGGACGTAGCGCCAGTTTTTCCTGAGAACTTTATAGAGAAATCCAACGTGATAGAAAATGATTTTGAGGGCAAGAGGAAATCGTTCTCGAATCAAGAGTGGAAGGATATTCTGGCGCGGACGAACATTGTCGATGTAGGGATAGGTTCCCTCAAGTCTGTTGAGCAAGTATCGGTTAAAGAAGGAACCGAAGGGAATGTTCAGTTCACGTTCCCCAGACTTTTTGTTGAAGACCTCGGCTGGCTCTCCAAGCACTACTGTGAACTTGTCGTAACGGTGTCCATGCTCAACGTAGAAGTCGGTGTCGATCAGAAGTGCATCGTCGATAAAGATCAGGTTGGGCAACACGATCTGCCGAAGCACCAACTCAAGGTCTCCTCCCGATTCACCAACAATCATCTTCGCGAACTCCAGTCGGAGAGCATTTCGCACAGCTAACCAATACCACTCTAAGTCATGATTCCCCTTCAGAATCACCAACTGATTTGTTCCGTCGGCAAGCCACGTAGCCAACGCAGCAAAAAGTTCTGGGTGTCCCTTGATTGAGCGGCGCAAGCGCCAGACCGACCGATAGTCGTGCGTCTTCATTCCGAACTCACGCTCCCGCCGGTTGTCGATCTCCTTCGCAAGCTCAACAGAACTCTTCTGAATGTCGACTTCGGCTAACATCTCACTCCACTCTTCAAAGGCTTGGCTTGAATCGGGAAGCTCTACTATCCGCAAGAAGTCGAGAAAATCACCGTTGATGATGAGGATGCCTCCTCTCTCACCAACATCTGAACGGACGTAGTCGACAAAGCGGCTGAAGGCTTCGTCGCTGAAGAAGTTTTCCGTTCCGCCGTAACGACCGTCGGCATCAAGTCCGGCAGCGATGTGAAGGTCACTCACCACAATCACCTCTCTTCCACCGCCATCACGGTGGAGTACAAGAGGATCTTCGCCACCACCAACAACGTACTTGGGGGCAGTTCCTACTTCCTCGCATTCGGCGAGAAGCTTTGATATGTTGGAGAGAGTGCTTGGCATAGGCTACGCGGCGTTGAGTGTTCGACGAAATCGGAACCAGTGAAAGAGAAGGAAGATGCCGCAGAGGCCATCGTAGATAACGACTCCTATCACTGCACTCACAAGAGTATGCTCGATCACACCGGCAAGTAGAACCGCTGCTGCTATAAGTTTCTGCAACCCTGTCCAGAGCAATGCCCGACGATCTGCCGAAGGACGAAGTCCCTCACTTAACAGGAGTGAACCAAAAAGAAGAATCAGTAGACTGAGAAGGAGGAAGAAGAGTTGAGTGGCAGCCTCTGGGTTATCAAGTCCCATGGTAGAGAGTGCCGTTGACGATAAGAGTGCTTGTCCACCTCCGGCAATAATTGTCAGCACGGCAATCACAACTACCAGGTGCTCTCTCCAGTTCTTCTGTTTTGTTGCTGTCATCTGCTTACCCTCCCTCTGTTAGCTGTTGTGGGAAACGAAGTTTCAGCATGGAGACCCCGACCGCGACAATCCAGACAATGGTTGGCAAGAGTGCAACTGCAAAGACAATGTCTCCGGTTGAACGTGGCAGGAAAATTTCCGAGATGGCTACGGCAACAATTGTCACTAAGGAAGAGACTGTCCC
>JBFWSB010000393.1:0-3911 GCA_050248595.1 Kapaibacterium sp. (SeqCode)
CACATCCACAACATCACTGAAAGCAGTACAGACAAGCCGGTTCTTGCCACTATTGATAATCAAGAGGCAACTCTCGAACTATTGAAACAGACCGGTATCACCATCGACCCAACTACGTTAACCTTCTCGGTTGACAACCCGGGATTCAACATCCGTGGAGGGAGAGGAAACGCTCCGTTAGTAGAACAACATAGCGGATTCGAGATCCTCGAACGTACCGCTGACTCTGTACGAATTGGATACGGTATTGGCCGAGCTGCAGCGCAGAACATGCAAACAAGTTTCACCTTAAGTACGGAAGAGTTCGACAGCCTTGGAGGAGTTGATAGATTTGGCGAAGGCTTGAGTCTTGCTCGCGATGGAGCAGCGGTTTCCAACGCAGGTATTCAGTTATGGAATACAGGGAGTATGTATGATAACACAGGAAATATCTATCAGCAAGATTCCATTCTGAACCGAGTAGCAACCAACGCGACAACGTATAGCGTTGGCAATCAGAAGTGGCAATCCACTACGAATCTGCCAAACGCATCTTCTCCAATACTGGGAGAAGGAAGCCAAGTGGCGGAAGAGAACAAAGGAGTAGCTCTGCTATCGGAAGCCCCTCTTAACAATTCAGCTTCAACAATATCAGTCGAAGAAAAAGGCAGCACGTTCTTTATCGGAATCGAGGGAAGCATTGCCGCAGGACTCAACAGCTCGGAAGCATCCTTCCTGAACTCGAGGGGAGTGAATGGTGGGGGATCGTTAGGGACGCAAATATCATTTGGGGTTGATCTCGATCATAAAAAGAAGCACCGGCTCTTTGGAACGATTGGTTTAGCTCCCTACAGCGAGCGTGAGATTTCGCGTATCCAGACCACGTCGCGGACTGTGGAACTACTAACCGAAAGAGTGGTCTTCGTCGATGCCTCCGGAGTAAATCAAACAACTCAGTCGATAACAAGAGAGCGAATTTCAACCTCAACTTCCACATCAGTGCGAGATGCGGAACGGAGCATCATAGAGATGTGGGGAGGTATTGGTTATCGTTTCAGCCTTCCACTTGTGCGTGAGTGGAAAGCCGGTTTAGAAGTAGTTGGAGGAATTGGCACAACCTACCTGCACGCTGGTTTCTCCATTCCAATCAGCTATGCTCTCGGCAATGCACTCCGGGTAGAGTTCAAGCCCGGAATGCACTATCGGACAACCTACTCGGCATCTGAACCAGTTACCACTGGGACGCTGGATCCAACAGCCTCCTCGAGTAGTCGGATAGAAACCACACAGGGTCCAGCCGAGGAGACGCGCCTCGACGCTGGAGCAGGTATTGGATTGATACTCTTCTTGCGTTAAGCTTTTTCAACTACCATCCCATCACAACGCCCGGCGAACAGAAAATTCGTCGGGCGTTTTTTGTGCGACAACTCCATACCCACCAATATCAATATTGCACACTCCAAAACGCCATACTGACAATCATCCCTTGAAATTCTTTGGAAAAGATCAGAAAATCGGGCGATAGGGAATCCGGCACGGTTCTTGTGTCCTCTATACCAGAGAGGATGTTGTATCTACTTGATGAAGGAGAAGACCATGAATACGCATAGAACAACAGAGAGAGTGAGGGTGGGGATAGGAATGGCTTTTGCAGCTACGTTCCTACTTTCGGCGACATTGTTAACAGCTCAAGAACGGGATATCATTCGTTATAGCGATATGCCTACCCGTCCGGGAGTTGTTCCAACAATCACAACTCCAATTACCACGCAGTATGGTACGTACATACCGTACCGTACTCCAAAATACAAGGCGACGATAGGCTTGTCTGAGCTATCCATTCGTCCTGACTTTTCAAACATCATCACGCCTGCCGGTGGATTCTCGTGGGAGAAATGGTTCTCGGGTGCTGAGCGTGGAAGTCTGCGCAGAGATCGTGTGGCTCTACGAAGTGAGCCGATGGGAAGTTTTGGGCAAGCATACAATGCAATGCAGGATATGCCTGACTTCCTTCCACTTATCACTACAGATGCCGTAGTGAACGGACTTCGCATCGCAACTGAGGAAGCATACCGGCAAGCAGAGCGCGATCAACTTGCCCCTGACCTGCGTTCTGTTCTCAACAGCTTAGCAACACAACTTGGCGTTTCTGCTGCAAGTGAATCTGATGCAGGAATTAAAGAGGCGATATATCGCCTTCTGGCCTACGTTGAAACAGGAAGGCTTCTGTTGGATCCATCGGTCACCGTACATCCAAATGTATCCGAGACAGCTCGGACAGAAGTGCAGAAAATCCAGACTGGTACAACGGCAGCCTCCTCTGTCTTCCCAAATCGGAACATCAATTACGGTGAGTTGGCTCCTGCTGGATACAACAAATTCAACGATGCGTTAGGACGATATACCTTGGCAAAGAACTGGCTGAGTAAAGTTGAGCTACGCATTGACGGATCGGTAGTCGAAAGCAGAATGGGAGCACTCCTCGCACGTGCCGTTGATATGCTTGACAATCGTGAGCAGGATCGCCTACGGCAGATCACAGACATTGAAAGCTTCTTCTCCGGTTACAGCGAAACTCGTCTCACTCCAGATGAGATGGCAGGAACCATGCGGGCATGGTACGGCTTCCAATACGACGGTGGTTTCTCCTACTTAGAGCAAGATCAAGCTGTGGAGCGTCTCACCGCATACGTGCGGAGAGCAAATGCAGGACGCACGATGACGTTAACACTCCTCCCAGAAGAGACATCCTCCAGCAAAGGAATCTTTGCTCTGATGCAGAAGAAACTATCCCCTGAAAGCAACACATACGGAGCCGCTTTGCTAAGCGCAATGCGTAGCGACGAAGCACCAACAGAGCTTGGAATGAAAGAGCTACGCAGTCGAGTAGGGAACATCCCTGCCGAAGAGTGGGTCAAGAATATCGACCTCCTCTCCCTCTACACTGCGTCGATCATAGTAGGTGAAGACCGACCATCCGGCTTCCCTGAATTCATGCGGAGCCAAACGTGGAAACAACGCCTCGACGTAAGCGCGTTGGCAAGTTGGGGAGCCTTCACCACCCAGCGGGGAAGCCTGCAAGGGAACATCTCGTCGGCAACACCAACAATGGCAAAGAGCAAAGCAGAGAGTCGCAACAATGTTGGCTACGTAGAACCTGACCCAGAAGCGTGGAGTGCAATTGCAACACAAGCTCGGTATATCCGCGAGGGTCTAATATCTGGTCAACGTGGTCGCCTGATTGATACCGGCCTTGAGGAGAAGCTCTCCGACATTGAGAATGCTGCTGCGCACTTCATGAGAATTGCAGCCTTTGAGCTTCAGGGAATGGCCTTGACCACCGAACAGCAAGAACTTATAGGATCAACTCCCGATCGCATTGCTGCGTGGGAGACGTATACCGACAAATCGCTCCAGCAAGGCGTTGGATTGACCGCATCAAGTTCCGTGGACGGCACACTGGGTCCAGCTCTTGGTCATCCGGTAGCACTCTACGTTCTATTCCCAACATCTGAAGGTGACGTAGTCCTGACTCGTGGCGCGGTCTTCAGCTACCACGAAACATCTACGAAAACTGATAGTTGGGTTAGCCAGATCACACAGGGCAGCACACAGAACAGCGTACCAGTCTCGGCAATCAAAGTTGTTGAACGTTCACTGAACTCCGTTACTCCTTCTCTACAGAAGAGTACGGAGCGTGGCACAACAGCAACAACATACATCGAGCTGGAGTCGAACATTGTTCGCCGTGCTTCGGGTGGCGTGTGGTACACAATCCATGCCCCACGCCTGAACGGTGCTGACGTTATCACAACCGTTGTCGACGCAGCCGGACGCTCTGTCTTTCAGTCGTTCCAATTGCCTATCGAGAATGGCGAACGGTATGACCTTGTGCCGACTGAAGACTTACAAACCGGGCACTACTTTATTCG
>JBFWSB010000394.1:0-3909 GCA_050248595.1 Kapaibacterium sp. (SeqCode)
CGATTACACCGTTGGTTACTGTCTCGATACGTCCGTTCGTTAGAGCGTACGCACCAGACTGCGCCAGCAGTGGAGCAGAGATTACGAGGAGAAGAAAAAGTGTTATCAGAGTTCGCATAAAATTTCAGGCTATCAACGTTAAACTTCGCGTTATGAGAGCTTGGCTGTGAACGATAGAGACTACGGTGCGAAGATTATACCACCATAGTAGGTCTGCTATCTACTTACTCTCTACCCCCTCCATACACCCATCATCCTCCCCAGCCCCCTCATCCATTACCGCATTGATCCGCTCCTCTGGATTCACCTTCAATCGCATATCGTCCGGATCATTCTCCGCATCGAAGCGGATTACACCATCAACGACAGTTAAAACAGGTTGGCTGTAGATCGAGAGAGGATGTCCACTGAAGAGAGCTAAGTCCCCCTCTTTACCAACTTCGATTGAACCGATCCGATCTTCAACGCCAAGCTGCTTTGCCGGGTTGATCGTAATCATTGCTAAGCACTCATCTTCGGTCAAACCACCATGCTTCATCGACTTCGCCGCCTCGTGGTAGAGGTGACGGTTTAGCTCTGGAGAGTCGGAGTTAATCGACGTTACTACACCGTTTTGCGTAAGTATCGCCGCGTTGTATGCAGTTGAGTAGTAGACCTCAAATTTATAGGCCCACCAGTCGCTGAAAACCGAAGCCATCGCCCCGAACGCGGCAAGCTCTTTAGCAACCTTGAACCCTTCGTTTACGTGCTGGAAGGTAATGCGCGTGATCCCAAAATCTTTCAACACTCGCATCAGCATCAAGATCTCATCGGCTCGGTATGAGTGACAGTGAATCAAAATCTCTCCCCGAAGAATATCGGCAAGTGCCTCCATCCGCTCATCATATTGTGGTGGAATTGGTCGCGTCCCCTTCTCCCCCTTCTCCTTGTTGTAGCGATCCCACTCAATCATATAGCGTTGTGCCTTCGTAAACGCATCACGAAAAACCTGCTCAACCCCCATACGACTTGAAGGGGGGACACCGAATCCTCGTCCGTGAACTCTGGTTGGATTTTCGCCGAGGGCAAACTTGATCGTGCGGGGTGCTCCCTCCATCTTCAGTTTCGCAGGATCAACTTCTCCGTAGCGATGCTTGATCGTCTCACACTGTCCACCGATTGCGTTAGCCGAGCCGTGCATCACGTGCGATGTCGTGACCCCGCCAGCAAGTGCACGGTAGATCGTGATGTCGTAGGGATCAATCACATCTTCAATCTGCACTTCTGCCGTCACCGGATTGGTCCACTCGTTAACCGGACCACTGACGGCAATGTGCGAGTGGGCGTCGATGATGCCCGGCATTAGGTACTTCCCGGTGGCGTCGATCACTGTTATCCCTGAGGGGGCACTCAAATTTTTCCCGATAGAGGAAATCTTTCCCCGCTCCACAAGCACGTCAGTCTCCTCAAGCGTTCCCTTCGTTACGGTCAACACAGTTGCATTTTTGATGAGGATATTTCCACTCTGATCGCGGTTCATTGCAACGATGCGCCCCGGCACAATCGGATCGGCAACATTCGTAGCGAAGAGGATCGGCATCTTCTCACCTGCCGAAGCAGAATCATCTTTCTTCCCCTTCTTCTTCTTCTTTCCCTCATCTGAGTAATCGTAGAGGATGCCGTCAACAATAGTCATCCGAATCTTCGTTGTGTCGTGGAAGTAGGGACCAGTTGTCACAACAAGGTTCGCAATCTTGCCTGACTCCACTGTGCCGAGCGCGCGCCCTGCACCGATCATCTCGGCAGCATCGGTTGTCAGTGCTGCTAAGGCACGATCTTCCGGTAAACCGTGCCGAACTGCTTCGATAAGATTGCTCCGGAGTGCACTCCCTTTAGTTCCAGCAGTTGAGAACCCAAATTTTGTTCCGGCGCGACTGTATGCTGCCGGCAACGATACCGCCGTGCGATGAGATTCATCCCGAATTGCAATCAGTCGGTTTCGCTCCCCCTCGATATCGAGGTAGCTATCAACTCTCTGGCTCAATCGATTGTACTCATCCACACTCATCGGCGGGGGCAATCTGCGGGAACTGCTGTCGCTGGGAGAAACTTTTTCACTTTCGGTCTCACTCTCACTACCGTCGCTCTTCTTTGTAGCCGAATCACTCCCCTCACTTACTACTTCTGGGAAGTCGAGGGAGAGGAAGAGAGGAAGTTTTTCGTTTCGGATGAGGTCGGCAACATCACGTCCATCTTTCAAGCCGACCAGAACTAACGGAAAGCCGAGTTCTTTTCGGAGCAGAAGTGCGCGGCGTGCCTCAAGGTCATCGTTAACCCGGAAGAAGACCGGAACTGATCCGTCGATAGTTGGGAAGAATGAAGAGCGAACCGGATCGTAGTCCGGGCGAAGATAGCCGTTTGGATTACTCTTGAACCATCGGTCTTGCTCTTTCAACTGCTCGGCTTGGTGGTAGAGATTGCGGAGCTTTGCCATAATCCCCATCGGCGTTGCCGGGTAGACATCGTTGGCACCGTCGAACGTTGCAACTAACGACGTTCCCCCTGTCAGGAATAGCCGATTCGTATCTCGTCCACCAAGCAAAAGAAGTCCGCCAGTTCCAGGCAACATTCCACCCCGAGGGGCTGTATGTGCCACACCGAATCCAACGCGACGTAGGGAATCGATAAACGAATCTTTTCTGTTGAGAAGCTCTCGAATATCTCTTTCTGGTGTGATGCCAGCACGAGCGTTTGGTGGATCACCCGGCTTGGCTACACTATCGTTTGGGTTCTCCGGTTTCGGTGCTCCAGCAAAAGAATAGCCGTCGATAAATCCAGCGTAGACAGTAAGTCCAGTCCCATCAATTACTCGCGCATCGTACGGAAGAGTCAAGTTAGTTCCAACCGATTCGATGAGGCCATCCCGCACAAGAACGGTTCCACGTTCAATGACCTGACCGGGGCGGACAACGATCCGAACATTGGAAATAGCTAATGCGTGGGTTACTATCGGAATATCTGGAGCTTCTCTTCCCTTCTCTCCTCCCCGCTGTGCGGAAAGGTTTTGGAAGAGGAGGAGGAAAAGAATTGAACAGGTCAGTAGAACGTATCGCTTCCGTTTCATAGGCAGAAGAATGGATTTCAATTCAAACGTAAACCCCAAAAATGCAAAATTAAGAGAGAGGAAAGAGGGGAGAGAATTCAAAATTCAAAAGTAAAAATGAAAAAAGTGGAAGCCGAGATTGTGTGGTAGACTGAGTTCGCATCGTTCTGAGTGGCATTGCACGTGTTTATCGTCAGCATCCGACTTGACATGCTGAGGCCTGCCGAAGCATCTCGCTGGAACTGTAGAGAAACACCTACTCCTCGACAACACTTGCGAGACTCTTCACTCCGGCTTCGCCTCCGTTCTGAGTGACAGATAGGTGAATGAACGATGAGAAAACCCAACCTGTCATTCTGAGAGCCGCCGATGCATCTCTCTGGAATACACGGATCGTTATAAGGCTTTCCACTTCAAGTAACGATCTCCTACTTCCTCCTTTTGAATTTTTCATTTTGAACTTTGACTTGGTAACGTCTTCGCTCGACACGGGTGAACCCTCGAATCCCCGTATCTTCGTCTTTGAATTTTTCATTTTGAACTTTGAATTCCATCACATGAACATTGCAGTTCTCTTGGGCGGCACATCTGCCGAACGATATGTTTCCATGGCGACCGGTAAGGGAATCGCCGAAGCTTTAACCGAACGTGGACACAACGTCCGGCTCTACGATGTCGCTCTCGGTGAGAAGGCTGAGATTGCCTTCGACGATCTGGTTCTTCCAACAGAGTTTGCCCCCTCACCGGAAGAACTTGCCCGCTTTAACCATCGCGATGTCATCACTGCCATCCAAATCCTTCCGGACGAGATCGACGTTGCCTTCATC
>JBFWSB010000395.1:0-3908 GCA_050248595.1 Kapaibacterium sp. (SeqCode)
TGAGGGGTTATTCCACGATTGTTTTTTAGGTCTTCCTGAGTGTGGAGAACATAACCCGTGCCCCCTTCATACCTGGTGGAAACAGGTACGAAAAGAGATTGCCGGAACTCTATCGAAGGCAACGCTTGCTGATCTGAGCAAGAGCGGAGTCGACCTTTTCAATCTTATCAATCGCTGATTTCTCATCTGCACACTTGCGGAGATGATGATAAGTTGTATTTTAAGACAAAAGAGTCTTTAATCTTTAAATCTTTGGCTTACCATGCCGATCATGAGCTATTTGGTCTACCCAGTAGAGGGGGAAGGAGCAGAGTTGGTTAAGAGTCTTCAACAGATTGAAGGCTGTACGGTTCACACTGCCGATGCAGATGAATTACTGGTACTGGTAACCGACACAGTTGGATCGCGCGAGGAAGAGGAGATGCAGCAAACCTTGCACAAAGTGGAATCACTTGCATTCCTCGCACTGGTTGCCGGTTACGACGATCCCGAACATCAGCCAGAAGGGAGTGCCCGATGAAGCGACGTGCGTTCTTCAAATTTGCCGCTGCAAGTGCAGCAATATCTGCCGCTCAATCTTTTTTTCCATCGATCTCATTCAATCAAGAGGGTGAGGATAGTCAAAGTAGGGGAGCGGACCTTCCACCATCCTCAACTCCTATCGTTGGTGATGGTGTGGAGTGGAAGAAAACTCCCTGCCGTTTTTGCGGTGTCGGGTGTGGCCTTCTGGTTGCGGTTGAGGGGGGACGTGCAGTTGCCGTTCAGGGAGACCCTGCAAGTTCAGTGAACAAGGGACTCTGTTGCGTGAAGGGTTACCACTCGATTCTCGCCTTGTATGGTGCAGACAGATTGCGGCAAGCATACGTTCGCAAAGATGGAACGCTCGTTCCGGTTCCAATGGCCGAGGCACTCGACATTGTGGCAGCGAAGATGAAGGAGACCATTGCTGAGCATGGAAAAGATTCTGTGGCAATCTACGGTTCGGGGCAGTGGACGATACCTGATGGATACGTTGCCTCGAAGTTGATGAAGGGGGGAATCGGCACAAATAATCTGGAGGCGAACGCCCGACTCTGCATGGCGAGTGCGGTTACCGGTTTTATGACATCGTTCGGACTTGACGAGCCGATGGGGTGTTATGAGGACATCGACCATGCCGACGTTTTCGTTCTCTGGGGAAACAATATGGCCGAAATGCACCCTGTCCTCTTCTCCCGTCTCCTCGACCAGAAGATGAAGCGTGGGGCGCGGATCATCGACTTGGCTACCCGGACAACCCGCACAAGCATGGCCGCCGATAAGTCAATTCTCTTCGCTCCGCAAACTGATTTAGCCATCGCAAACGCTATCTGCTACGAGATTATTCGCAACGGTTGGGTCAATCAGGAGTTCGTTGCCAATCATGTCTCCTTCAAGCGAGGGAAGACAAATATCGGCTACGGACTTGAAGATAAGTTCAAGTTTGAGGATGCTGCGACGGAGAGTGATTTCGACGATCTGAAAAATTTCTTAGAGGATTACAAACCGGAGAAGGTGGAAAAACTTTCCGGAGTTGCCGCAGCCGACATTCGCTACATCGCTGCTCTCTACGGCGACCCTGGAAAGAAGGTGATGAGCCTCTGGTGTATGGGGATGAACCAACACACGCGGGGTACGTGGATTAACAACCTTGTCTACAACATCCATCTCTTGGTTGGCAAAATTGCCTCACCCGGCAATAGTCCGTTCTCGTTAACCGGTCAGCCGAGTGCTTGTGGCACTGTGCGCGAAGTTGGAACGCTCACCCACAAGTTGCCGCACGGGATGGTGACAAACGAGGAAGACCGAAAGATGGCTGCCGAAATATGGGGTGTGCCGGTGGAGAATATCCCGTCGAAGCCATCGCTCCACACCGTGGAGATGTTCCGTGCCCTCGACCGAGGTGACCTTCGCTTCACCTGGATTCAGGTGACCAACCCGATGGTGACAATGCCGAAGCTGAATCGCTACCGTGACGGTGTTGAGAAGGAGGGACGTTTCATCGTTGTCTCGGATGTCTACCCAACACCAACCACCGACATTGCCGACGTGATTCTCCCCTCCGCTATGTGGATCGAGCGGGAGGGAATGTTCGGAAACTCGGAGCGGCGGACACAACACTTCCAGCAGATGCTCACTCCTCCGGGCGAGGCAATGAGCGACACGTGGCAGTTAATTGAGGTTGCTCGGAGACTCGGCTACGAACAACTCTTCCCCTGGAGTTATGAAACACACATCGAAGAGATTTGGAAAGAGTATAGTCGCTTCCACGCAGGAGCCAAGCATGGGATGGCTCCGTATGAAGTCTTGAAGGAACGTTCCGGAGTAATCTGGCCATTTGTTGAGGGGAAGGAGACAAAGTGGCGATACAATGCCGACTACGATCCGGCAGCAAAGCCTGAGGTTGAGGGGAGTCCGTTCGATTTCTACGGCAAGCCAGATCACCGTGCATGGCTTTGGCTTCGTCCCTATGAGGCTGCACCAGAAGTTCCCGATGAAGACTTCCCCTTCTGGCTAAATACAGGACGAGTTGTAGAACACTGGCACACCGGATCGATGACACGTCGCATTCCAATACTCCACCAAGGAATGCCGAGTGCCTACGTTGAGATACATCCAGAAGATGCTGCACGTCTCGGGATCGGTAATGGCGAGCGAGTGAAGCTCACCACACGGCGTGGTGAAGTGGTAATTCCTGCAAGCATCAACGAACGAGGTATTCCAGCCAGAGGACAAGTCTTCGTCCCATTCTTTGACGAAGCCTACTTAGTGAACGAGTTAACTCTCGACGCATTCTGTCCTATCTCGAAGCAGCCAGACTACAAGAAGTGTGCTGTTCGAGTGGAGAGGATCTCGGCATGAATCGAAAGCCTGAACGTCGATATGTCATCATCGCGCTCTCGATACTCCTGATGGCGTCGAGCATCTTCGTCGTCGGCGAAAGTATCGTAGAATCTTTGGCTGAAGGTGGAGAGAGTGGAATGGTGGTACAACCTTCAGTCCCGAGCAAATTGGTGGGAGAGATTTCCGGTTTTGAGTATAGCGGTGTTGCTCAGAGTTTCTTGAAGTCTTCAGCAGAAGGAGGTAGAACGTTTGCCTCCTTCCGAGCGCGGCGCGCCTACGAAGGGGGACCACCGACCATTCCCCACGATGTTGACGACGACAGAAGTTTCGGTGGAGATAACTGTCTTACATGCCATGGAAAGGGGGGCTACGTCCCGAAGTTCAACGCCTACACTCCGGTGACACCTCATCCAGATTTAAAGAACTGTCGCCAGTGCCACAATCCTGAGAGAACCGACGGAGTGTTTAGGACGAGTACGTTCGAACCGATTGCGTGGACGTCTCTCAGAGGGGGGGCACTGCCGGGGGGGCCACCCCCGATTCCTCACAAGATTAGAATGCGGGAGAACTGCATTGCCTGCCATGCCGGGCCTGGGGCGGTGCAAGAAATCAGAACAACTCACCCGGATCGAATCAACTGCCGACAGTGCCATGCACTTTCAACAGAGGATGAAATCTGGAGGCGGCCGGGAGGAGACAAGTTGCCATGATGTCGCAAACCTTCGAGCATAGAGTCCAGATCGAGCGATCTTTTCTGCTATTCGCTTTTACGGCATCCTTCGCATTTCTTGCAATCGGCTGTGGAGGAGGAGAGCACCGTGGGCCGGAGGATCAACACTCAGTGATGGATCAACTTGCTGCGGAGAGCGAACCGAACAATAGTACAGGGTTGAGTTCGGAGCGTTGGCTTGAGGGTGTGGCCTACGAGAAGGTGCAGGGGATGAGCCTCGGCGATGTCGACACCTTTTTTGTAGAGGATCGAACACAACATATCGAACGGTTCAACTGTTCAGAATGCCACACAGAACCACTCTCAGCAATGAAGT
>JBFWSB010000396.1:0-3866 GCA_050248595.1 Kapaibacterium sp. (SeqCode)
TCAGTTTTTCTTGAAGCAAGAAAATGAAGTAGTGAAGAGAAGACAACCATATAGAATGTCTCTTCTAATGGTGACAGGAATCCTGTCACTCCTTTCACTATGTTCGGTTGCTGCGCAGTCGGTTCCGCAACACCGATATGGCAGTTATTTTGGTGGAGATCGGTTTGATAGAGGGCGTGGGGTTACTGTCGACAAATCGGGCAATATCTACATCGTAGGTGTCACTACGTCGGAAGACGTTCCTACTACTCCTAAGGTCTTTAGCCAGGCCTACGACCTCGTAAACAGGTCGCGAGATATCTTCGTTGCCAAGTTCGATCCAACTGGCCAGAGGCTCATCTGGGGAACGTATGTGGGGGGGACGGGTAACGACGATCCTGTTGGTGGTGTGCGCATCGGCTCTGCCGGCGAAGTGATCGTTGCCGGAGTTACTACCTCGGGCAACTTCCCTGTTCGTCCCGGCGCACTTACCTCACTTCCTCCGCTCGGAACCAATGGATTCATCTTCGCACTCAAACCTGATGGATCGGATCTTATTTGGTCAACTTTTATTGGAGGCAGTGGTGAGGATACTGTGGTTGCGTTCGACATCAACGTCCAAAATGAACTGGTGATTGTTGGCCACAGCTCCTCAACAGACCTGCCAGTCCCAACAACGGGAAGTTTCGACTCCAGTCCAAACGGAGGGATCGACGCCTTTGTCCTGCGCCTCACTTCCAATGCGAACGCCGTAATCTCTGGAAGTTATTTAGGTGGTGCAGGGAACGACTTTGCTTCCAACATGAAGTTGGAGCCGGGTGGTGCAACTTTTATCACTGGGTACACTGCTTCCAACGGCTTCCCGAAGACAACGGCTGCGTCTCGTGTTGGGGGCTTCGATGCCTTTGCTCTCAAGCTCCGATTCGATCACTCTGTCTTAGATTTCGGAACGTTAGTTGGAGGCTCTGGTGATGATTTCTCGCGCGCGATAGCTGTTGATAGAACTGGCAACATGTATATCACTGGAGAGACAACCTCGGGTGACTATCCAGACAATGTCGGATTATCCTCTCCCGGCTCGTGGTTTGCCACAAAGATCAACGCTCTGTCTGGCGGACTTGACTACAGTCTCTACCTCTCCTCCGATGCAGTTAGCCGAGGAACGGGGATTGCGGTTGACCAAGCTGGACGTGCTGTGTTGGTGGGGAGCACTGCCAGCGACATCTTCCCCATCATCGGAGATGGGGAGCAGACGCCGGGACTTGGGAAACGAGACATCGCTATAGTTCGGCTTGCCCCTACTGGTCTCAACATGGAACAGGCAAGTGTTATCGGCGGAAGCGAGGATGAAGAGACAGCGGGGCACTTCCTGCTGACATCGTATGGTGACATCTACCTAACTGGGATAACCCGCTCAGAGAACTTTCCACTGACACGTTTTCCGTTCGATAGTACGTTGAACAAAACGTCGAGAACAGAATCGGATGGCTACCTCTTAATCTGGTCGCTCAACAAGCGGCCAAACCTGGTTGTGCCACCACTTCACATTTTCGACACACTCGCCTGCGATACAGTTATCGTTGATTCAATCTACGTCTACAACGACGGAAACGACACGTTGATTATCGACCAGAACTTTCTCCGTACAACCGACGGAAAGTTCACACTTCTCGAGCCAGATGATATTACGAACATTGCCCTTCTTCCGGGAGACTCTCTTCTCTACGTGATTCGCTACAGCACTAACGGTGTCGGCTTTAGTGAGAACGAAATATTGATTGGCAGCACCGACTCACTTATCGGGAAGCGTCAAATATCGATTGCCCTTCGTGCCGGAAGACTTGCGCAATCGCTTCAGCCCTTACCCGGACTTGTCTTCGGTCAAGTTTTGGTCTGTAGTGACAGTACAATTGTTATTCCCCTCTTCAACAACGGTCGCGATTCAGTGACGGTGTTGCAACCAACGTTCAGTTCTGGGGGAGATGTTTTCAGTATTGAACAACCTCCAACGTTCCCTTTGAAGATACCGGAGAATAAGAGTGTCTCCCTTCGGGTTAAGTTCTCACCAAATAACTCCGGCCTTTTCAACGGTCAGTTAGATGTTCCCGTTGCCGAGTGCGATTTTCAATCGCTTCATATTCCGTTAACAGGACGAGGAGAGAAGGTGAGTGTAGAGGGGATTCCGGACACAGTTCTCTTCGCACCTCTTGGGTTTTGCGAGAAGTCGCACGACACCACGATTACGATCAAGAATAGAAGTGGGGTAAACATCATTCTGAGAAGTGGAACAATTGCCGGAACAGGCTTTCTCCTCGGTGGGGGAGTGGCACTCCCCGACACTATTCTACCAAACGGAGAATTGATCTTGCCGTTGAAGTTCCTTCCCGATCAAGAGGGTGATTTTGAAGCGAAACTTCTACTCGAGGTTCAGCCGTGCGACACAACCTACAGCATCATTTTGCGTGGTTCACAATCTGCACTCTCCCTCCCGACGGTGAACCACGATACAATCGACTTCGGGCGAGTGATTTCGTGCCAAAACTTGCCACTGGCTCTCGACTCGTTGATTCAAATCAGCAATCCTTCGGCTCTCCCAGTTGTGCTTGGGAACATCACACTTGCCCCTCCATTCGAGTTGATTCAGTGTGGGTTAAGTAGTATCCCAACAAGGGTCGATCCAAATTCCACAGTCAGAATTTGCCTCCGCTATACTCCGTTCAACGTCGGGGTAGAAGGGCAAGAGTTGTTAATCCCCTTCACTGTTGGAAGTTGCGAAGATACACTTCGCGTTTTCCTGATGGGAGAGCATATCATACCGAAGTTGACAGTAGATGAGGACATCCTCGATATCGGGGTGTTAGAAGCCTGCACCTCTTCACACGACACATCATTTGTGCTCCGGAACAACACAGGGCAGGAGATCACAGTTGTGGATGGATTGGTGACATCGGGTCTTTCCATCCTCTCTCCACCTTTCCCCCAGGTTGTCGCAGCTAACGACTCAGTCAGAATCTTTCTACGCTTTCAGCCGAACCAAGCCGGAAGTTCGGTTGAACGAATCAGAATAGTAACCTCCCCTTGCCAAGACACACTCGATGTTGAGTTGCGGGGGACAATTGATGGAGTTGTTCTCAAGGGAGACCGAGACAGCATAACCTTTGCACCACAACTTGCATGTGATCCTGCAAATAGATCGTTCGATACCATATCACTCTCTTGGAGTGGAACAACGATAGATCCTGTTCGGGTCAAGTCCATTCGGCTTCGAGGTAGCTTTGGTGAGGTTACGTTGCTCGACTCAATTCTCTTGGTGGGGGCGGAAGTGCCAGATGGTGGATCGCTCGATCTTCCACTTCAATTTGCTGCAACCACTGCCGGTGAATATCGCGACACACTCGAAGTTGTTCTCGAACCATGCTTAGATACTCTCCTGTTCCCCCTTCGTGGTGAGTCTGTTGAGCCAAACCTTATCGTCAGTTCCGGCCTCTTCCCGAACGATGTTCCAGTCAATTCGGTTGCATCTCGCTTTTTGAATATCACAAACAATTCACTGGTTCCTCTCGACTTAACTCTCGGTTCGCTCCCCAAGCTTCCATTCGAGTTGGATTTGTCGGGCATCAACTTCCCAGTCAGACTCGAACCGGGAGAGCTTCTCTCTATTCCCGTAACCTTCAGTCCAACAAACGTTGGTGAAGTCACCGACTCGGTTGCTTTTCTCCTAACGAATGGTTGCGACTATACCAGAAGAATTTTGTTGAGGGGGACAGGAATTCTTGATGAAGAGGAGGCTGAGTTTTGCATTAGAGGACTCTACTCTAATCCGGGACATAATGGTGATACTGTAGAGATCGAGATTGAAACGGAAGCGAAGGTATTGAAGGGTGGCC
>JBFWSB010000397.1:0-3873 GCA_050248595.1 Kapaibacterium sp. (SeqCode)
GAGGGCTGCTGACTTCCCATAGTTCGCCCGGAATCGGATTGCCTTGAATCGTTTGTCCTTTCTGTTAAGTCGCCGCAGAACTTCGTAGGAAGAGTCAGTAGAGCCGTCGTCAACAAAAATGACCTCGTACGATCCGCCACTCATTTTCTGCAACACTGGAGCAAGGCGTTCACCAAGTTCATCGAGTGACTCTTCTTCATTGTAGAGAGGGATGACCACGGAAATCAAGGGTGATCGTTGCTCAGTAGGGGTAGTATTCCCTCGCTGCTGTTTCGCTCGCGGTTCCCCCCCTTCACGGTCACGATGGTGGCGACGCTTCTCTCCTCCCCCTCGACCACGATCTCTCTCCACCTGCTCTGTTGAGACGGGTTGTGTGGACTTCTGTCCCGTAATCTTTTCCATAGTCAACGAAGATACTACGCCCGTCTCGGGAAAACAATTCCACGCTGTGCTAACCGTGTGACTTTCGTGCTTGAAAATGGCAGAGTTATCTTATGTTTCGATTTTGAATTGTTGAACAGGTCACAACCACATACGTTGTTCGTCAAAACGGCACATATTACCGGTATTGACCTTT
This sequence comes from Kapaibacterium sp. (SeqCode), assembly GCA_050248595.1. Lineage (GTDB taxonomy): Bacteria > Bacteroidota > Ignavibacteria > OLB7 > OLB7 > JAGWAZ01. The sequence goes on from JBFWSB010000397.1 coordinate 578, forward strand.
TTGAAGGTTAAATGTTACCAGTATACTGTTGTCGAGCGGAACATTTTCGGGGATTCCTTCAGGAAAGAGATTCTTACCTACCAAAGTGTGGTGGGGAATATGAAGGGTTCTTGGGTAGGTGGTTCGGCTCTAAATTTTTTCACGATGAACAGATATTTCACAATGCTTTCCACTCTTCAAAAGACTACGATGCGGCTATCCCAGATCGCTATCTTCACTGCAATGATGATGGGGGGTCTCTCCTCGTGTTCAGCACAGAACAGAGATTCGTCACCGGAGCTTCAAACAATCAGTGCTTCCGAGGCTGACTCGCTAAAAGGAAATCTCGACCGAGCGAACGAATCAATCGATCGGTCACGACGGACGGCAATCACTGAAGCGGTAGCGCGAGTTGCCCCAGCGATTGTTGGCATCAACGTCACCGAGGTTCGTGAGGTGCGGGGGATGGATCCATGGTCTGCGTTTGAGTCCGATCCATTCTTTCAAGAATTTATGGATATGTTCCCTCGCAGAGGATCCCGGACGTATCGGCAAGAGCTACACGGACTTGGCTCAGGATTTATCGTCTCTCCAGATGGCTATATCATTACCAACGACCACGTTGCCGGCCAAGCAACAAAGGTTGTTGTGACAACCACAGATGGTAAGGAGCACGAGGCAACGGTGATTGGAACTGATCGCGCCTCGGACGTGGCACTCCTAAAAATTGATGGGGAGAATTTCCCCTATCTTTCCATTGGGAATTCAGACGATGTTATGGTTGGGGAGTGGGCAATTGCCCTCGGGAATCCATTCGGTCTCTTCGACATTAACGCAAAACCTACGGTTACTGTTGGGGTTGTCTCGAACACCAATGTCAACCTACGTCCTCAAGAAGACCGGGTCTATGTTGGAATGATCCAGACAGATGCGGCGATCTCTTCAGGAAACTCTGGTGGGCCGTTGATGAATGCGCTCGGGGAAGTGATTGGGATGAATACGGTGATCTACTCTACTGCCCAGAGCTATCGTGGTGCGGGATCTATCGGCATCGGCTTCTCCGTCCCAATCAAGCGTGTGATGGAAATTGTTGATGAGCTAAAAACGTATGGGAAGATCGACCGCGATTTCTGGATTGGCATGAACGTCGGTTCGATAGATAACAGCATCGCAAAGTATCTGAAACTTGAGAGTACCGAAGGGGCGGTGATTGTTGAAGTTGCACCCCGCTCACCAGCTACGATAGCTGAGCTTGAAGTAGGTGATGTGATCACCGAAGTCAACGGAACTAAAGTGCGAACGCACGAAGATTTCTACTTTGTTGTATATGATGCGCGCGTTGGAGATACACTCAGCCTGAAGGTGCTCCGTAAGGGGGAAGTGTTGGAGAAAAAGTTGACTCTTACAAAACGTCGATAGGAGGAATTGCACGTGGAAGAGGTGCAGGAAATCGTTGCAACAAATAGAGCAGCGGAGTCGAGCGGAGTTGTTCCGCTCGTTCTAAATGCTGAGCATTTGGTGAAAAGCTACAAGAAGCGGCGTGTCGTGCGGGATGTCTCTCTCCACGTTTCCCAAGGAGAAGTTGTCGGGTTGCTCGGTCCGAACGGAGCGGGCAAGACTACAACGTTTTATATGATCGTTGGCATGGTCAGGCCGACTGAGGGGAAGGTCTTCATGGATGAGCAGCGGATCGACAACATTGCCATGTATCGTCGAGCGCGGCGGGGAATCGGTTATCTCCCACAGGAGGCTTCGGTCTTCCGGAAGATGACAGTGGAGGGAAACCTGATGGCTATTCTCGAACTTGTGAAGTATCCTCGTCGCAAGCGGAGAGAACGTGTAGATGAACTGTTAGAAGAATTCTCTATCACACACATCCGAAAGCAGATGGGCTACATGCTCTCTGGTGGAGAGCGTCGCCGTACCGAGATTGCGCGAGCACTTGCCGCCGAGCCAAAGTTCATGTTGCTCGACGAACCTTTCGCTGGAATTGATCCCTTAGCTATCGAGGAGATTATGGGGATCATTCGCTCGCTCCGCGCCCGAGGTCTCGGCATCTTAATTACGGATCACAACGTTCACGAAACGCTCTCGATTACCGACCGATCCTATATCCTGATCGATGGTGAAATTTTCCGAAGTGGCCACACGCAGGAGCTTGCCGAGGATCCTGAAGTTCGGAAGAAGTATCTCGGGGAGTCGTTCAAGCTGGAGCGGTATAGTGAGTAGTGAATTCTGTGCAGGGAGTGAAAGTGCTTTGCGTGGTGTGGTGATTACTGTCAGCGACCGCTCAGCAGCCGGGGAGAGGGAAGACCTTTCTGGACCGGAAGCTGCCCAGATGCTTCAGGAGAAAGGGATTGAAGTTCTCCGCATTGAAGTAATTCCTGACGACCGCGAACTGATTGAGAATGCTTTGCGCAACTGTGTTGCCAACGATGTTCCTCTCGTTCTCACAACTGGAGGAACTGGGTTCGCTCCACGCGACGTAACCCCGGAGGCAACGCTCGCAGTAATCGAACGGCGAGCCGATGGATTGACCGAAGCGATTCGTGCGGCCTCGCTGGCCAAGACACCCTATGCCATGCTCTCCCGAGCAGTCTGCGGCATTGCTGGGAGAACAATTCTCCTAAACCTTCCCGGTTCACCGAAGGGGGTGCGAGAATGTTTAGAGGTAGTTCTGCCAGTTCTTCCCCACGCTCTTCGGTTGCTCCGCAAAGGTGAGGATGAGCATTAGGGGAGAGACCTTCCTTTTCTTTACTTTTGATTTTTTCACTTTGACTTGAATCTGATGTTACTCTTTCTCCACGGTGCTCTCTACACGAAGAGAGAATTCGAACCATTGATGGCGGCACTTGCCGATCAATTTACTCTCGATGCAATTGACTTTACTGGTCACGGTGGGGAGATGATGCCGGCAGAACCCTACAGTATCCGACTCTTTGCCGACGATGTGCTTCGCTGGATGGAGCGCTCAGGGTGTGCCACGGTCGATATCTTCGGTTTCAGTATGGGGGGCTATGTCGGGCTGTACCTTGCGCGACACTATCCAGAGAGGGTAGGTCGGCTGATGACGCTTGGAACGAAGCTCCGCTGGAATATCGAAACATCTGCACGTGAGGTGAAGATGCTCGATCCAGAGAAGATCGAACAGAAAGTTCCTCACTTTGCTGAGGCACTAAAACAAAGGCATGGGGAAGATCGTTGGAAGAGGGTGCTGGATAAGACTGCCTAGATGATGGTGAATCTTGGAGACTCTCCCGATCTTCCCTACGAAGAGTTTCAACAGATTGAGCAAGCTGTAAGGCTTAGCTTAGGTG
>JBFWSB010000398.1:0-3871 GCA_050248595.1 Kapaibacterium sp. (SeqCode)
TCTTCCGATCTGATATCGTTGAATCGTTCGGTGACTGGAGAAACGTTTCGCTTCTGGTTGGCTTTCGTTTTGAATTTCTTATTCCAGGGACTGAACGCGATTAAGCCATTTCAGGAAATGTCGGTATAGCTGCTGTTGTTATCGTAGGTATAAAGAAAACTGAGTTCTTCTGACTCTTCGTTCAGTACAATTGAAAGCAACAGCTTCGGTTTTGGTATGGATAGTCGATGTACACGAGAGTGGGTGGGGAGTTCTCACGAGGAGAACCGATCTTGACGTTGAAGCGTTCAAAACAATCAGACGATAGAATCAGATTCACAAGAACTCAGACAAGGAGCAGATCAATGAAACGGATAGTATTGTCACTATGTATTCTGGTATTCTCTGCCTGCGTTGCATCCAACGTGGAAGCACAATCACGCTACACCGAAGCCGGAGCAACCTCAAAGTTCAGTGTTGGCCTTGGTGTTGCCCCCGGCATTTCGCTTCCAGCAGGGACGTTAGATAAAGAGGATGAGGCCGCACTCGGATTTGCACTCAGGGCAGGATTGAACATTACCTATCCTCTCTCAACTGAAATGTCCACATTCTTGAATACGGGTATCGATATTCGCAATCCTGGTGTCAAGGAGGATTCATTGCTTGACCCTCGTTTCTATAGTGTTACCTACCTCTACGTGCAGCCTGGCTTTTCCTATTCTTCGCTTGGCCTTTCGTTAAACATCGGTATTCCGATGAGTGCGTCGGAACCAAAACCTCGCACAGCGGGTTCAAACGTTGCGGTAGATGAAACACAGGAAGTTGCCACAGATGCGTTGGAACTTCTTCTGGAACCGCGGCTAAACGGAACGTTGACGTTAATAGATGAGAAGAGCTACTGGCTTGGGTTGGATATCAGTCTCGGTTTCCCTCTCAATAAACTGTATAAGGAAGAGTTTCAACGTCCAGTAGATGTTGATTTAGATGGTCGGACGTTGGTTCCAGCCACTGCTCCATTTAGTGCGCATCTCGGTCTGACGTTCCAGTTCGGACTGTTTGATGCGTATTGATCGTAGAAGCACTCTGCCAGATGTCTTTGCGTTGGGTATGAAGACGACTGTATTGGGTAGAGTGAGAAATGTTCTCTTTACACAGAAAGGAAAAAATGAATATGACGCGATTTTTCAGAACGTATGGCCTCCCCTTGTTAGGAGCCATGATTGTCTTCTTCTTCAGCATCGGCACGGCCATTGCACAGCCTCCCGACGATGACGGGAAGGAATTCGATGATTTTAACTTTGATAGTATTCTTGTAGAAGAGGCCGAAATCAAATATATCGGATTCGGTGGGGGATATCTTGGGATGGTTTCCTTCGTCAACTACGATCAGTTGAATACGTTGGCAACCAACTTCGGAATGGAGCAGAATGCCTTTAGCGGACCGATGTTGCTTGGTGGTGGTGGTGGATTCGTCGGCGGAGTTGTGATTCCGAACACACGGCTTGGTGTATATGCAGTGGGAGGGATGAAGGAAGTTAGCTCCGAAGTTGCCGGCACTAACGGTCAGTACGAGCGGACAATGCGCTACAGTGCTGGGGTGATTGCCGCTCAGCTTGAGTATGCAATTTTTCTTCCAGCCGATGGGTTGATGTTGTTTCCCGGTGTGATGGTTGGGCGGAGTTCGAGCGAGATTGAATTGAACCAGACGAGAACAGCCGGAGTCCCCTTCACCAATATTTTTGATCCGGAGAGATTTAACGCGCCGGGAGCAGCTGCCGATTCCTTGATTCAATACGCACACATCACGCGGAACTCCCTCCACTTACAACCAACGTTGACGGTGGATTTTGCCTTCAACTCTTACGTGCTCTTGCGGGGCGGTGCTGGATATGGGCTGAACTTCGGCGGAACTTGGACCGATCCCTCTGGCTCAGAGATTGCGGATGTTCCCGACGTAAGTGCTGACGGACTGAACGTACACTTCGGTCTGTTTGTAGGACTTTTCCAGAAGTAATCAGTGGTAGGGCACAACGTATGAAGTGCCTATAAAGCCATAGAGATTTGTATGATAAGAGGCCGGATGTAGAGAGTTCTACATCCGGCCTTCTACATTTGGCGTTGTTTATAGTTGGAGATAAGCTCGGGAGGTCCAATCACAATTAGGGTCTCACCCTCTTCAACTGGATGGCGTGCGTCAGGGCTGATATTAAAGGTCCCGTCGGTCTTTCTGATACCGATAACGATTAGTCCCCACGAGTTTCTCAGGTCGCACTCAGCGATTGTTTTACCTTTCAGGGGAGACGATGTTAGAACCGGTATCTCACCAATATCAACATCTGCTTGCTCAACATTGAACACCCTGTTGAAAAAATCATGCACAGTCGGTTGCAGTATTGCTAAAGCAAGTCTGTGTCCTCCGATTGCATACGGACTTACAACGCGATCTGCTCCGGCTCTTCGGAGTTTGTTCTCCACGGTTTCGTCCCCTGCGCGAGCTACTATTTGCAAGTTAGGATTTAGGCCGCGAGCTGTGAGAACGGCCAACACATTGTCGGCATCGCTGTTGAGTGCAGCTACTAATCCTCCCGCCCGCTCAATCCCTGCTTCAATCAGCATCTCATCGTGCGTTGCATCTCCGAGAACATAGAGCATATTTTTTTCTCTTATCCACTCGATGCGTTCAGCATTCTGGTCGATCACAACAAACGGTTCATTGCGCAGAGCCATGTCGCGAGCAATCTGTCTGCCGATCCGTCCGTAGCCGCAAATGATATAGTGTCCCGAAAGCTCTTTGATGATTTTGTTCATTTTCTTCTGCTGCACTGAATGCCAAAGGGTATCTCCAAGTACGATTTCTACGCCGTTGCGAATTGCCCACGCCCCTACACCAACCCCGAGAATAATCAGAAGGATTGTAAAGATGCGACCCTCAGGGGATAGCTGTCGAACTTCTCCGAAACCGACGGTAGTGATAGTGATTACCGTCATGTAGAGAGCGTCAATTCCCTGCATCCCTTCCAGAAGGATATAGCCTATCGTTCCCCCTGCAACCAGCATGAGAAGCATCAGCAGGGAGATCTGAAATCTCCTGATGGGGTCTTCAAGAAAGTGACCGATTTGGGATTGCTTCATCAGGTAATTATTGCACAGAGTAGTAGTCGAGTGGCAAGATACGTGATCCCTTTTGCAAAAGCGCAGGGAACCTGTTGCCGAGAGAAGAATGTTTGCCCGACATGTCCGAACGTGGAAGGGATAATGGGGAGAAAAAGAATCATTCAGGTAAAGTTGTTCTCAGTTGTTCTCAACGGTAGAAGGCCATGCTTGCAAACGAAACTGCAGAATCGGTCTCCTCTTCATCCCACTGATCGTATGCCAGTAACTCTCCACGCTTAAGCTCGGCTGCGCGGAGCATCGCGTACATTGGCGAGACACCGCAGACTTTGTACTCGTTCCGAACATCAACAAGTCTCTGGAGAAACTTTCCTGCATCACACTCAGTCGCCGCCTCAATTAATCGCTCATCATGTCTGCGAACCTTGTCGAGAATTGTTCGAGCGTCAAAAGAATCTCCAAACTTTCTGCCGACGTGGCAGAAGTCAACGCTCGCAATCCAACAGACTTTGCGGTTCAGTTCAGTGGCAGTACGGGATAGGTTTGTGTAGAGTTCGTTGAGCCTCTCGTCCTCTTCAGCCCCTCCACGACCGGTCTCCACATAATCATAGAGAGAGCTGGCCAAAATTGGGACGATTCGGATTGGACGATCGGGAAAGAGATGTCGGAGGAAGAGTGCCTGGAACTCGATGGAGTGTTCAATCCGGTGTGCTATTTGATCTTCGGTGAGGTGGAACGATAAGTTTTCCCTGAACTTCGCAATGAACTCTCGATCTGTTTC
>JBFWSB010000399.1:0-3867 GCA_050248595.1 Kapaibacterium sp. (SeqCode)
AGACGTGTGCTATTCCGATCTAAGATTCGCAGTAGAAGCTATGGTAAGCCGTATCATCTCCTCTACTAGATCTCTCCGCCTCGTCCTCCCGAGTGATGACTTGCCACTATACTCCCGAAGGAATCGCTTCCCACGCTTATCCAAATCCTTCCACCACCCGAGCGTTGTGTTGTTGTCGTGTGTTCCAGTATAGGCCACTGTGTGGGGGGAAAGGAAGTTGTGGGGAAGGTGAGTGCTGGAAGGGTCACCAATACCAAACTGTAGAACTTTCATGCCGGGAAGATTGAACTGATCCCGAAGCATCTCAACCTCCGGTGTAATGTCTCCAAGATCTTCCGCCAAGATTTGTGGTTGGTGAAGTTCGCTCAACGCCCGCTCAAAGAAGTCAGCCCCGGGACCCTCTACCCACTTCCCTCCCACTGCTGTCTTCTCGGCTGCTGGTATCTCCCAGTAGGCCTCAAAGCCACGGAAGTGATCGATCCGAACAATGTCGTAGAGTCGCAGGTTCATCTGAAGACGATTGATCCACCAGCGATACCCACTCTCCCTCATTACATCCCATCGGTAGAGGGGATTTCCCCACCGCTGACCAGTCTTGCTGAAATAGTCTGGGGGGACTCCAGCCACAACGGTTGGCTCACCCTCTTCATCCAAGTGAAAGAGATGTTGGTCTCTCCAGACATCTGCACTGTCGTGGGCGACGAAGATCGGTATGTCTCCAATCAACCCGATCCCACGTTCGTTCGCCTCTCGCTTTAGCCTAACATGTTGAAGAAAGAAAAGGTATTGCGAGAAGCGTTGGAACTCTACTTCACTGCGCAGGATTCCCTCTACTTTCTTTAATGCTTCAGGCTCACGACGCGAAACATCACGATCCCACTCAGTCCAGGGACGCCCATCGTAGTGGTTGCTTAGTGCTTTGTAGAGTGCTGCGTCATCTAACCACGCGCTCTCCGCTTGGCAGAACGCCCTATATGCGTCGTCCGGAACGAACTGGGCAAAAGCTGTCCTGAGAAGATTCTGCTTCACCTCTCGCGCTTGCTCGAAGTCGACACGATCTGTCGATTCAAGTCGGGAAAGAGAGGCCAGATCGGAGTGGCGGAGGAAGCCATCTTCAATCATTTGATCTGGACTTATCAGGAGTGGATTTCCAGCAAAGGCAGACCATGACTGATAGGGTGACGCCCCGTAACCGGGAGGATTCAAGGGTAGAACCTGCCACCACGACATTCTACCCTTTACCATAAAGTCGAGAACGCGAATAGCCTCCGGCCCCATATCCCCTACTCCGTATGGACCAGGCAAGGAAGTAATGTGGAGCAGGATACCTGCCGAACGTTGTAGTCTATTTGTCGCGAGCATGTCGTTGTTGATTTCTCGAAAAGTTCAAGATACTGTTTCAGGATTGTTCGAAGATGGCAGATAGTGGATCTCAAAAAAAATCACTTCTCGTGTTATATCTCTCACCCTCGTGTGTCATTGCCCTGTTCGTTAGTTATGCACGCAACTAAATTTCCGTATGCAATGATTAACTATTTGCGTAGACACTCTCTTGTGACTAAAATTCTTGCTACTCTCCCCTTACTCTTTCTCTGGACAGGATGCGACACTGGGATCACTGGTGTGGAAGGAGCAATTGTCGACAACTCCAATAATCAGCACAAACTACGGAACCTTCTCTTCGTGATTCGCTTGGTGGATCAGAATGGCCGGAGCATCGTCCTCAACCGTCTCGATTCAGTTGTAATCAACGTAAACTCTGAACGTTGGGGAGTCTTCACCTCGGACTCACTCAACACAGATGGGATTGTTTCGCAGGTTCAGGGAGATTATTCGGTCAGCGACAGAGAGGTCAACTACTTGGTCACGGCTGGGTATCAGTTGCGGGCTGACACGTTCGAGACGGCTGGAGACTACTCAAGCTACCTTAACAGGCGGCTGCGATTAGAGCCGGGAGACTATGTAGCGGAGATCGCCGAGCTACACTTCAGGAATATTAATGGTGAGCACGTGATGATACTGCCGAGGATCTATCAGCTATTCACGATTGATGAGGGAGGAGTAAATCTTTACTTAGGATCGTTTGATATACCCATCTTTTAGCAATTACACTACTTACTATTTACTTCGTAAGAATCAACATGAATAGTAGAATATTATCAACTCTCTTTTTGCTCTCTACACTCTTGATTGTAGGCTGCGATAATCCGGGAGAGATTCGTGTCCGAAATTCAGTGAGTGGGGCGAAGATTCAGAATGTCAGGTGGGGAGATGTCCTGATTGCGGGAGAACTGCTGCCGGGAGAGATTTCGAACGTTGTCAAGATTAAAGATGATCCTGATTGGGGAGTTAACCTACCAGCCGAAGAACCACTCCGCTTCTACCTAAACGTAGATGGTGACCTCATCTTCCTCGAAACTCGCGCAAAGTATCGTCTGGACGAAGAAGTAAAACTCAGTCTCTCAATCCACGACACCACCGAAGTCTGGAACTCGATCGTCAACGATTAACCTTGGTGCTTTTTTGTGTTCTTGGCAGTAGAAATTTTCCACCACCAAGAACACAAAGGTTCACCAAGTAGACCGTGTAGACTCTCGGGGTAAACCTCTATCTTCGCCCCGATGGAATTTGTTCTGACACATACCGATTCCGGGAGCAACGCCCGGAGAGGTTACTTCGTAACCGATCATGGTCGCGTCGACACACCGGTCTTCATGCCGGTGGGGACGCGAGGTGCAGTGAAGACGCTTCGCTCAAATGATCTCTACCACATCGATCCGAAAATCATTCTCGGCAACACCTACCACCTATACCTTCGTCCCGGCAATGAGACGATGCGTGAGATGGGGGGACTCCACAAGTTCATGGCATGGGATCGGCCAATCCTCACTGACTCGGGTGGTTTCCAAGTCTTTTCGCTCAAGGATTTGCGGAAGATTAGCGAAGAGGGTGTGCAGTTCAAATCACATATCGATGGATCAGCTCACCTCTTCACACCGGAGAACGTTATCGAGACCGAGCGGATCATCGGGAGCGACATTGCGATGGTGCTGGATGAGTGTCCTCCTGCGTTGAGCGATAAATCACACCACCGCGAGGCAATGGAGCGATCAATGCGCTGGGCAAAACGAGGCGCAGATCATCACGCCAAAACACCATTCCCCTACGGCCACCGCCAGTTTCTATTCGGCATTGCTCAAGGTGGAACGCACAAGGATTTACGGCAGGAGAGTGCAGAGCGACTGCAAGAGATTGGCTTCGACGGCTACGCGATAGGTGGCTTGGCTGTTGGTGAAGCCACCAGTGAAATGTACGAGACTACTGAGCATACCGCCGCTCTCTTGCCAAAGGATCGTCCCCGCTACCTGATGGGAGTTGGAACACCGGAAGATTTGTTGGAGTGTGTTGCCCGAGGAGTTGATATGTTCGACTGCGTTATGCCGACACGGAACGCCCGGAATGGAACCATCTTTACGTCGTTCGGGAAGCTGAATATCAGGAATGCGAAGCATCGGAATGATGATTCTCCACTCGATCCTGATTGTAGCTGCGAGACCTGCACCAAACATTCCAGAGGCTACATCCGCCACCTTTTCAACGTGGATGAGATTACAGGACTAACCTTGGCAACCATTCACAACATCCACTTCTACTTGCGATTGATGGAAGGGGCAGGCCAAGCAATCGAGGAGGGAGTGTATGCGGGGTGGATGGCAGAGAAGTTGGAACGGATGAGGGGGTGAGGATTGGGGATTGGGGATTGGGGATTGGGGATTGGGGATTGGGGATTGGGGATTGGGGATTGGGGATTGGGGATTGGTGATTGGGGATTGGGGATTGTGAAAGATTTTTAGGTTTTAGACTTAC
>JBFWSB010000400.1:0-3864 GCA_050248595.1 Kapaibacterium sp. (SeqCode)
ATTGTCATAGGTCAAAGATTAAATCTGTTTTCAGGCTGCATCAATAATGGTGAGAAAATCTTGTGCGTTAAGTGAAGCACCTCCGATCAATCCTCCATCAATGTCTGGTTGTGCGAAAAGCTCCCGTGCATTTGTTGGCTTCACACTTCCACCGTAGAGAATGGAGATATTGTCGGCTGTCGCTTGATCGTACTTGCTAACGAGAAGTTCCCGAATGAAGCGATGCGCTTCCTGAGCAATTTCTGGTGTTGCGGTCTTTCCAGTTCCAATCGCCCAGACCGGCTCGTAGGCAACAACACAGGAGGTTGCCTCTTCTTTAAAAATGCCGTCGAACGCCTCCCTAACCTGTCTGTTCAGCACCTTGTAGGTCATCTCCTCCTCTCTCTCCCCCTCAGTCTCTCCAACACAGATAATCGGATGCAGCTTGTGGTCGATTGCCGCGTTTGCTTTCATCTTCACGTCGTAGTCCGACTCGCCGAAGATTGTTCTTCGCTCAGAGTGCCCAACAATGGCATAGGTGCAACCGACAGAACGAAGCATCTGCGGGGCAACCTCACCTGTGAAAGCCCCTTCCTTTTTGTAGTAAAGATTTTGTGCTCCAAGGGCTATACCACTCCCCTCTAAAAGCTCACCAACCGGAAGCAAGAATGGGGTTGGCGGACAGAGGAGAACATCAACGTTCGAAGAGCGATTAGAGCCTTCTCGTATCATCTCAGCAAGTGATGTAGCCGACGCAAGGTCTGTGTACATCTTCCAATTTCCAGCAACAATTCTTCTGCGCATGAACTCTCCCGTCGGTTAATTTCCCCTTTGATTTCCTACTGTTGTGTGGTTGCTTCCCCAGTCACTTGGTAGATTGTATACTCTCTCAACGACTCATCACTTTCGAATCCCTTCCCTCGAACAAACCGTCCTCGCAGGGTATCCACAAGTTGGAAGTGATCTTCGGAGTGAAGTTTTCCTTTCTCTTTATCATAACAGAGTGCCTCGGTAGCAACCGCAGTTTTATTCTTTCGGCTGTATACATCTACATTTCCGAAGGCACACATGTTCCCCGTGTTGTCGTCGATGCGGGCACTGTCTGCGTGTAGAATGGCGGTGGTTTCGCCGAGACGGTCGAAGAACTGAACGTAGATGCCGTTATCAATCAACGTCTCCTGCCGGGTATTAAATTTTCTGGCGTGCCCAGCCTGAATGATTGCCTTCTTCCAGGCTGAGTCACTCAAGATAATGGTCATATTCTCCCCATCTTCGTCCGGAAGCCCCTCCGGTATCTCCACAATGTTCGATGGCCCATCATCACGTTTTTCACAAGCAACCGTAAACAACGCCATTAAGAGAAAGGGAAAGATAGTGCGGAAGGTTCTACTCATGATCTCAGTCCGGCTTCAATCAAATCGTGAATGTGAACAATGCCTACGAGGCGTCCATCACCGTCGGTAATCGGGAGCTGTGTTCGCTTTTTCTCTTCAAGCATCTGTAGTGCGACAGTTCCGAGAAGTGAAGGATTTCCACGCATTGGGTTGGATGTCATCATCTCTCGCGCAGTCAAACCTCGAACGTCCTCTTCTCGTTGGAGAATTCGGCGTAAGTCGCCGTCGGTGATAATCCCACAAAGATACTCTCCTTCAACAACAAGGGCAGCCCCAAGCCTCTTCTGGCTCATCTCGACAATTACTTCGTTAAAGCTGTGATCAGGTTCTACCACAGGCATCTCCTCACCAGTCTTCATCAAATCTTCAATCTTTAGTAGAAGCCTACGCCCAATTGCACCACCCGGATGTGTGGAAGCAAAGTCTTCTCGGGTAAATCCTTTTCGTTCGTAAAGTACCACTGATAGGGCATCGGCAAGACCAAGCATGGCGGTGGTTGAGGCGGTCGGTGCTAAGTCGTGTGGACAGGCCTCCCGCTCTACGGAAACATCTAAGGTAATGTCGGCCATTCGCGCAAGTTGCCCTTCGGTGTTGCCGGTGATTGCGATCACTGGCGTCTCCAACAGGCGTAGGGCAGGATAGAGTCGATTGATCTCCTCTGACTCGCCACTTTTTGAGAAGAGAATCACAACATCCCCGCGCTGCACAACACCTAAGTCACCGTGCAGGGCATCGATAGGGTGAAGGTAGAGAGCGGGAGTTCCGGTACTGTTCAGTGTGGCTGTCATCTTCTGTGCAATGATGCCAGACTTACCAAGACCGGTTAGCACAACTTTGCCCCGGCATTCTTGAAGCAGTCGAACAGCCTTGCTGAATGCCTCACCGATCTGCCCAGCTACTCTCTCTAACGCCTCCACCTCTATTCGGAGTACTTCGCGTCCTCGCTCAATAATGCTCTGGCTCCCCTGCTCTGTAGATATATCTACCTCGGCTCGACCAGTATCTCCTTCGTATAATGGCATCGTCGACTTCATTGTTCTGATAACTCAATGAGAAATTCTATGCTCTCCATCCAACTCAGCTTGAAGTTGGTGGAAGAGAACCACCTGCCGCATAAACTCTGCTGCCTCATCCAGTGGAATCTGCGTTGCCCCGTCCGACATTGCGTTTGCAGGGTCTGGGTGAGTTTCAAAGAAGAGAGCATTTACCCCGACGGCAGTGGCAGCCCGGGCAAGGGGGAGAGCAAATTGGCGTTCTCCTCCAGAAGATGTGCCAAGGCTCGGCTGCTGCGTTGAGTGTGTTGCGTCGAAGATAACCGGAACGCCGAACTGGCGCATTCGGATCAGTCCACGCATATCAACCACAAGGTTGTGGTAACCGAAGGAGACCCCACGCTCGCAGACCATTACATCCCCCGCACCAGGAACCGACTGCACCTTCTCCACTGCGTATCCAATATCTTCCGGAGCCATGAACTGTCCCTTCTTGATATTCACCCCCTTCCCTGTCCTTCCAGCAGCGAGGAGCAGATCGGTCTGTCTGCTCAGGAAGGCAGGTATCTGTAGAACGTCAACATATTTAGCAGCATTCAGAGCATCTTCTTCAGTGTGGATATCTGTCAACGTCGGCAAGTTGTATGCGCCTCCTGCCTCGGCAAGTATCTTCAGGGCGGTCTCCTCACCGATAGAGGTTGTTGAGTGGAGACTTGTCCTGTTAGCTTTCTTGAACGATCCTTTCAAAATCAATTGGACGTTCAGCGTTCGGGCAATGCTCGAAAGATGCTCCGCAACTCTCCCCATCATCTCCTCCCCCTCAACAAGACATGGTCCCGCAATGAAGAAGAAGTCTTTCATCGGATCAATAGTATGGATCATCTCACACCCCCTCTCTCTGAGTTAAGGTAGTGGCAACGTGTCGCCCTTTGCTGAACAATTTTCTTCATACTCTTCTATGCGTTCTTTCCGCTTGTTCCCACTTTCCTAATGAAGAGTCTCGCTTGGTTATGATGAGGACACCGTTATCTCCTTATACCAAATTCAATTAGCGAAGCCCTACGTCTCCCTTCTTCGCCCTCTCCTCCAGCCCCTCTCCCGATCCCGGGCAAGGGGGGCAACAAGAGTAGGTACTCCTTTCGTTTCGACAATACCTCTTCCTTACTTGAGGTTGGTATTACTATCCCAGCGAGATGCTTCGGATGCCTCAGCATGACAAGCCACGATTTCTCTACCACTCTCCCTGCTGTGACTCTAAACCCAGCTGTCACTCTGAACGGAGCAACGCGGAGTGAAGAGTCTCGCTTGGTTATGATGAGGACTCTATGCTTTCCTCAAACCATCTCCCTACGAATCCCGCGAGACGCTTCGGATGACCTCTGCATGACAACCCATGATTTCTCTACCACTCCTTCTGCTGTGACTCTAAACCCTGCTGTCACTCTGAACGGAGCAACGCGAAGTGAAGAGTCTCGCTTGGTTATGATGAGGACTCCGTT
>JBFWSB010000401.1:0-3858 GCA_050248595.1 Kapaibacterium sp. (SeqCode)
CGCTGATCTCCATCGGCCTCGGGGCAAGTCTTGCCGGTTTGGCAATCCCCATCGCGGCGAAGTGGTTTGGCGGCACCGCTTGGCTTGCTATAGCTGCTGGCAGACGTTTAATTGAGTCGGCTGCCACGCTCACCACTGCGAAGGTTGAACTTCAAACTATCGGAGTGCTCACACTTACCATCATGCTTCTCGGACTACTCTACGCAGCATTCTCACGTACTCCACTCCAAGTTCTGTTCCGTTCAATCTCTCTCTGCTTTCTCACCCTCCTTTTGTTGACTGTTGATCGTCGACTCGACCCACTCTTCCACTCATCCTCTGGCTATCTGTATCTTGTCCCACTTTCGCGCTCAGGTGGAATTGCTACGGTATTGCACCACGACAATTACCTTACTCTCTGGTATGGCGGGATGTCGGTGCGGGATAGTAATTCTGCGAAGAGAGTAGCCGATCTCCTCCTGAGGCGAACGGGGGCATCAGAAGTAGAAGTGATAGATATCCTCAACGACAGCATCGTCCGTTCCTCGGATGATTTGCTTCTGATTAACTCGATCGGCCCGGAGTATGGTACGTCACATATTCCGCTGATCCTCACAAACAGCTCAGGACGAAAGCCGAGTCTTGTGGATGTTGCGGGTGAGATCTACGCTCAAGTACCGCTGCAACGCAAGTTGATGAGAACAATTATTCTGGATTCGAGGCAGAACTGGAGAAGAATTGAATGGGATTACTAATCAAGCCAAACATCTTCAAACCATATCCGCAGATTGTTGCGGCGATGTCGTTGCGAGGGGGAAGTGATGAGGCTTTCGGCTTTAACATGTCAACGGCAGTAGGGGATCGAGAGGAGCAGGTTCTTGCCAATCGGCAGCAGCTTGCTGCGCGGCTCGGGTTCTCGCTCGATAGACTTGCAGTGCAGCATCAGGTTCACGGAGATCGCATTGTCTACGTCGACGAGAACTATCAACTGGGAGATTCCGATGCTCTCCACACCGACAAACCCGGACATCTACTTGCAATCAGCGTTGCCGACTGTGTTCCGATTTTGATTGCCGACCCTGACCAGAACGTCGTTGCAGGGGTACACTCTGGTTGGCGTGGGAGTGCGCAGAACATCGTTGGAAAGACTCTCGCCCTAATGAAAGATATCTACACTCTGTCTGCCGAAAATCTACTCGTCTGGATTGGCCCATCTGCCGGACAGTGTTGCTACGAAGTAGGCGTAGATGTCGCCGGAGCCTTTGATAGCAAGCATAGCCGGGAAATCGGTGGCGGGAAATATCTCTTCGATAATCGAGGCGTTGTGGTAGAACAACTACTTGCGGAGAGCGTTCGCCCGGAACGAATCGAGGTTGATTTACGCTGTACGATCTGCGATATACGGTTCCAAAGTTATCGTCGTGAGCGAGAAAGGAGTGGACGAATGTTTGCTGTGATCGGAGTGAAGGCAGAATCTCTCGACTCATAACCGGCTGAAACCCTTGTCCCGCAAGGCTTCCCGACGATTTGTCACTTGTTAGAAAGTATGTGTAGCCGTAGATTTGCAGATCGAAAGAAGGGCAGGGGATATTGTTTGATCAGATCGTGAAGGTCATCCTTGTCTATTTCTTGTCAAGTCCACACACATATCAATCGGAGGATGTTCAGGTGAACAAAGCCGAACTTATCGAAGCAGTGGCCAAAGAGGCCAGTATCACGAAGGCAGATGCAGAGCGCGCTCTGAATGCTACAACTGACGCAATCAAGAAAGCTCTGAAGAAGGGTGACACCGTTCAGTTGATCGGATTTGGATCGTTTGGTGTTGTAAAGCGTAGTGCTCGCAAAGGTCGCAATCCACAGACGGGTGAGACGATCAAGATCAAGGCATCGAAGGCACCGAAGTTTACGCCTGGCAAAGCATTCAAGGATGCTATCAGCGGCAAGAAGTAATGGAACAGCAATTGCTGTTAAGCTAATATCGAGCCGGTTTCCGAAAGGGAATCGGCTCGCTTATTTTCCTGAGAGGTTGTTTGGCGACACTCAAGCACAATAGAATTGCAAGAGAGATGACAAGGTCGGAGAAGTGGCTCACTGTGGGGTGCTGTTGATGGCTTCCCTCACGGCCATACATCAGTGCTTTCTTCGAGAGCGGCTCGATAGTTCTTTGCTTCTTGCGCGAATATTGTGATGTTCAAGAATGGTTGAATGCGATACCGGTTCTGTATCGAAGAACATACTTTCGTATGTCTGCCCCAGAGGGGCAACTGTTGTGTGGCCGGGGATTCCTATCCCCGGAAAATGAAGCACTCGTGTTTCTCTCGCCCCGGAGGGGCAGAATGGAGAAGCGGAGATGTCAGCACTACTGGCTCAGCCGCCCCTTCAGGGCGGAAACTGCGTGAGATAGATTGCACTCCGTGGGGTTCAGCCTACGGCTTTCCCCACGGCCACGCAAGAATGCTCCCTACGGGAGCGGCTCGGTAGTTGTTGGCTTCTCCCGTGAAGAGTGTCGATGTTCACGCAGAGAGACTTTCGTTGTTAGTTCTACCTCGAAGAATGTCGGTTGCTCTGCCTGCCCCGGAGGGTCAACCGCTGTGTGGCCGGGGATGCAAATCCCCGAAAAAAAACATTCGTACTTCTCTCGCCCCGAAGGGGCAGAATGGAGAAGCGGAGATGTTAGCACCACCAGCTTAGCCGACTCACCCTTAGCTTAGTTTGGTTTTATTCTGGAAAGATATGTTTTGTAGCATGGAAGTGAAGCCTACATCGCAACAGAGCACGGAAGTTGGCTCCGAAGCTCAACGGGGTAGCCTCTGGGGAGCTTCAAACCTTCTCAGCATTGCTCGGCTGCTGATGACCCTGCCGACCTGTCTTCTCATCTACTACGGTCACCGAGACCTTGCGGTCATCTCCTTCTTCCTCGCAGCCTTTACTGACTATCTGGATGGGTGGGTTGCTCGACGCTTCAATCAAATTTCTGATCTCGGGAAAATTCTGGACCCTTTAGCCGACAAAGTCTACGTGGCAGGTGTAGTGATTTTGCTTGCAACTCTCGGGATTGTCCCTCTTTGGTTTCTCTTGCCGACTCTGCTCCGCGATCTCTTGATATTGGTAGGTGGTATCTACGTCGAGCGGAAAACTGGCGAGGTGCTCCCCTCAAACTGGACAGGGAAGTGGGCAGTTGGGGTGTTATCGAATACTCTCTTGCTCTTCTATCTTGAAGTGAGTGGTATTCTGCTCCAGATTTTTATCGTGCTAACTTTAGCAATGCTTTCTCTCTCCCTTTTCCTTTATATGAAACGAGCGTATGTTCTCTTGCAATCGCTATCTGTTGGAAATCGATAGTGGAGACCTCGATCTTCTTCACCATCTCTCACTCTCCGATTCCAGATAAATCCTTTTCTTTCCCCATTCTGAATAGCTATTAACCTAAATCACTATTGCTTCAATGGGCATTTTTAACAAGCTCAAGCAGAAAGTTCGCGAGACAGTTGAGGAGACAAAGACCTCGATCCGCGAGACGGTTGACAGTTTGAAGTACGACCGGCTGAAAGAGGGACTGAAGCGGACGCGGCAGGGGATTAGCGAGAAGATCGGCGTAGCTGCCCGACAGGGGAGAGTAATTGACGACGCACTTCTCGACGAACTGGAAGAAGCTCTCCTTCTGGCCGATGTTGGGGCAAACATGACAATTGAGTTGAGCGACCGGATCCGAGATCGCGTTCGGGACGAAGGATTGAAAGATGCAGGTGACCTTCCACGACTACTTCGTGAAGAGATTGAGCGGAAACTTGCCGACTCACCTTCGCGCGAGAATGATCGACTCTATCAACTTCCCGAAGATCAGCGTCCCCACGTAATCATGATTGTCGGGGTGAACGG
>JBFWSB010000402.1:0-3839 GCA_050248595.1 Kapaibacterium sp. (SeqCode)
TGACTGCCGAATCCACCAAACGGCGTAAGAAATGAACTTGAATCCGCGCGTCTCATCGAAACGTTTGGCCGCTTTAATCAGACCTAAGTTTCCTTCGTTGATCAAATCACCGAGAGAAAGACCTTGGTTCTGATACTGCTTGGCAACCGAGACAACGAATCGAAGGTTTGCCTTAACGAGAGCTTCAAGTGCCCGCTCTCCCTCGGCTCCTCCCCTTTTGATCCGCTTTGCCAGCTCAATTTCCATATCAGGCGTCAGCAACTCTACTTTGCCGATTTCCTGTAGGTAACGATCAAGAGACTGGCTCTCCCGGTTCGTGTACTGTTTTGTGATGCGCACCAGTAAACCTCTTCAGGTTGTTATTGAATTGCGATTACTTCTATCATTTACAGCACGGGGTGACGATTTCTGCCGTAATAATGTTGTAACAGGAAAACTTTTTTCTTGTTGTAGACTATTGCGGCGACCACCCCAAAATTTCTTCGTGAGAATGTCACCACCCCTCCACGTCCCCCCGCAACTTCCGTTACCTGTTCCCCAATCTCTCTTCGGAACCGATATAGACCTCGCGAACATAGCCGTTTTCAGGAATTTACGCAAACTGTGTCCTGGAGGTAAGTTACTTCATCTCTTCGTTCACCTTCTCCTGCAATCTCTTAAAAAGTCTGCTTGCATTTGTAGACCCGGTTGCAGACGATTCCGAACTCTTCATTCGGCGTTCGGCAGCGGCGAGAGCGTCGCTTGCCTCAATCCTGTCACCCCCACGGTAGAAAATTGCGGCTCGATAGACATCGGAGGCAAAGCTCTGTGGAAGGTGATTGGAGAATAGCTCGCGGAGAGTTGCGCGATCCTCCAGAAGTGGTGAGTTCGAGATAATCTGCTCGAGAATAAAGCGGCTGTATGAGAGGGTGTTGGCTCCCGAAGCGTGAATCGGGTGGAGAACAATGGTATCTGATCGGAGTTCTGACTTCTCATCTATCAAGAGTGCGACTGACATCGAATAATAACCTTCAGCTAAGAGATTTGAGGCCTCAGAACTCAACATTAAGTAGCGTTCACAAGAAGCTTCAGCATCAGGGAACATGAGCGTATCACTCACCTCTTCAAATCCCCAGCCAACTTGCGCACCACGCTCATCGAAGAAAAAGGGGTGGCCGTTGAAGGGTTCGCAGGCTCGGCCGGTCTGTATCTTTAGTTTCAAGAAAAGGGGAGAACCGATGTGAAACTCGATTGTATCCCGAATTCCCTCAATGGACTCCATTGCAACATCCGATTGATACCGAATAGACTCCTTTCCCCCTCCTGAACAGCCACTCAAAGAAAAGAAGAGGAGGAGAATTCCCCCTATGCTTCCGCCGAAGCTAACGTTATAGGACTGTCTCGACAAAAATCTCCCAGTTATTATCATTAATCTGTTCCAGGTTATTGACTTGCGTTCTCTTGAATTCTATTTTCAGGCAATGCTACGAACGGGCAATACATGCTGACGGAGAGAATAGCAAATCGTCAGCTATTCATCGAATCCATCAAGTCCCTCAGCGATGTTCTCTACAACTTAATAAACTCGGAGGTGCGCTTATGTTCATCACATTTGAAGGTATCGACTGTAGCGGCAAATCTACTCAAGCGCGGCTACTGGCCGAAAAACTTCGTGAAGCTCAGCACGATATCGTCGAACTTCGAGAACCTGGTAACACCCGACTCTCAGAACATATCCGCGAAATTCTCCTCAACAAAGATTACTCCGAAATTAACGAACGCACCGAACTTCTTCTATTTGCGGCAAGCCGCGCTCAACTTGTTGCCGAAGTGATTCTCCCTTCGCTTCAACAAGAGAAGATCGTGATTTGTGATCGCTTCTCAGATTCTACGATTGCATATCAAGGGTATGGGCGTGGACTTCCTTTAGACGACATCATTCATATCAACAGAATTGCGACGCAGGAGACCGAGCCAGATATGACCTTCTATCTGGATATTTCACCGGAGACCGCACTTGAGCGAACAGCCGGAAGAGAGGGTGTTGTACAAGATCGAATGGAAGAGGCAGGCATTACCTTCTTTGAACGGGTGATCCACGGATATATGCGCGTCGCAAACGTCAATGCCGGGCGTTACTTCGTGATCGACGGTGGAAAGAGTGTTGATGAAATTCAGGGCATTATTTGGCGATTAGTGAGCGAACGACTAAAAAATGAATCCAGATATTCTATCAGTTTGAACGGGACTCTGGAACCGATGGTTCTGTAACCTGGAAGGATAATCTATAGCTACCCTGTAACTCTCTGCCCGATCTCACAGTCTTTCTTTTTCAGTACTTTTATGGAATTGACTGTGAATCGGGCTTTTTATGTGGAATTACCTTCGTTCGACTCTCTCACGTCATCCTGAATGGAGATGGATCAGATGATAATACAACGCAATTGTTGGCCACCTCGACCAAACAGACGGAACTCTGGCAGAGTGTTCACCCTCTGCCTTCTGGTTATCGTTTCCCAAGTCTCGCTTTTAGCACAACCTGACCCTCGCTCGATTATGTTAGGGCTTGGGCTTGGCAGTGGTATCTACCATGGCGAGTTTAATAGTCTGCAAGGAGCCGGTTTCTCACCTGTGTTGAGCCAGAATGCAACTCTCAACTTGCAGTACAACATTACCTCGTCGGTAGCTATAGGTGGGCACTACATGATTGCGTCATTCCCCTACGCCGTCACTGCTGACTCCCGCGCGCTCTACGCATCAAACTTCTTCGGACCTGCGGGAAGCACAACCTACCCCGGCTCGTCAGTCCCGATTACTGAGCAGAACGATATTGGGTTGACCAATGCACAGATATACGGGAAGTGGTACATCATGCAGGAGAAGCTCTCACCATACGCACTTCTCGGTTTAGGTGTCACCTCCTTTAATCCGAAGAATGAGAATGGAGACCCACTTCCACGAAACATCACCGGGAGCTATAGCACAACATCTTTCACCATCCCAATGGGAGTTGGATTTGAATATCAATTCGCTGAGAAGTGGCGTGCGTGGATTGAAGGGGTCTACCACAGAACCTTCACAGACTATCTTGATGGCTACGCCAACTACGTTGACTATGCCGACGGGTTGATTACAACCGGGCCAGGTACACAACCAACGCAGTCAGATCACTATACAGCAATTCGCGCTGGACTCTCCTATCGGATTTGGCAGCAGAAGCCAAAGCCTGAGTCTGATCCACTTGCTGCCGGGGATCCCCCTCCACCAACTAATCAATCTCCACCGGCAGATCAATCTTCACCTGAACAGCCTGCCCCCTCGCCACCAGCTATGGATAAACCGAACGCACCGAACAGTGCTTTCGAGACAGATAGTGAAGAGTTGGATAGCGACGGAGATCGCCTGAGCGATAAAGCCGAGCGTGAAGAGTATGGAACCGATCCATTCTCGCAGGATAGTGACAGCGACGGATTGACCGACGGAGAGGAAGTAAAGCTCTACAATACCAATCCGTTGGCCGCCGACACCGATGGCGACCTCCTCTCCGATATGTCCGAAGTTCAACGCCACGGCACAAGTCCACGGTCAGTAGATACTGATCAAGATCAACTTACCGACAACGAAGAGCTTGCCAGAACTGGAACCGATCCCCTCTCCCCCGACACTGACGAAGATGGCGTTCTCGACGGCGTCGACAACTGTCCAACAATTCCGGGACCACCTGAGAACCTCGGCTGTCCGGTTGGCAGAGAAGGGATTGATCCTCTAACTGACCCTGACTTGGGGGGCTATCCAAAACTTGAATCGGGTGAGCGGTAAGAGTTCTCGAATATCTACTTTCGGCAGAACAGTGATGACCT
>JBFWSB010000403.1:0-3832 GCA_050248595.1 Kapaibacterium sp. (SeqCode)
ACACTCCTTGATGGCAGAGAGATCCCCAAACATCGCATAGCAATCGCCTCTCGCACTGCCACAGACGTCACGATTACCTATCCCAATGGCAATAGCTTAAAGAGAAGTCTTCAACCATTTCAGATTTGGTCACTTACCCTTAATGGTGAGCAATACGAATGTCTCGGCGACAGTATTTGCACCAAGAGCTTTGAGATAGTTTCTGACGAACCAGTTAGTATCTACTGCTTCAGCAGCAAAACCCACACTTCTGATGGATACCTTGCTCTCCCCCTAAGTTCGTGGGGGACAGAATACTTCACTGCAAACGCTGCCGTTGACCATTACCCATTTGATATAAGAGATCCAGATAGTTGTCGACTCGAACCACGTCCGGGTGAATTTGCTGTTATCGCCGGCGAGGACTTTACAACCGTAACAGTTACGGCCACTACTCCCACACGATCTGGCACTGCGGCAAATGTTCCGCAGCAAAAGGTTCTCATGAAAGGGGAGATATGGCAGATACAAGCAGACGGGAATATTCGGGGTCAGAATGACATCACCGGCTCCCACGTCGTATCAGACAAAGCAGTTGGCCTCCTCAGCGGACATGTGCGTACTGGAATGCCCTGGTCATACGATACCAAAGATCACCTTATCGAAATGATCCCCCCTGTTAATGCTTTAGGAAAACGGCATATCGTAGTACCATTTGGAGGCCGCCGCGGTGGTGATATCGTTCGCATTATTGCTACAAAAGCTGGGACAACTAATGCCACTATCAAAAAAAATTCTGGCAACATTGCCTACACTCTTAATGGCGCAGGAGACTTTCAAGAGGTACTTGTTGCTGAGGTCTATGTTATAGAAACCGACCAACCGGTCTTAGTGGCTCACTATTCACAGTCGAATGATGCCGATCCGACGAGTAGCTTCGACCCATACATGATTGTGACTACCCCTGAAGAACAGTTCGCAAATACAGCCGTCTTTCAAACCCTTCCGAATCTCCCTTCACCAGGGTCACCAAAACAGTTCGATCAGCACTTCGTCACGATAGTCAGCGAACTCGCGAACTTCAATTCCCTCTTAATCAATGGCTCTCCTTTAGCTAACGATCCGCGCATGGTTGCGCAAGGAAAAGTCCCAACTCTTGAAACGCAATTTGTTTGGCTAACGCTTCGCTTAGCAGATAATACCGCATATGTTATTCAAGGGAAAGCACTCTTTGGTGGATACGTTTACGGCATTGGAGAATGGGATTCCTACGGCTGGCCAGTTGGTGCTGGTCTCTTCAAAGAAGTGTACGACACCATCCCACCAGTCCTCTGGGCAACTCCATCTTGTGGAGAATTGGTCTACGATATTTACGCATCGGATAGTGGAGGTATTAACAAAGGGTTAACCGATCTCTTCCTCGACCAAAATGGTTCAGAGAATGTGCAGGTTATCGAGCGAGACCCAAGAACACTTCCTCCGGCAGGAACGTTCGATACAGCACGGATTCGGGTACGACTGATTGACCCGACAAAGCCGGGGAAAGCCCGAGTGATTGCACGGGATGCAGGTGGATTCTGGGATCCGAACACACAGCGATATCTCAACAACGAAGACACCATAGAAGTCGAGCTTCGCGCTATTATCCCCACCTTCTCACGTGACTCGATTTTGATTCTGAAAGGGCAGATTGGTCAGCTCCGCCGCGAGCTAATTTCAATCATCAACTCTGAGGGAGATCGAGAGATCAACATCGACAGCCTTAAACTGGTTCGTGGTGTCGAGTTTAAGATTGACGGCTTGGGTCGGGGTGGTACGGTCGATCCGTCACTCATCCCAACTGGAGAGAAGAGAGATTTCAACATCACCTTCCAAGCGAACGACAACGGTGTCTACGACGACACACTCATCGTCTGGGTTAACTGCCTATCCTATCGAATTCCCCTGAAAGCCTTGATGGCTGTGCCGTTGATTCAAACACACGATCTCGACTTCGGGACGATCCGCAAGGGAACGGAGAAGTGTTTAGAACTCTGTGTCTCGAATCCGGGTGAGGGAAGGTTGCAAATCAACGACATCAGAATCACAAAGAACGATGGACAGGTTTATAGCTTCGGCGCAAAAAGTCTCCCAGATCTCTTTCCGTTCTACCTTGAACCGGGAGAAGACACCTGCATCATCGTCTGCTTTAATCCAGAAGAGC
Organism: Kapaibacterium sp. (SeqCode); assembly: GCA_050248595.1. Taxonomy (GTDB): domain Bacteria; phylum Bacteroidota; class Ignavibacteria; order OLB7; family OLB7; genus JAGWAZ01. The sequence continues at coordinate 2,183 of JBFWSB010000403.1, forward strand.
TTCGCACGTTCACCGGAAAGGTTGAGTTTATCAGCAATGCTTTTGGTGGAAACAATGTTGGGAACTTGATCGGGAAAGTAAAGTATCCGAAGATCGAAATCGGTGGCTTCGACTTCGGTGACGTACAAGTAGGAGATACGAAGTGCGACTCTGTTCCTATTACAAACACAGGAACCGACACCGCCTATCTGACGGGAGTGACCATTCTCGACAATGTCTTCGTAGAAGACCCCTCGATCTTCGACTACGCTTTAGCGCCGGGAGAAACCCTCTGGGTTCCAATCTGCTTCACACCAACTGTAGAGAAATCGTTCGACTCCTTTATCGGGGCAGATAATAAGGATGGTCTCGAAGCTGTAAACTCACTGAAGGGGGTTGGATACCAACTCTTGGCTGAGATCGACGGCCACGACTGGGGTAAGCAGTGGGTGAACACACAGCACCCATACGTTGTCCACATTCGCAACTTAACAAACCGAGCAATCCAGATTGACAGTGTTTGGTTGGAAGGGGGAGACGATGGCGACTTTGCCCTCCTCACACAAATCCCTCCCTCAATTACGCTCGGTCCGAACGAAGAGTACCCACTCGACGTTCTCTTTTCACCGCTGCAAGTTGGTGATCGAGCTATTGGCATCTACGCAATGACATCTTCCCGCGTAAAACCAAAGATTGAAAATCTACTGCAAGGATTCGGGATCCAGCCAATACCGGCAGATGAACTTGTACACGACTCCTCGCTGATTTACTCGTGCGATTCTCGAACAAGTCGCATCTACCTCTACAACCGAGGGAATGCTCCTCTCACATTGGAGAGTGTCCAACTGGTTAACCCTGAGGGGGTTGCAACATTGAATGCACCGGGAGTTGGATCACAAATTCCGGAAGGAGATATACCACTGGAAGTTGAGGTTCACTTTAACTTCAACAGCTTTGTTGGCACTACCACGGCAACTGTTACCTGGAGCTTCAAGGAGCTACCGGGAGAGACTTTCAGCCGGACGATGACTATCAGTTCAGAACCGCAGGAGTACTGGATTACGTCGGCGGCTCCACCACAAGTTGATAACGGCGACAGGTTCGATCTCTACGTTACCGTGGACAGTGCTCACTGGCATGGAATTTTTCATAGTGAAGTATTGCTGAAGATTGCGTATAATCCTCGCGTTTCGCTCTTTGACAGGGAGCGTTGGAGTGCGTTAACAACACAGCCAACCTCTGATTGGACATTTGTAGGGGAGCCAAATTTTATTGACCCTGGGGTGGTGTTGTTAACACTTCGTCCAACGAATGGTAGCCCGTTGCCGATTGAGGGGACAACGTTCCCTTCCATTCCGTTCCGCGGATTCCTCGGCGATCAACCGATCGATACCTTCAGGATTGCGATGCAGGCGAATTCAGTTGAATGTGTGCTCCCTGTTGAGACAATGTTGCCCTATTCGATCTATAACATTTGTGGGCTGAATTATCGCCTCTTCTACAGCGCAGGAGATCCTCCTTCGTTGAGTGGAGGGAAGCCAAATCCGGCAACCTCGCACGTTGCTCTCGATTTCACTATCCCCTTCGTGGGAGAGACAAAACTTGTCTTGTTCGGAATCGATGGAACCGAAGTAACCACCATTCTGGATGGCTACCTAACTGCGGGGGATC
>JBFWSB010000404.1:0-3829 GCA_050248595.1 Kapaibacterium sp. (SeqCode)
TGGAGTTACCACAAGTCGGGATGTTGACTCAAGGTCTTCTTCTACACTACTCGCTTTCCCTTCAATTGTGATAATCTGGTTGATCGGAGGATTTTCGATAACAGTTGGCTCTACCGAGAGAGAAGGCCAGCGAACGACAATTCGCTCAACCGTCTCGTTTGTGTCGAGACCGAAGTTCCGGATCAACGGTTGCTGCCCTCCGAAGTGTCCGTGCCCAGCAGTCAACTCCTGGGTTTGCGTCACTCCCCCTGCCGTCACCATAATCCGTGCACCAATTGCATCTCGGTTTACATCCTCTGGGGCTTTTAGCCTGACGCCAATCCAGTTGTTCTGGTTGCCGATATTATTCTCGAGTAATCGAAGCGTGTTGTTCTGATTTTTGTTTGTGTTGACAACGATCAAAAGGTCGTCATCTCCATCCAAATCAAAGTCGATTACCTCACTTGCTCCCGGAGCTAAAAGTGAGTCACTCAATCCGAGGGCTGCCGTAATGTCATCGAATTTGTTCGACGCATTTTGCTTCAAGAAATAGGCCCGCTCTGTCCCCGCTTGGTTGGCCTGCGGGTATTGCGATTGGTTGATTACTAAGTCGAGGAGACCATCGTTGTCGAAGTCAATCCAAGAGCCACTCATATCACCGATGTGTGCAGTTGAAGGGGCACTCCGCTTAATGCGGGTGAGTGACCAACTGAGTTCATAGTTGTTCTCTGCCCCCTCATTGATTGCAAGGCCGGTTCGATCTTCGCCAAGACCATATCCACCGTGAACGAGAACTTGCAGGATGTCCATATCTCCGTCGTTGTCGAAGTCGGCTGGCATTGCCTCCCACTGGCAGAGTGCCTGTCCGTTATCTCCTCCCCGGTGCTGTGAACTGTAGTTGACTTCCTTAGCAACGTCGGTGAATGTTCCGTCGCCGTTATTCTTCCAGAGGCTTCCAGATGTTCGGCAGTAGGGGGCGGTGATAATGTCTGGCCAGCCGTCGTTGTTCCAGTCGCAAATGTTCGAGCCGTAGAGAGGTTGTGCAATTGAGGCGATGTTACTTGCTACCGAAACATCGGTGAAGGTTCCATCTCCATTCCCTTGAAAGAGATAGTCAGGCATATAGATAGATGGAACTGATGTGTGGTCGAACGAGAAGGTTCCAACGTAGATGTCGAGCTTCCCGTCGAGATTGTAGTCGAGGAAGGCGGTGTTCGTTGCGTTCATCTTGTCGAACGTGGCAATCTCGCTCACCGGCATGAGGGTGAAGTGCCCTTCGCCGTCGTTTAACATCACTACAGCCTCATCTTCCGGCATCGTGTAGTCTGCCTTGTTGTAGTAGAAACGTGCGGTCACTAAGTCAACGTCGCCGTCGTTGTCGATATCTGCCAGTGCTCCTACGTCGGCTACTCGACCATCAATTTCAGGATTGTGGTTCGCGTTGATGCCTGACTCTTCGGTGAAGTCCACGAAAATTCTATCGCTCTTCGCTCCAAGCTCAGGGTCAGCGGGAAGGTTCAACCAGAGGCTCAACTGATTTCGCTTGTTGATACCGTTGATAATCATCAAGTCCGGATACTTATCTCCGTTAACGTCGGAGACGTAAAGTCTCCAAGCTGGAACGCTGTCGAATCCAACCGATTCGGTGATGTCGTCGAACCAACTCTCGTCCTGCCCTTGCGCAGTTACACCCGATGTGATAAGGGAAGCAAGGACACAAGTTAGTAGTAAGAAATAGCCTCTGTTCATGGTAGTCCTGTCTGAAATTATGTTCTCGTAGTAGCCTTCTGGATTGCAGTGCAATAGAGTCTATTTGCTCTGGTGTTCGTCAATTCCTTCAATGATTTCTGATGGCCGATCTTCATCAATCGTCTCTTGCTCTCCCCCTTCCCGATCTTCCACCACAGTCGGCTTCCGTTTCAGGAACTTTGGAAGGTGATCCAGCGCACCAGCAATTCTGTGTCGCTCAGTCTCTTCAGGCGTTGGAGCAATCTGTGTGGCTTCAATTGCTTCAGGAGCCAGTGGCAGCCGAACAATAAATGTGCTGCCACTTCCCGGTTGACTTTCTACGCGGATATCTCCCTCGTGTGCTAACACTGTCCACTCTACAATCGAAAGCCCAAGACCAACCCCTCCCTGCGCACGGCTTCGGGCTTTGTCGACGCGGTAGAATCGGTCGAAAATTTTCTTCTGATCTTCGTTGCTGATTCCGATTCCTGTATCGCGCACCCGCACTTCGGCCACCTCTCCATCGCGGTGAAGAGTTAGGGAGATTGCGCCACCATGAGGAGTATACTTCACGGCGTTGTCTAAGAGGTTGAGAAACATCTGGTACATACGGGGATGATCTCCCTGCACAACCAATGGCCCCTCCTCGTGACGGTAGGTGATCGAGAGTTCTTTCTCTGCTCCGAGAATTGCAGTGGCGTCGGCTAAGTCGGTGAGCATTTCGTTCAGGTCGATCGTGTCGTTGCTCAGGCGAATGCGCCCCATGTCGGCGCGAGATAGGAGTAGTAGGTCCTCGACCACGCGCGACATGCGGAGTGTCTCTTGAAGTGCGCTGGAAATAACTTCCTGATATTCTTCTTTAGTTCTGGCCGAGCGGAGTGCCAGTTCCAGTTCACCTGTTAGAATTGTGAGAGGAGTGCGCAGCTCGTGCGATGCGTCGGCAGTGAATTGCCGAATGCGACCAAAGGAGCTTTCCAGACGAGAGATCATGTCGTTCAGCGTCTCAGTTAAACGCTTGATTTCGTCGTTCGATTTCTTTACCGGAAGGCGACGAGAAAGATTGCTTGCAGTAATCTCTTGCGCGGTTCGGGCTAACTCATCTACTGGGTGAAGCGAAGCTCGGGCAAAGAACCACCCACCGATTGTCGACACCAGCAGAACCACAGGAATCAACAGCATGAGTGTTTGAAGGAAGTCATCAATCGAAGACTGAAGTTCATCGTATGGGTAGGCGACCGCTATCAGAGCTGAGCGTGATTTTGCGAGCGCAACTCGAATTGTTTGATCTTTCGGCTTGCCGTCAGAGTCCGGCGTTACTCGCGTTAGCGTAATCGTTTCGAACTGCGCTTCGGATGTGTCTGCTGTCTTCAGAAATGACTCAGACAGACGCATTGTATCTACCCCGAGGCTTGCTGACTTATAGACAATTGCCCCTGTCGTGTCCATGATCTGCACCATGAAGTTGCGCGGATTCAACACAACGTACTCAGTGATCGAAGTCCAGACATTATCAATCGGTTCAGATTTTGCTCCCGTAAAGTTGTCCGATTTTTCTGCCGGTAGAGGTTGAATCGATGGGATTTCGGGGTCGGTATCTTTTGTGGAGTCGATCTCACGAAAGTACTCCAGTTCTGGCTGCCCTGTGTCGGCAGATTTGGAAGCGGCAATCAACTTTCTATTCCGTTCACGCCGTTCTTGTGGACTTAGCTGTGCTTCCTCTGCCACCTTCTTGATCTTCGAGTCGAGTCCTTGCACAGCTTTGTTCAGGGCAACGTCGAGACCAGTGGTTAATTGGCTGGAGAGGGAGCGGTAGTTCAGTGCTCCGAAGACGGCTAAAGAGACAGCCATCACCAGACCAAACCAGAGTGTAAGTTTTGCGCGAAGAGAGAGATTCATGTATAGTGGTTAACAGTGAGTATGCAAGACTATTTCGGATTTCGGATTTCGGATTTCGGATTGAGATGCTTTTGCGAGGGGTGGTGCTTGACATCAGGTTCAAGCCAGCACATCTTCCCCAATCCCCAATCCCCAATCCCCAATCCCCAAACCCCAAAACCCAATCCCCAATCCCCAAAACCCCAAACCCAAAACCCAAAATAAAATGGTGTGAACCACACACCCC
>JBFWSB010000405.1:0-3801 GCA_050248595.1 Kapaibacterium sp. (SeqCode)
ACTGATTCTACACGCCGGGTTGCTCGTGGTGCAACGGCCTTCCTGCGACAGCTTGACCCTTTGATTGAGTTTGATAAGAAGCTGCGGAACGATCTTGGGATTGGAGGATCGGATGTTGGTTCAAATGGGTGGGTAATCGCGGGAAGCAGAACTTCTGGCGGTAAGCCTATTCTCGCGAACGATCCACACTTGCAGCTATCAGCTCCGACAAAGTGGTATCAGGCAGTGATTAGAACGGGAGATCAAACCGTTGCTGGAGTGACGATTCCGGGGATGCCCTTCGTAGTTGCTGGCAGAAATAATGACGTGGCGTGGGGAGTTACGACTATGATGGCCGACGAGACAGACTTCTATCTCGAACGTCTGAATAAAGGGAAGAAAGATCAGGTATTGCACGATGGGAAGTGGGAGAAACTTGAGGTAGTAACCGACACGGTCTTCTTCAACGACCCACGCTATCCGGGGAAGCTGCTCCCTAACCCGATTCAGATTCGCACAAGTCGGCACGGCCCCATCCTTTCCGATCTTCGTGACTTGATCGAGAAATACACTCCACCACTGATTGACTCATCAGTTGCAAACGCACTTGTGACAACACCAGCCGATAGTTTCGCTCTCTCAATTCGGTGGCTTGGTCGGGATGTAACTCAGGAGTTAACGGCACTTCAAAAAATTAACAACGCAAAGAATTTTACTCAGTTCAAGGAAGGACTCTCACACGGAGGAGTTCCGGGCTTATCAATCACCTACGCTGACAAAAGTGGGACAATTGGGTATGTACCATGCTTCAGAGCACCAATCAGAAACAGTGCCGATCCAAGCCGAGTGAACCCCGGTTGGGATAGCCGCTATAACTGGACTGGATCCCGTCCCGTCTCCGCACTACCAACGCTGACAAACCCTGAGCAAGGTTACATAGCATCTGCTAACAACAAAATTTCAAACTCGCTACAAATCCCCCTTCCCGGACTCTGGGTTGATCCATCTCGCGCATTGAGGATGGAACAATATCTTGCCGAGGGAAATACGTTTGAAGTAATCGACTGCGTACAGATGCAGGGAGATGTTCTCTCCGAACATATGCGCTACATGGTGGAGTTCCTCATTCGTGCATTCCCAGACAGTGCGGTGCAGGGGAGCAAAGTAAGAGATGCAATCGGCTTGTTGCGGTCCTGGGATGGTGAAATGGGGGCTGAGTCACCACAGGCAATGATCGCTGCCGAGTGGGCGCAAATAGTCTACCGCAGAACGTGGGAAGATGAAATGGGTGAGGATGTTTTCCGCCACTTTATGTTGATTGCTCAGCTTCCACTGAAGAACATCCGCCGTCAACTCATGACCAACAGCAGATGGTTCGATGATAGGTCAACAATAACCAGAGAACAGCGTGATGATATTCTCCGAAAATCACTCGGCGAAGCACTCGACACGCTCCACAACCGGTTCGACTCGTGGGAGTTTTCCGATTGGCAGTTTGGCAAGGCTCACACTCTCACCTTCAAACATCCTTTCTCAATTCAGAAGCTTATCCGAAACGTTGTAAACATTGGCCCCTTTGAGCTTGGCGGAGCTACTACCACCTTGAATAGTGGTGAGTGGAACTTCAACGTACCATATGACATTGTACTCGGCCCTTCAATGAGGCAAATCGTTGACTTTTCAGACACAACCACCTTCATCCGAAGCGTGCTCTCCACAGGGCAGAGCGGGCAGCCGATGAACGACCGGTATCAAGATCAATCAATTATCTGGCTCTACAACGGATATGTCTCACTTCAGAAAGATATTCCCTCAGAGAACGAAAGACTCTCAACTACAACGCTCCGTCCAGCCTCATAAGTTTGGACATCTCCAGTTGACCCGAGACGTTATCTCCCCTCCAATCACATTACAAGTAAAGCATTCCCTTGGTGCTTCTTGGTGGTGACTTCCCTAAACTCAAAAACAGTGGCAATAACTCCACTCTAAAAGTATGGAGAGATGCGCACTACCTGCATTACTGCTCGATCCCCGTTTCATTCGTTGGCAGAGTCTTCGTTGGGATAGAATTTGGCTTCGCATCTTCTTTATTATCGGTCACCTTTGTTTGCTTCACCGGTTCTCTACTCAAAATTGGGAAGGCCATCCCGCCAATGTTCCCATACGCATCATAGCTTTTACTCCCATACCCGAAACCATACTGAACCACACCAAATGGTTCAGGTGCTTGGATAGCGTGTGTTCCCCCCTGTAGCTGGAGCGATGCAGCAACAAAGGTAGTGTTGGGAATACTTTTGAATATGGAAGGATCAACCGGCTTGCCATTCACTCGCACCATCTCACGAATGTGATTTGGTACTACAAGGTTCACGAAGTTATCCCATTCGCCATCAAATGGAACAGTGATGTTGTAGGTAGAGAGAAATCTGTCGGATGGTGGCAAAAGAATCATCATCGGGTCGCCAATGCTATCAGCGACCTCTTTACCAGAAGCTTTGTAAGTGTAGCCAGTGGCATATTGCACCACCATTACGGGAAGATTGGATGTGATGAGAATGTTGTCGTTCAAATCGTCAATCTCGTAAAACGTTCCCGGCCCCAGTTTCGCTACTGATTGACCATTCATTGAGACCTCAGTCCCCACATGATCGGCAACAATGCGGAGAACGTAGGATTGCCTACCTGAAAATGGACTCGCGATAAACCGCTTTCCCCACGAATTCACTGGTGGTAGTTGCTCAATCAAAATGTTGCATGCTTTGTACATGTTAGATGGCACGTAGGCACAGTTGTGGCCGCTGAAAAGAGCAACAGGCTTGTCCGATTCGATCAGTGAGCCGGTCAAGTCGGAGGATTCACTTGGGTTAAATTCTGGCACAACTTGATAGGCTTCCCCTCGATTCAACGTAATGGTGAAGGGCTTTCCAGCAGGACGACTCATTCCCGTAACTACAGATGGCACAATCGTTACTTCAGTCTGATCTTCCGTTGCCAGAACAGCAAATTGCGAGAGGAGATCATTCGCTAACCACTTGTACCCGGCTGCTCGATACCGCTTTCCAAGCGTCGCAACAGGAAAAATTAGATAGCTGTCGGTTGTTTGATAGCGGTGACTGGTTGCCACTACACTGACTGGATTGTCCGTAATTACGTGAACGCCGACATTTAGTGGAATCTCGCTACGGTTAAGCTGCACTGAAAGGTCAAGCCAGACGCGAATCGGCTTGTTCGCTTCCAGTGTGAACTCTTGACGATATCCAATGCCGGGAACTTCTACATATCCGTTTGTCGATTGAGTGCTGCTAATCGTTAGTCCCTGGTGGAGCGGCTCTGATGGTCTCAATTTGACTGTTCCACTCTCTTCAAGCGAATCTCTGAAGTTCTTTTGGAATGCAATCCAGAACTCTGTTCCCTCAGTTGTCAGGTTCGTTCCACCTTGCGCACGAAGTGGTTTCGACAGAATAAGTGAGAGCGCAATAATTGAGAGGAGAAGACAAGCAAAGCAGAAAAGTGATCGATGACGCATGTTGAACTCCGTTTATGAGTGAGTGGCGACACTGGTTGCGAAAGATAGAACCATTCTCTTTCGTTTCAAATGACATATTTGAGTGACTTCAAACAATTGAAGAGGGATCGTTACGTTCTCGGGGTCATTCTTTTTCATAGCTTCACTGAAAGATTTTCCGTGTCGTGGTTCTTCTAAACCGACCTGGAGCTATCAACTCCCGATATGAACGTATCAGCCACACTGCGTGAAAAGGTTCTTTTCATAAGGGTAAGTTGGCTTGCGAGAATAAAAAGTTGCACGCGAAGTAGATACAA
>JBFWSB010000406.1:0-3787 GCA_050248595.1 Kapaibacterium sp. (SeqCode)
AAGCTGACAAAGTACGGCGGATGCGTGAAGCCGACGCACAACAATACCAGATTGAGGCAAGTGCAAAAGCACAAGCTGAACAGAAACGGTTGGAAGGTCTTGCTATCGCTGATGCCGAACGGGCAAAGGGTACTGCCGATGCTGAAGTGACAAAGCTGAAAGGACTTGCAGAGGCCGAGGCAAAAGAAAAACTTGCCGAAGCATTTGAGAAGTACGGTCAAGCTGCAATCATCGACATCGTGGCGAAGATGCTCCCAGAATTCGCCGGACGTATCGCCGAGCCAATGAAGCATATCGACAAGCTGACAGTTGTCGATACCGGGTCAGGAGAAGGGGCCGCACGCCTCAGCAACTACGTGACAACGTTGATGGCGCAGTCGGGCGAGATGTTGAAGAACGTCTCTGGGATCGATCTGGAGAAGTTGATTAAGGGTGTAGTCGAGAAATATGGCGGTGATAACAACTCGCAGACTGTCTGGAAACAGACCGAGGATCAGTAGATCAAGTAAAGAGTAAGAGTTGCGTATCACACTATAAAGTAGTAAGTCACAGGACTCAACATCGGAAAGGCGCGAAGATTCTCTTCGCGCCTTTCTCTTTGAAAAACAAGATTCTACAAAAGCAGAACTTGGAGTTCCTGAAATTTATCAGGATATTCCACAGTTGCCGCGTGGCCACACAAGCTGACTCTTTTGCTCATTACTTTCACAACATCTACTGCATGTCGTACACAATCGAACAACGGGACGAACAACTTCTCAACACCGAAGCAAAAATCTTCTATCATGTTTCCTTCCCGCAAGCCGGGCAGCATCTGATGCAGATAGAGATGCGGGTGGTAACCGATGCAGAGAAGTTGGTTTTTGCCCTGCCGAATTGGTTGCCCGGTTCCTACAAGATTAGGGACTTCGTTGCAGTGCAGGGAAACGTTGTAGCGGTTACTTCTAATGGAGAAGAACTTCCCTCAACCTGGCTTTCGAAGAATCGACTTGAAGTTGAGACGAGAGGAGAAAAGCAGGTTCGGCTTCGATATATCTACTACGCCAACGAGAGGACGGTGAGGCAGTCGCACGTCAATCGCTTCCACGCTTTCTTCAATCCGGGCAACTGTTTAATGTTCGTTGAAGGTCGGACGAATGAAGTTCACCACCTTGGGTTGGATCATCGCTGGACACACGTCTCAACAGCACTCTCTCCCGTATCTGAAGGTGTGTGGGGGGCGTTGAACTATGATATTCTGGTTGATTCCCCTGTTGAGATAGGGGATCATTTTGTGGCCTTCTTCGAGCGGCACGGTGCTGAGCACGAGATTGCCATTACAGGGTCTGGCGATTTCGACCCAGAGTGGATTGTTGAGCGGACAAAAACAGTTGTTGTCGAGGGGATGGCGTTGTGGGGTGTGATGCCCTACGACCGCTACGTCTATATCCTTCACATGCTTCCGGGTCAGTATGGTGGCCTTGAACATGCCCGCTCACAAGTCAGTATGTTCGACTCGAATTTCTTCTCAGATAAGAAGAAGATGCAGAAGTTCTTGGAACTCTTAACGCACGAGTATTTCCACACTTGGAATGTGAAGCGGATCAGACCACGTGAACTTGGTCCCTTTAACTATCACGACGAGAACTACACCCGAATGCTCTGGTTGGCTGAGGGGGCAACCAGCTACTACGATAGTTTGATCTCCTATCGAAGCGGATTCTTTACGCAAGATGAGTATTTGAAAGTCCTCGCCGAGGATCATCTCGCCGCACTCCTCGATGTTCCCGGACGGAATGTGATGTCGATCAAGGATAGTTCGTTCCTCGCCTGGATCAAGCTCTACAACCCAACTCCTGACTCCCACAATAGATTCCCAAGCTACTATTTGAAGGGGGGAGTCATCTTCTTGTTGCTCGACCTCTACATTATCGATAGCTCGAATGCTGCCAGTTCATTGGACGATGGAATGCGTGCTCTGTATGCTCGATACGAATCTAACCCAGCCGTCGGCATTACTGAAGAAGAGTTTGTCCAGATCGTCTCCGAAGCAACGGGTGTAGATATTGAGGGAACATTCGTCCACTGGCTGAACAGTACGGAAGAACTCCCGATCGCTTCTATCTTCCATTTGTTCGGGTTGAAGTGGAAGCAGAAAAAGGAAAAGAAAGAAACGCTGGGAGATGGAGTCGAGATACCACGTGCGACACGTACATGGATTGGACTTGCAGTAAAAGAAGAGGGGGGAAGTCTGCACGTTGCGAAGGTTTGGTCAGGTACGCCTGCTGAGCTTGCCGGAATTGGGGTTGACGATGAGATCATCGCCATCAATGGCCGCCGTGTCGGGAATATGACAGTCTGGAAAGGAATAATGGAGAATACGAACCCCGGGGTAACACTCCGCCTTACCTGCTCTGCCGAAGGATCTCTCTACGAAACTGTAGTAGAACCTGTTGAACGACCATCCTACTTACTAAAGCCCATGTCGCCATTGTCTGAAGATCAGCAGAGGAGATTTGAAAAGTGGCTTGGAATTCGTAGCACTCGTAGTGAAGAGGGGACGCCAACCAATGGTGTGGCAGAAAATGGCGTGGCCGAAGTTGAGGCGAAAATGTGAATCCTCACTGAGGATTCAGCTCAGAAGAGTTGAGATATTCTCCCATCGATAGGCGATCTCTTCAAACTCTTTTCCCCCAATGTTAATGAGCTTTCGTTGAGACTCTACTCCCCCGAGGTGCTGGTAGAATCGGCAACTCGGATTTAGAGCGAGTACCCAGACTAACATCGAGGAGTATTGCTCTTGTTGCAGTTGGGAGGCAAGTTCTCGCGTGAGAATTCTGCCAATCCCTTTCCCTCTATATTCATTTAGCAGATAGAGGGCATAGATTTCTGCTTCGCTTGGGATATTCCCTTCACGTTCTTTCCCACCACTGCCAAATCCAACAATTTCACTCGCCAGGTTTGTGGCAACAAGGATCAATCTTTCTGAACGATTAGATAGATCGGGCGAAAGCCACTTTCTCCAACGCTCGCTTCTCTCCTGGTAATCCATGTTGTCCAGAAAGTCATCGGGGACAATGCCGCGGTAGGTTGTCCGCCACGAGTCGACGTGAACCCGAGCAATCTCATCGGCATCATCAACAGTGGCTTCTCGAATAGTATAGTCACGACTCATACTTACAGATGCGGCTCGTACAGTTTGCCCACGGTGATTCTCAAATCTTTATCCAGTTCCGATCCCGAGAATGTCGCGGATAGATTCGCTAAGGAGTGCATTTGTGGAGATTGCGCTCCCACCATGAATTGTTGGCTCCCCTTTCCAGTCAGTAAAAACTCCCCCCGCCTCCTCGACGATAACTTTCAAGGGGGCTGAATCCCAAACAGACACTCTTGGGTCGAGCATTGCTTCTGCCCGTCCACTTGCTACTAATATGTGGCCGTAACAGTCCCCCCAAGTTCGTTGAAACAGAGTTCGTTCAACAAGGTGGTCGTACCTCCGAGCGGAGTCTTCATCAAGTCGCAAACTTCGGTCGCTCGAAGAAAGAATCACACTTTTGGAGAGATCACTCGTTCGGGATACTTCTATTCTTCTCCCGTTGCAAAATGCTCCGCCACCAACGGTTGCATAGTAGACTTCGCCAAGTGCAGGCAACGACGCAACTCCAACGGAGGCTTCTCCCTCTATTTCAATACCAATCAGCGTACCGTAGAGTGGCACACCACAGATAAAAGATTTTGTTCCGTCGATTGGGTCGATGATCCAGCGTACTGGAGCTTCACCTGAACTCTCTCCGATCTCTTCACCGAG
>JBFWSB010000407.1:0-3775 GCA_050248595.1 Kapaibacterium sp. (SeqCode)
CTGAGGGTAATCCCGTCAGGATGAATTTTACCGATGAAGAGAAGCGAGCCTTGGTTGCCTTCCTGAAAACGTTGACCGACCAGAGTTTGGCAACCGATCCACGATTCAGCGATCCGTTTGAAGAGTAGAGACATGACGTGTCATGTCCCTACTCTTCACCGATTATGCCATCAATTCTCGCAACACCTTCTCCTTCACATCTTCCAGACAGTAGATGTAGAGGGACGTGATCGTGATTCCTGCTTTGTGCTTTTCGAGCTTCCCCATCAGCCCCTTATGGCAATCAAATCTCATGGTGAAACCAACCATCCTCCATTCCCAACTTCTAACTCTCCCACTCGACAACAACCTCGCCAGTAGATAGATTCGAGACTACTGGCGGGTCAATATCTACCGACTTCCCAACTCTTTTCTATTTGTCCTGTACACGAACTATGACTTGAGACTATTTCGGATAGTGATACCTTTACAGGAGAATTTTTATCTAAGATTAGTGCTATGGGACTCATACATCGACTACCCGAATCGTTAGCAAACAAAATTGCGGCTGGGGAGGTTGTGCAGCGGCCTTCCTCAGTTGTGAAAGAGCTTGTGGAGAACTCGATTGATGCCGGGGCTACCGAGGTGGCCGTGGTGATTAAGAATGCCGGGAAGTCTCTGATCTTTATTCAAGATAATGGCTCCGGCATGAGTGAAGAAGATGCCCGGATCGCCTTCGAGCGGCACGCTACGAGCAAGATCACCTCGCAGGGGGATCTCGACCGCATTATGACGCTTGGATTTCGAGGGGAAGCCCTCGCCGCAATCTCTTCGGTTGCACAAGTGGAGTTGAAGACCCGACGAGAGGAGGATGAACTTGGAACTCTGGTTCGTGTGGAGAATGGTGAGGTGATCGAAGTTGGGAAGACCGCCTGCGAAAAGGGTTCTTCGATTGCCGTGAAGAATCTCTTCTTCTCCGTCCCAGCACGCCGCAAGTTCCTGAAGAGTAATGCTACCGAGTTCAAGCATATTGCCGAAGTGATGCAGGCCTTTGCCCTCAGCTACCCAGCCGTCGCCTTCACCTTTAGCGATAACGATACCCTTGTGATGAACGTGAAGCCGGGAACGCTCGAAGAACGAGTCCGCGCTCTCTACAACGATGAAATGTTGAACGGACTTCTCCCCTTCAAGGCAGAGGGAGAGGGGGTGGTTGTCAACGGCTATGTCGGCAGACCGAACTTTGCGCGGAAGTCGAAGGTCGACCAATATCTTTTCATGAATGGTCGAGTGATCTACAGCAAACTGCTCTCCCACGCTGTCTTCACCGGCTACGAACATCTTCTCGACAAGCAGAGTTACCCACCCTACGTACTCTTCATCGAAATTGATCCTGAGCGAGTGGATGTGAACGTACATCCAGCAAAAAGCGAAGTGAAGTTCGACGACGAGCAGTTGATCTACGCTATCCTGCAAGAGGCTACTCGCAAGACGTTGAAGGAACATAACCTGACCCCAGCAATGAGATTGCCGGATTGTGAAACAGGTGAGGGGGTGCTCGCTGCCCTCCGCTACGCTCTTCCGAACTTCGACAAGGCGGAGCGTTTTCCTACTGAGGGGAGAGAGAGTGGTGGGGGATCGGGGAGCGGGGGAGCGGGAGAAAATAGTCGAGGCGGTTCTCACACTTCGCGAAGGGATGATGATCTGCCTCCACCTTCACGCTATGAAAAAGAGTCGTCGGTTGCCGGGTCGGGTGATCTCTTCCGTTCCCTCTTCATTGATCCGTATCAGGGTGGAGGAGAGGAGGCTCCGGTTGGGAATGTGGCGACTGGTGCAGGGAGTGATAATGGTGGAGGAGATGGCATCTCGTCAGCAGTGCCGGATGAGGGAGGTTCTTCATCGATCCCGCAGCAAGTCCGTTCCGATGCAGGGGAAGATAGCGAGCGGGTCGGGATGTGGCAGGTTCACAACAAGTACATTATCACGCAGATTCGGAGTGGCATCATGATTGTAGATCAACATGTTGCCCACGAGCGAATTCTCTACGAACAGGCGTTGCGAAGCATGGAGACCTCGATGCCAATGTCGCAGCAGTTGCTCTTTCCGCTGGAGATTAAAGTTCCACCCGGCGAGTATGCCATGATACGCGAACTCCGGAGCGACCTCTCGGCTCTCGGCTTCGAGATTTCGCTTGAGCGTGGTGAAGTTGTGGAAGTACAGGGAGTGCCAATCGACGTGCGGCACGGACAGGAGGCGAGCATTCTGCGGGAGTTGATCGACCAATATCGAGAGTATCAGGAAATGGGGAAGACCGATCAGCGAGATATGTTGGCTGCCTCGTTTGCCTGCCGCGCTTCAATCAAAGCAGGTGATCCACTCTCCGAGCCGGAGATGCTTAGTCTGATTGAACAACTCTTCTCAACAACGATGCCCTACGTCTGTCCTCACGGACGCCCGGTGGTAATTCGGATTGACCTAAAAGAGCTTGATCGTCGCTTCGGTAGAACTTCGTGAAAGATGACAAACGAAGGGAGCACTGTAGGAAGTCTGGTAGGATATCTACAAGTCCTGCGAGACTCTTCACTCCGCTACGCTCCGTTCAGAGTGACAGAGTATTCACTTCTGACCCCAATGATTTGTAAAACAGACTTTCACACTCATTCAAAAATCTCTTTGAGGGTTTGAGGGGATGTGCGGAAACAGGAGGGACAAAGGTTTTCACCCCCTACGGGATACTTCACTCATACACTCCCACACTTACTACTCACATACTTCGATATAAAATTTCGACGAACTGAACTTCAGCACCCGCCGAACCACTTGAAGAGACCGAGGGGAACCAGAATGTAGAGAACGACCCCTTTGATCAGAAAGAAGAGAAATCCGGCTACGCCGAAACGCTTCAACAGCCGCTTCAGACGCGAAGGCTGTTCATCCTCTTGTTCGATCTCTGACATCCCTTCACCCGATGTCTCCACATCCGATGTTCCTCTGTTCGCTTCCATGCCGAAAATATACGTTACCTCAGTCAAATTCTTCCCTCCTGTATCGTGAACTGTTACGCTCCTACCCAATGCAAAGAGATAGATTGCAGCATTAACGTGCCACTGAGTGTTGATAGCTCACGCATAGCTGTGAGCTGCTCAGTCATACCCAATCCAACTGGAAACCAAGGAAATGCGAGGCTACAATTCAACGTGGGATTTTATTCGAGCACTTGAAGGGGTGGGGGAATTGGTTCGGATTGAGACTGAGGTCGATCCCGATCTTGAAGTCTCAGAAATCGCGAGCCGTGTGATGCGGGAGTATGGTCCAGCCCTCCTCTTCGAGCGAGTGCGTGGCTCACGGATACCTCTGTTGATTAATGCTTACGGCTCCAACAAGCGGATGGCAATGGCACTCGGCGTGGAGTCGTTAGATGAAATTTCGGATCGGATTACCTCGCTGATCGAGATCAAACCACCCAACTCGTTGAAAGATGCGCTGAAAGCTCTGCCAGAACTTGCGCATGTTCGGAAGTTCCCTCCCCGCACCGTGAAGCGTGGTCCATGCCAAGAGATGATGTTTCAGGGGGAGGAGATCGACCTCTTCGCTCTGCCAATTATCAAGTGTTGGCCAGAAGATGGAGGACGCTATATCACGCTGCCCCAGGTGATTACGAAGAATCCTGAAACGGGAGCACAAAATCTTGGGATGTACCGGATTCAAGTTGTGGACGAACGTACCTGTATCCTCCACTCACAAGCTCACCACGACACCGCCCGACACCTCCGCATGTATGCCGAGCGAGGAATCAGAT
>JBFWSB010000408.1:0-3751 GCA_050248595.1 Kapaibacterium sp. (SeqCode)
GGAACCCCGTATCTCGCAAATAATTCCGCTGAACGGTCATGATGAACGGGAGTTGCTACAACGAGCAGTTGCCCTGGAGGCCAACAGTACACACCCCTTAGCTAAAGCTATCCAAACTCACGCTGACGATCTGGGCATTCGCCCACTAAAATCAGAAGGATACAGGCGGATTGAGGGGAAAGGGTCGATTGCAAGTTTTGGAGGGAAAGAATATCGACTCGGTTCACGATCATTTTTAGCTGAGTGGGAACAAAGTTCACCTGAAGTGGAAGAACGTGCTGACGGGCTTGCCGGTGCTGGTGCGAGCATTGTTGCAATAGGAAGCCAGCGGCATGTCTGTGGTCTGATTGCGATCACTGATTCACTCCGACCTGAGACGACAGGTGTTGTGGAAGAGTTGCGTCAGCTTGACGTGCGAAGCGTAATGCTCTCGGGGGATAATCGGGTGACGGCAGAAAAGATTGGTGGTGAGGCTGGTCTCGAAGAGTGGTATGCCGAACTCCTTCCAGAGGGAAAGGTTCAGATGGTGGAGAAGTTGGTTGAAGAATATGGTGTTGTCGGGATGGTAGGGGATGGCATCAACGATGCTCCTGCGATGGCGCGCTCTTCGCTCGGCATTGCTATGGGGGCTGCTGGAACTGACGTTGCACTGGAGACTGCCGACATTGCCCTGATGTCCGACGATCTATCGCGCATCCCGTGGCTTATCAAGCACTCCCGAAGAACACTTAAGATCATCCGCTGGAATGTTGCTCTCGCCCTCGGCATCAAGCTGATCTTCTTCGTAGCAACTCTTCTCGGTTTTGCATCTCTGTGGGGGGCTATCGTTGCAGACATTGGGGCAACACTTCTGGTGACTGCGAATGCGTTGAGGTTGTTAAGAGTGAAGGGGTAGCAGTCAGCAGATAGCAGTAGCTGATAGAAGAGTGCTGCAACCGCTATCTGCCTACTACGAACTTCTACTTATTTCTTTTTGATCTGGCGATATCCCAGCAGTAGGATAACAGAACCGAGGAATGCCCCAATGAATCCAGCACTATCCCCCGGATCGTACCATCCCACAGCTTTGCCGAGAAGTGTCATCAACAACGCACCGGCTATGCCGAGAAGCATCGTGATAATGATTCCTCCTCCATCTTTTCCCGGTAGGACAAACTTTGCCAACGCACCAGCTAAAAGTCCAATAATTCCCATCCAAATCCAGTGTCCCATCTTCTCCTCCTTGAATAATGTGTAGAGTATTACTTCAGGACTGAGCCAAACAATCCAGCAGCACAAGAATACAAAAGAAAAGAATTGACAGCCCAGTTCTTTATCGATCAGTATCATCACCCTCACATGCGAGGGTTGTACCACCAAAACTTCCTAAGTTCAAGATTCGTTCAAGTCGAACGGACCAAAACAGGGATCTTCTGTCAACAGTGAACTGAGCTACAAGAGTTACCGGTGAGCGAAACGACAAAAAAAAGAGTGGCGAAGGGGAGCGGAGCGAAAAAGGGGGGAGCAAAGAAGAAGAGCACAAGTGCTAATGGAAACGGGGCATCAGTCACCGTTACCGAACGACCCCATCCGAAGCGGGTTCTCTCGATTCGTGGCGCGAATCTCCACAACCTCAAGAACGTCTCGCTCGACCTTCCACGAAATCGGTTGATTGTCTTCAGTGGCGTTTCAGGTTCAGGAAAGTCGTCGTTAGCCTTCAACACGATTTATGCTGAAGGGCAGCGGCGCTACGTTGAATCCCTTTCGGCATATGCTCGGCAGTTCCTTTCGCGCATGGCAAAACCGGAAGTGGAGAGCATTACTGGGCTTGCACCCGCTGTCGCCATCGAACAACAGACTCTCCAGCGAAATCCTCGCTCAACAGTTGCAACCACCACAGAAATCTATGATTACTTGCGACTGCTGTTTGGTCGAATTGGTCGCACGATCTGCAAAAACTGTGGGACTGAAGTTCGGAGAGATACGCCCCGCACAGTACAAGAACGTGTTGCTGAAATGGAGGAGGGGAGCAAACTCTACATCCTCTTCCCGATGCCCGACCACGAAGCTCACACACTTGCCGAAGAACTTGAGGCTCTCCGTGGACGAGGATTCTTTCGCGTCGTACGGAACAACTCAATCGAGATTATCGACCTGAACGATGAGGCGAGCCTTAAACAACTGAAGAAAGTTGCCAAAGAAGACCTTTCGGTTTTGGTTGACCGCGTGATATGGCGTGCAGATGATTCTACCAGAACACGACTGGCCGAAGCTGCCGAAGCAGGATTCCGCGAAGGTGACGGTCGGCTTGAAGTGAGAGAACTTGAGCGGGGCGAATCGATCCGCTTCAGCAGACGATATGAGTGTGCCACCTGTGGAACCAAGTGGCAGGAGCCTGAGCCTCGCCTCTTCAGCTTCAACAATCCATTCGGGGCTTGTCCGGAGTGTCAAGGTTTTGGTCGCGCAATTGGGATAGATATGGATCTGGTAATTCCAGACCGGACGAAGACGATCAAGCAGGGAGCCATTGCCACGTTTGGAACCCCAAAACATGCACAACACTATCAAGATTTGTTGAAGATCTCACGGGAAGCAGGGGTTGACACCAACAAACCTATAGCCCAGTTTACTGAGAGTGAATTGCAGGTGTTGATGGAAGGCTATGGCGAGTATATCGGCATCGATGGATTCTTCTCGATGATCGAAAAGAATACCCACAAGATGCACTACCGCGTTCTGCTTTCACGCTATCGGGGATATACAACCTGTCCTAAGTGTAAGGGGGCACGGCTCCGCACCTCCGCAACACAGGTCTTCGTTCACGGCAAGCGAATCCACGAACTAACTGGCCTGACAATCGAAGATGTCTATGCTTGGTTCTCTAAGCTAAAGCTCGACGAGTATGAGGGGCAAATTGCAGGGGCTGTTGCCGACGAGATTCGGAAGAGGCTACGCTTCTTGAACGAAGTCGGTTTGGGATATATCCGGCTCGACCGATTGAGCCACACACTCTCAGGTGGTGAGAATCAGCGGATCAATCTCGCCACTTCGATTGGTTCTTCACTTGTGGGTGCAATGTATGTTCTCGACGAACCCTCGATTGGGCTTCACCCACGCGATACCGAGCGGTTGATTCGCATTCTGAAAGAGTTGCGCGATCTTGGCAACACTGTGATTGTTGTAGAGCACGACACCGACATCATCACTTCAGCAAACGTTGTCGTGGATATGGGGCCAAACGCTGGAGAAGGGGGGGGCGAAGTCACGTTTGTTGGATCGGTTGAAGAGATGCTTCGAGATAAAAATTCGAAGACCGGTGAATGGTTATCTGGAAGAACGAGCATCCCTCTCCCGAAACGTCGCCGTTCATCCCGTGGCAAGATTACTGTAGGGAACGCCTCCACCCACAACTTGAAGAACATCACTGTTGACATTCCTCTCGGCATACTTACGGCAGTTACTGGCGTTTCTGGTTCCGGGAAATCGACCTTCGTCCACGACGTACTCTGGCGTGGCTTAGCCCACAAAATGGGTAAGGGGACTGGGAAGACTGAAGGGGGAGTAACCTTTGAAGGGGTAAACGAAATTGATTCGGTTGAGATGATCGACCAATCACCAATTGGCAGAACACCACGATCGAACCCTGCTACCTACACAAAGTCGTTCGATTCGATTCGAGACCTCTTCGCCTCTACACCGGTTGCAAAGCTGAATGGGTGGAAGCCGGGATACTTCTCCTTCAACGTACCGGGTGGGCGTTGCGAAGTCTGTC
>JBFWSB010000409.1:0-3744 GCA_050248595.1 Kapaibacterium sp. (SeqCode)
TGCTTCGGCAGCCTCTGCATGACAAACCCTTTTCAGGATGGCCTTTGTCTGCACGACGATATACGTCTTCCGCTTCTTTATTTAGTATAAGACTTGAGCAAGGGGAACATTAAGGGTTGTTGATTACCGGTAGTTGTTCTCAAACATTGCCTTACATTGGGAAAATACGTAAGTTTACAGCTACCAATAGTTCATGTAATCGAGTGGTTTCAACAAGACCTCGATTTTATCCAACACATTGAAGATGAAGAAACCTCCATTTCTTTTCCGTCAGTGCATTCGTGCAACTGAACCTCGTTTTATCTTCCCCTCGCCCCACGTGCATTCTAAGCAATTCTGTTCTCTTTATCGAGACAGGTTTTTGCTAACAATCCTTCAAGCTTCTTCCCATCCTCGTGTAATCAGAGACTTTTTCGAGTAAAGCTCGGTTGGTCGAATGCCGAGTAGTCCAAACTCGTGTGGAGCTATAGATCATATTAAAGGCACAACTACCATGCACTACCAATTATTCACTACAAAACGAATTCGAAGAGTTCCGGTCGTTTTGGGGCTGTTCTTCCTCTTCGTTTCGGTCCCACTTCTTAGCCAGAACCGTGACTTTAGCGCGGAGCGGCTCATCTTAGATGACAACGCGAACGATGGAACGCGCAACACCATGACATTGCGTGTTCCTCCAACAGGCCTCTCCGCAAATAGAACACTTACGTTTCCCGATGCAGATGGTACAGTTCTCACTGTAACTGCACCACTCAACCCGAACGAAATTCTTTTCGGTAGTCCTACAGGACAAGCTGCACAGAATGCGAATCTGTTGTGGGATGATGGAGCAGGGATTTTTAATATCGGTGCAGGCAACTTTACAGTAGATGCTGCAACAGGTGATGTTCAGACGGCAGGGAATATTCAGGCTGATGGAACAATTCAATCTGGTGCGTCGATCATCATCGATGGAACAACACCCGGCAGCCACAACATCACAGCGACTGGAGGTGAAAACCTGACGATTACTCCAACTGGAGGAACACTTTTCGTCGATGCTATAGTTCTCAACCATTCCTCTGGCTTGTTCACTGTTAATCCGGGGACGTTGCAGTATGGTTTGGGTCTGTTCACCGTAGATCCGGGAACATTGCAGTATGGTTCTGGTCTGTTTACTGTTGATCCGGGGACGTTGCAGTATGGTTTGGGTCTGTTCACTGTAGATCCGGGAACGTTGACTTACAACGGAGCCGTGGTGAATGTCCCCGGAACCTTAGTGGTGGATCCAGCAACCTTTAGCTTCTCCGGTGGCGTGTTAACCGGCAATCCAGGGACATTGAACTATAACTCAGGTCTGTTCACCGTAGACCCGGGAACGTTGCAGTATGGTTCAGGTCTGTTCACCGTAGATCCGGGAACGTTGCAGTATGGTTCAGGTCTGTTCAGCGTAGATCCGGGAACGTTGACTTACAACGGAGCCGTGGTGAATGTTCCTGGAACCTTAGTAGTCGATCCCGGAACCTTCAGCTTCTCAGGCGGCGTGTTAACGGGCGATCCAGGGACATTGAACTATAACTCAGGACTCTTCACCGTAGATCCGGGGCCAAGTCTTAACCTTGCTGGAGGCTTCTTCACAGTTAACCCAGGTGGTATTAGTTATAACGGTGGTGTCTTCGCAGTCTCTCCTATTGGTGCAGTAATCTCAACAGGAGCGGGGAGTACGTTCGGCGATGGTACTGATGCAGCACAAGTGACAATCGCTGGCACAGTTGGCGTAGGGGCATACGAGTTACAGGTGAACGGTGATGCTCAGGTAACGGGAGCCTTAGATGTTGGCACGCTGACGTTGAACGGCGACTTGAATATGAGCGACAACGACATCTTCAACATCGACGAACTACGTGGGAACTCAGGAACGGGTGACCTGAACGTGAACACGACGAACACAGGTGACGTGAACATCGGGAATGGCTCGGGGGATGTGAACGTTGATGCGGACGTAATCCCCACAACCGATAACACCTATTCGCTCGGCACAGATGCTCTCCGCTGGAGTGGAGTTTTCGTAAATGGAGGGAGTGTTCACATCGGTGACGCAAACGGTGTCGGTACTGATGAGGTTGTGATTGGCTACAACGGCACAACAACAGGTACAATTGGGGTGAACGGTACAACGGCAATCAACGTGACAACTACGGGAGTGAACGTAACGGGCAACCTCGATGTAGATACCGATCTGAACGTCGATGGGAACACAACGCACGTTGGCACACTCGATCAGCAGGGAGCCGTCTCGAACTCGACGGGAGACGTAGTAATCAACGACGACGCAAATGTGACCGGCAGCCTCGATGTCGACACCGACCTGAATGTTGATGGGAACACAACGCACGTTGGCACACTCGATCAGCAGGGAGCCGTCTCGAACTCGACGGGAGACGTAGTAATCAACGACGACGCAAATGTGACCGGCAGCCTCGATGTCGACACCGACCTGAACGTTGATGGCAACACAACGCACGTCGGCACAACAGATTTACAAGGTTTTGTAGGAAATACGGCAGGCGATCTCAACCTGTTTGATAACGTGAACGTGACGGGTGATCTTGATATCGGAGCAGGCAACTTCACTGTAGAGGCAGCAACAGGAAATACTGATGTTGGTGGAACACTGAACGCTGAAGGTGCCACCACACTAAACGGTGCGGTAACGTTGGGTGATGCCGCAGCTGATGCCATTACGTTTACTGGTCAGGTTGCAAGCGACATCGTTCCTAACGCCGACGCGACATACGATCTCGGCAGCAACACAAACCGTTTTGATGAACTCTTCGTCTCCGGCCCGACAATTCATATCGGTTCCTCTGCAGATGAAGCACAGATTAGCTTCAATGGTGGAACGGGGCTTGAGCTTGACGGTAACGATGATGGAACTTCCGACCTGACGATTGACGGAGCTACCGGAGATGTGACTGTTGCCGGAGCGCTCTCGGTTATGGGCCCAGTATCGTTCCCTGCCTCGCCGCTGACGCTTGGAGATGACGTGACGCCGACGCCGGGTCAGTTGATCTTGGAGGACAATACGGCGGCCAATGGATTCCAGGGAACAGTAGAGACCGCACCTGTTTTAACGGCAGATCGAACCTACACGCTTCCAGATGCAAGCGGGGTGATTTCTCTGGTAGGGGATATCGTGACTGATGCAACGCTGAGCGGTGACGGTTCGGGCGGTAATCCGCTCGGCATCGACCTAACGAACGCAAACACGTGGACGGGAACGCAGACGTTGCCAGTGACCGCAGCGCAGGGAGATGCGTTGATCGCCTCGACGAATGCAGGGACGACAACAATCGACGCAGCCCGGATCGGAGCAGGCTTGACCGATGCTCAGGTGAACGATAACCTGACGATCAATGGTGGAACAGTAGACGCAACGCCAATTGGCGCGACGACGCCGAGTACCGGTGCGTTTACAACGATCACAGGCACAGCCCTTCCGGCAGCAAGTACGTCGACAGATTTAGTAACGTCGAATGGTGGCGCGTTGGAGACGCGGACAGTTGCCTCACTTGCAGGTAGCATTGCCGTGAGCACAGACGCAACGTTGACCGGAGATGGAACGACAGGCAATCCACTCGGTATCGATCTAACGAACGCGAACACGTGGACAGCGACGCAGACCTTACCGGTGACAGCAGCACAAGGAGACGCGCTGATAGCTTCGACGAATGCAGGGACGACAACAATCGACGCAGCCCGGATCGG
>JBFWSB010000410.1:0-3743 GCA_050248595.1 Kapaibacterium sp. (SeqCode)
TGCGCTCTTTGACTTCTCCGCCCTGAAGGGGCGGCTGAGCCGGATGTGCTGACAACTCCGCTCGTCCATTCTGCCCCTCCGGGGCGAGAGGAATACGAATGCTTCATGTTCCGGGGATTGCCATCCCCGGCCACACAGCGGTTGCCCCTCCGGGGCAGACAGAGCATTGGACTTTCTTCGAAGCAGAGTTGATATCGAAGTTCTCTATGCTTAAACATCCACAATCTTCACGGTAGAAGCTACCAGTTATCGAGCCGCTCCCGTAGGGAGCACTGATATGTGGCCGTGGGGAAAGCCGCAGGCTGCATCCCACGGATCGCGTGCGCTCTTTGACTTCTCCGCCCTGAAGGGGCGGCTGAGCCGGATGTGCTGACAACTCCGCTCGTCCATTCTGCCCCTCCGGGGCGAGAGGAATACGAATGCTTCATCTTCCGGGGATTGTCATCCCCGACCACACAGCGGTTGCCCCTCCGGGGCAGACAGAGCATTGGACTTTCTTCGAAGCAGAGTTGATTCGAAGTTCTCTATGCTTAAACATCCACAATCTTCACGGTAGAAGCCACTCGTTATCGAGCCGCTCCCGTAGGGAGCACTGATATGTGGCCGTGGGGAAAGCCGTAGGCTGCATCCCACGGATCGCGTTTACTCTTTGATTTCTCCGCCCTGAAGGGGCGGCTGAGCCGGATGTGCTGACAACTCCACTCGTCCATTATGCCCCTCAGGGGCGAGAGAAATACGAACGCTTCATCTTCCGGGGATTGTCATCCCCGGCCACACAGCGGTTGCCCCTCCGGGGCAGTTTATCTATTCAGTTCGATCCTCGGAAGTTGTCGTTTGTAGACGATACTCAAGATACATGCCGACTGCTGGTTAGTCCTCTCGACCCGATCATCTCTCTCGTAATTCTATTGCCCCAAAGTATATTTCCACGATAAGAGACCAAGTTGGATTGGAAAAGATAGCAGACAACTACTCCTCTGCCCCAGCATACATTCCCTCAATCAACTCGGCATAGACTTTCATTACCTCCTTTCGCTTCACTTTTAGGGTTGGGGTTAACATCCCATTTTCGACAGTGAACTCCTCTGGAAGCACCTCAAAACGACGCACGCGTTCGAATGCGGAGAGAGGACGTTGAAGACGTCGGATATCGGCTTCGATCAGCCCAAGGGTACTTTCTGACTCAGCCATCTGCTTGCGAGCTTCGGCGCTGTTTGCTTTGCCGGGATGCCCCCCCGCCTCGCGCAACATATCTGCCAACGCCTCAAACTCGGGAACAATGAGTGCGGTGAGAAATGGTCGATCATCTCCAACTAACATGATCTGCCCAATCAACCGACTCGAAGAGAGTAAATCTTCAATCGGCCCGGGAGCTATGTTCTTCCCACCTGATGAGACAAAGATGTGTTTCTTCCGGTCGGTGATGCGGAGATATCCATCCTTATCAAACTCACCAATATCTCCAGTAGAAAGCCACCCTTCGCTGTCGATCACTTCGGCTGTCCCTGCAGGATCTTTGTAATATCCTCGCATCACATGTTCGCCACGGGTAAGTATCTCACCATCCTTCGCAATCCGCACCTCCACATTCGGAAGGGGTAAGCCTACAGTCCCGAGCTTTGCTTTCTCAAGACGGTTGGCTGAGATTACTGGTGAAGATTCTGTGAGACCGTAACCCTCGATCACGTTAATTCCGATTGCAAAAATAAACTCACCCACATCGCGCGGGAGGGCAGCCCCACCAGAGACGAAGAAGCGGAGACGCCCTCCGGTTCTCTCTCTAATTGTTCGGAAGACGAGGCGATCTGCAATTGCATACTTCAACTTTAGCAGGATGCCAACTCTCTTCTTCCGCTCAATCTTCTGAAATCTCTTTCGGCCAACTTGCACAGCCCAGTTAAAAATCTTCTGATCTCGCTCCGATTTCTGACGTGCTTGATTCTCTACGCGACTCTTGAATCGCTCCAAGAATCGGGGAACAGTTGTCATCAGCGTAGGGCGGACTTCCCCGAGATTTGTTATTAAGGTGTCGATACTCTCGGCGAAGGCAATTGTGGCTCCACAAGCGAAGCAAGTGTAGTAGCCAGCCATCCGCTCGAAGGCGTGGCAGAGTGGGAGATAGCTGAGGACAACGTCGGACTCGTGACGTATCGGAATGGCATCGGTTGCCCCCTTGATATTTGCAACAAGATTGCGGTGGGTTAACATCACCCCCTTCGGATTGCCTGTTGTGCCGCTCGTGTAAATCAAGGTCAACAGATCATCAGGCTCCACTCGACTAATCAACTCGTCAAGCTGACCCGGAACTGCCTTCGCAATTTTTCTTCCCTCGGCAATCATTCCTCCCAACGTTGCAACTTTCACTCCGCTCAACGTTGACAGGTCAAGGTTCTCCGCTGCATCTTCTTGAATGAGAATGATGTGGCGGAGTGATGGAATCTGAGGAACTACCTTCAACAGTTTGCCGAGTTGAAATTTGTTTGAGCAGACGATGGCAGATACCTCGGCATCGTTGAAAACGAAGGCAATCTGTTCTGGTGTAAGAATTGGGAAAACTGGTACGTCGGCAATGCCGTTGCAGAGTGCCGCAAAGTCCGTTAGTATCCACTCAAGTCGATTCTCCGACATGATGCCGAGACGGTCACCACGCGAAAGACCAAGCGAACGAAATCCGAGAGATAGTGCTTCAACATCCTGATAGAATGTGTTGTAGGAGACACCACGGTAGACTCCCCCCTCCTTTAGCATGAAGGCATCTTTACTACTCTTCGAGAGAGTAGAAGTGACAACACGGAACATCTCTGCAATTGTAGAGAAATCATTCACAAGAGGCATGGTGGTATTCCATTGTTGATTTGGGATTGTGGACTTGTTATTGTGGATTTTTGATTTCGGATTGCGGGCTTGCTATTGTGGATTTTTGATTTCGGATTGCGGATTGTAGAACGGGTATAGAGCCGAGATTCAGGACAACTTTCGCAATCCTCAATCCCCAATCCTCAATCCCCAATCCAACCCCCTCACCTATCTCAACGAATATCATCGACGAATCAACAACTGCTCTGTCTGGCTCCAAGTTCCTGCTTCAATACGGAAAAGATAGAGTCCGGGGGGAAGATCGGCAACATTGAACTGAATCGTGTAGCGTCCACCCGGCATAAATGACTCTAACGGGCGAAGCACTTCACGACCAGAAGCATCCCAGAGAGTGAGGGTTGTTTGGGCATCTTCAAGCTGCTGGAAGGTAATCTCCACAGATTCGTTTGCAGGATTTGGTGAGACTTTATCGAGACCGTTCGGGTATTTGCCAAGCGAGATACCGGAGACAAAACAACGGTCGATAATCGTGACAATAGCAACGGTATCACACCACGTTGGACGCAGACCAGTCCCCCCCACTACAGCAGCAGAGTCGAGTCCGACAAGTGCAAATGGTGAGGCTCCTGCCAGTAGCCGAAGACGAATTGTGGGGAGATCGTTCGGCAACTGTTCAATCCCTTCGCCACGGATTACAGCAAGTCCATTACGTTCATCCAACAGCTTCAAATCTCCTCCCGGGGTACCTACGTACTGGAAACGACGAGGATCATATCGAACGAAGAAGTCAAGATCAACCGGGCCACCCTTCAATACCTTCGCTTCCGTTTCAATCTCGATCTCTACAGTATCACCATTATGTCCCGGATTAGAGTAGAGTCCTCTAATGCAAAACTCAGCCTCCTCTTCATCAAGAATTCCTGTCC
>JBFWSB010000411.1:0-3738 GCA_050248595.1 Kapaibacterium sp. (SeqCode)
GTCCGGTTCATCGAGAAGAGGGCACTCAGGTCAAGATCTTCGCTTCCGTTCCAGTCGGCTTTTACGAAGAGATGACGTCCCTCTCCTCTATCGTGAATTGGGTCGAATCCAGAGATCGGATCGAGATAACGATCTGAGCTACTGAATCCAGCCGAGACCATGCCAGAAAGATTCCCTCCGATCACTCCTCCCCCCTGCAAACTTCCACTAACCGTGTTGAAGGAGCCGTACGATCCCGAAGCCCGCAAGAAGCTCGGAGCATCAAATCCTGAGCGAGTGTTCACAAGCACCACACCCGAGGTTGCCACTCCATACTCAGCGTCGAGCGCACCGGTCTGAATCTCCATACTGCTTACCAGGCGCGTATCGAAGAGACTCCCATAAATTCTCGTCATGTTTGCTGTCACCGGAATTCCGTCGATCACATATTGCAGTTGCGCATCTTCTCCCCGAATGTGAAAGCGTCCATCTTCGTCGGGAACAACGCCGGGTGTGTTCATCAGAATCGACTCCATCCGCTTTTCAGGAGAGACTGTCGGAAGGGAGGCAATTTCTGATGAGGTAAAGATTGTTGAGGTTGCCGTTTTCTTCCGATCGGCATAACGTGGTGAAGTGACAACAACTTCATCCATAAGCAGAGCATTCTCTTTCTCCACATCGACTACTATTGGCTGAGCCGACTTGACGTAGACGAACGAGCGGGCAACAACTCCCTCTCCTCTCTGAATGTCGATACGATAACTACCGAGTGGAACATCGTGGAAGGTAAAGGTTCCCTTTTCTGAGAGCACCTGTTTCTGAAGCAGGCCACCAGTTGTTGCCTCGTAGAGAAGCACCATGTAGACATCATCTACTTCATCGGTACTACTCGGTACATCTCCCCAGTTTCCGCGAATAGATGTTGTGGTTTGCTGCGCCGTGAGGGAAGCAACAGAAAAGAGTAATAGAAGAAAAACTGAAAGCCCACATGATCGTATCATTGCCACCTTGCGTCGTACGATTTTCTGCCTTTTGTTCATTTGGAACGGAATTGTAGTGCAAGATACGAGGGAATTGGTCAAATTTTCCGCTATTCTCCCCTTCTTTTCCCAAACCTTCCTCGCTAACGAGAAATCTCTCAAGGCAATTTGGAGCACAGAATGATCTCTCCAGAGGCTCACTTCCGGTTTCAAGCAACTCTCCAATCATTTTACCCTCCACAAATTTTGAATTTTGCTTTTTGAATTTTGAATTCAGCAGAGATATTCCCCCTTGCCTATCTGAATCCGTTTGCGTAACATCCGACCTTTTATTACGATCGAGGGGAGGTAGATCCTCCACCGATGAGGGAGTTTTAGACATCCGATCATGTTTCCACAGTTATCCGATAGCGACAGAATCAGTTATCCCGCGTTGGAGCGGGAAATTCTTGAATTCTGGATACGGGAAAAAATCTTCGAGAAGTCGGTTGATACCCGACCGGAAGAGAAGACCTGGACATTTTATGAGGGGCCACCAACAGTGAACGGTGTGCCGGGCATTCACCACGTTCTGGCACGTACGCTGAAAGATCTTTCCTGCCGCTACAAGACGATGTGCGGACACCGGGTTCACCGCAAAGCTGGATGGGATACGCACGGCCTTCCAGTAGAGATTGCACTTGAGAAAGCACTTGGGTTGAAGGAGAAGGGAGAGATCGAAACGAAGATCGGCGTTGCCGAGTTCAACCGTCAAGCAAAGGAACTTGTGTACAGCCACATCGACAAGCCGGGAGGCTGGCGTGAGCTGACAGAGAGGATGGGATACTGGGTCAACATGGATGACCCCTACATCACTTGTACGAACAACTATATCGAGTCTCTCTGGTGGGCACTCAAGACGATGTTCGACAAGAATCTGATCTACCGTGGATTCAAAGTTGTTCCGCAGTGCCCACACTGCGAGACACCACTCTCCTCGCACGAGCTTGCGCAAGGCTACGAAGACGTGCGCGATCCAAACCTCTACGTGAAAGTTCGGGTGCAGGCTGAACAGAAGACTGGACATGGGATCGATATTCCAGACAACTCATTCTTCCTCGTGTGGACGACAACTCCTTGGACGCTCATCTCCAATGTTGCCGTGGCCGTCGGGGCTGATATTGACTACCTGATGGCACGCGATCAAGAGTCTGGTGAGACCTACATCTTCGCCGCATCTCGCCGTGACGTACTGGACAGCGAACACCAGTGGATTATCGAGGCAGAGTTTAAAGGAAAAGATATTGAGCGCGTTCGATACGAACGTCTTTTCGACTCAGTTCCTGTCGACAAAGAGGCCTTCTACGTAACGTTGGGAAGCTTTGTCTCTACCGGAGATG
This sequence comes from Kapaibacterium sp. (SeqCode), assembly GCA_050248595.1. Classification (GTDB taxonomy): domain Bacteria; phylum Bacteroidota; class Ignavibacteria; order OLB7; family OLB7; genus JAGWAZ01. Next base: position 2,339 of record JBFWSB010000411.1, read on the forward strand.
GAACTGGCATCGTCCACATCGCCCCTGCATTTGGTCAGGATGACTACGAAATCTCCAAGGTCTACGATCTACCAGTAGTGCAACCAGTAACGCCGGGAGGGCGCTTCACCGACGCTGCTGGAAAGTTTGCCGGACGGATGGTAAAGACAATCCGATTTGACGACCGCGAAGAAGAAGGGGCAGACAAAGACATTGTCATCGACCTGAAGGAGCGTGGTCTGGTTCACCACTACGCAAAAGATTATCTGCACAGCTACCCACACTGTTGGCGGTGCGACAACCCGTTGATCTACTTCGCCCGCGACTCGTGGTATATCAAGACCACAGAGTTTGCCAATAAAATGATTGCTGCGAACAAAACGATTCGCTGGCAAACTGAAGAGATCGGCTCTGGTCGTTTTGGAAATTGGTTAGAGGATAACAAAGACTGGTCACTTTCGCGCGACCGATACTGGGGGACACCCCTTCCGATCTGGGTAAACGTCGACGATCCAAACGACATGTTCGCTGTTGGATCGATTGAAGAGCTTCGCTCAGGTGAACTCGAAGTTGACGGGAAAACAATTCCGGTAGATAGCGAAGGTGTGGAGATCGACCTTCACAAGCCTTTCGTCGACCATATCCTCTTCCATCGCGACGGAAAAACATATCGGCGCACACCAGAGTTGATCGACGTATGGTTCGATTCTGGCTCGATGCCCTTTGCCCAGTGGCACTATCCGTTCGAGAACAAGGAAAAATTCGAGCAGCACTTCCCTGCCGACTTTATTAGCGAAGGAGTAGACCAGACACGAGGCTGGTTCTACACGCTCCACGCAATTGGCACAAGTCTCTTCGACTCGGTTGCCTACAAAAGTGTTCTCGTAAACGACATGGTGCTGGACGACAGTGGCAAGAAGATGTCGAAATCACGTGGGAATGTGATTGATCCATTTATGCTCCTCGACAAGTACGGAGCAGACGCCACACGCTGGTACATGATTACAGCCTCCCCCCCTTGGACTCCCCTCACCTTTAAAGAGGAAGACCTCTTCCGGGTTGTAATCTCTGATTTCTTCCGCGCACTGGAAAACACCTACAAGTTTTTCACAATGTACGCGAACATCGACGGCTTCACCTACGCTGAAGATTCTGTCACGTTAGAGAATCGAACCGAGTTGGATCGGTGGATACTCTCGGTGATGAACACGACTCTTCGACAGTACAGAACCCACATGGAGAATATGGACCCGACCCGAGCAATGCGTCTGGTTCAAGAATTTACAGTGGAGCACCTCTCAAACTGGTACGTTCGGCGCAACCGTCGTCGTTTTTGGAAGGGTGAGATGTCGGTGGACAAACTGGCGGCCTACCAGACTTTATACGAAGCGTTGGTTGGGGTTGCAAAGATGATGGCTCCT
>JBFWSB010000412.1:0-3722 GCA_050248595.1 Kapaibacterium sp. (SeqCode)
CTGGTCTCGGTGAGCCATATCCAAATCCTTTTACTTCCCACACAACCTTACCTATCTCCCTTCGCTCACCAGCGCGGCTAACTGGCGCAGTCTACGACCTTCTCGGCAGAGAGCTTGCGTCGGTTGAAGGAGACCTTGGAATCGGTTCTCACTCGTTCGATCTCGATCTCTCCGGCGTTCCAGCTGGGGTCTATCTCTTCCACTTGAGTAGCGAAGGAAAAGAGATCGGTTCGATTCGGTTGAACCACTCCGGTTCTGGGACGAACGGGAACGTTAACCTTCACATCCTTCGCGGGATTGGCACGCCTCCGGCAGCAGACAAACCGGCCATTCCGGGAACATTCAGTCTTGTTATCTCCCACCCGAACTACAAAACGGCTACCGAGGAGAATGTTACGATCGAAGGAAAGACTGTGAAGTTCATCATGATGACACGGATTGAGTTTATTCCAGAGTTCGGAACAGATGAGAACCGGACGTTTACGGTGATTGCCGATGCGCGGAGTGGACTTGATGTGCCACGCGATTTGGAGTTCAATCCGATGCACCCAGAACAACTTTGGGTTGTGAACCGGGCCTTCGACGGAACTGTGACCTACTGGAATCCCGGAACAGCCGAGATGACTTCGTTCAGAGTTCGGGATCAGTATGCCAACCACTTCATGGAGGAAGTGAGTGCAATCGCCTTCAGCGAGACAGAGGTTTTCGCTACTTCCCAAGAGTCGGTAAACACATATGATGGACAGCTTCCGGGGGGAAACAACTTTATGGGGCCAGCACTCTGGACGGCAGATACGACGATCTACAGCAAGGAAGGACTTGAGGACTGGGGAGAACTTGGCTCCCACCTCGATATGCTCCACGCAAGCCCGAACGGTATGGGCATCGCGCACGATCACGATAACGCCTACTGGTATGCCGATGGCTTCGGCGGTAACATCGTCTACTACGATTTTCAGAAAGATCACGGCCCTGGGCACGACGATCACTCTGACGGTATTATTCGTCGTTACATCGACGCTCGTATCTCGCGCGTTCCGGGCGTGCCAGGACACATGATTCTCGATAAGGCGAGTGGGTGGCTCTATATCTGCGATCCAGGAAATCGGCGCGTTACTCGATTGAATACCAAGACAGGTTCATACTCAGGGAGTGGTGAGACATTCTTCCCAGATTACGAGCAGGTCTCCGAATTCTCAACCTACACCGGAGCTACCTACGAAGTCTTTGTAAACAACAACCTTCGTCATCCATCTGGGATTGCGCTCCACAACGGACGAATCTTCGTGACAGATAACGAGACTGGCGACATCATCGCCTACGACTTAACTGGCAAGGAGTTGAATCGCATCTCCACAAATGCTCAGAGCATCATGGGAATCGAAATCGGTCCAGATGGAAAAATCTGGTACGTCGATGCCGAGGCTAATCAAGTTGTGCGGATTGATGTGAAAGATGTCGGTGACTAAGCAAAGGTGCGTAGCTATACTTGTAGACGATAGACGACAACGTCTGAAAACATAAAAAGATGTGCTCCTCGAATACCTTCGAGGAGCGCATCTTTTTGTTTTCCGGTTCTTCGATTCTTATACCAAACTCAAGTAAGGAAGACGTATTGTTGAAGAGAAAGGAGCGTATTCACTTCTGTCACTCCCCTGCATGACAAACCCTTTTCAGGATGACCTTTGTCTGCATGACGATATACGTCTTCGCCAATGAAATTCGGTATTATCGTTGCAGAACGGATTCATTGATTCCCGCCTCTTCGACTTTTGCCTCTTCGACTCGGGTGGCTTCACGACGCTTCTTTTCCGTTGATAGCATAACTGCATTTCTGTGAAAACAGAGGGTCGTTTCCTACTCAGTTCCCTACGCTTTGAATACAACTCTCGCTACTGAGCATAGCCTTCAATGAGGATAGAAGGGATTTGTTTTTCTCTTTTTTTCGCTGGACTAAACAATGTATATTTTCCATCATTCAGATCGTTTGCTTTTTTTTGTTGATCCCAACAGCGGAGAATGCTCCTTCTGCTTAGAAGGGTATTCTTGTCGCGAAACGAACCCGAACAAATTGACCACCTATGAGCATCCCTACCAGCAGATCATCACTACTTGAGCAAGGTAGAAATGATAACACCCCTGTTCGATCAATGTCATTTGCCCTATTCCTTCCCTTCAGCTTAGCTCTTCTCCTCTATCTCGTAACAATGCAGACCAGCTTCTTCTGGGGTGACGCACTCGACGAAGTCCGCGCTGCAACGGCATCGGAGCGCTATGTGCCACCGCAACACCTTATCTCCTCTACAGTTAATGCAGGGGTTCTTGCTCTGAGTGGAGTTCGCACTGAGAATGGTTCGTTTATCCTCCTGCAGATACTCATGATTATTGCAACGCTCGTTGGTGCAAGTGGACTTCTCTTGTTGCTGAAGCGACTCAGCGTTGATCGAGGCCTTCTCTTCGGAATCATAGGTCTTTACTTTCTCGCCAACGGTATTTGGTATCACGGCTCCACCGTGGAGACTGGAGCAATTCCGTTAGCACTTCTCGTTTGGTCACTATACTGGTTACTTCGCAACGAAACCCCTACACCAAAGGATATCATCGTCTCGTTTTCGTTCGTTTCGCTCAGTGTACTCTTCAACCTTCAACAAGCACTTTTTATTCCCCTCTTTCTCCTCTACGTCATAGTTCGACAACGATTGTTGACGGATAGGTTTCGCTCGTTTGCAACTATCTCAACAACTGTTTTGTTAACTGGTCTTCTCCCGTATCTCCTTATCGCTCAGGCAGCACACAGCTTTTCATCTATTCCAGAATTCATCGCGTGGGTAACCTACAACCCACACATCGAGATCATCGGAAAGATGAAGGATGTTAGTCTTGAATCCGCTACCCGAAGCATTTCAGGAATGTTTGCATTGGTTGTTGAACCACGTGGCGCAACGTCCTGGCTGAAATTCGTGATGCGTGAGAATACGAATGTCCCCATTGACCCAGTAATGTTACTCAGACTGATAGTCCCCGCAGCTCTTCTCATATTCGTTGTGATTGGCTCCCTCCTGTCGTTTCGTCAACGGAGAGATATTGGTCTCCTTGCAGTGCTCTCTACGGCAAGCTGTTTCCTCTTCGGTTATATCTGGCTCGGAAGCGATCCTCAATTCTGGTTGCCAGCGTGGCCTCTCCTCCTTCTCTCGGCAGGTATTGGATTTACACCACTGATCGCTGCCGGGAAGCTCTCTCGCACGACAACCTACACTACTATCTCCGTGGCATTGCTTCTCTTGCTCTTCTTAAATACTCCCCAAACCTCTCCATCCCTTCTATTCCAATCAGGAGGAGAAGAGTTCCAGGCTGTCTGCCAGTTCTCTGACTCGGTGGAGTCGGCTGATCTGGTTATTGCTCCAGGTGGTAGGTGGGGCACGTACTTTGCGAAACTGCGACCCGAGGTTGCGTTCATTAATCTGGAGCTTGACACAAATGGAGTAATGGGGACTGAAGGGGAGGAGTTCACTGCTGTGTTGAGGGAGCGTATTGAGCCGATAGTTGAGCGGGGGAATAAGGTCTTTATCGATGGAGGATTCGAGACAAGAGAGGTTCTCCTCTCAAGTCCGTGGGATGGCTTTCGGCTGAAACATGATCTGTCGCGCGAGGAGTTGATGGATGGGTTGAGGCAGTTCAATCAATTCACGCTACTCGACGAGGGGAGCAGAAATGGGATCGCC
>JBFWSB010000413.1:0-3706 GCA_050248595.1 Kapaibacterium sp. (SeqCode)
GACACGCTTGGTTCGAGCTTGCCATTCAAATCGCCTGCATTGCGATTCTTATTGTTCTGGGTCGGAAATACTTCCACGCAACAAGTGATGATCTGCGCCACTCGACTGAGGAAGAAGAGGAGCGAGAAAACCGCGCAAGGAAGTTCGGATTTTCATCTGCCTTTATGGTTGGGATTTTGATGGCAGTGATGAACTTGGCTAATCCATCCTTCCTCCCATCACTAATTGCCGTAGCAGGCTTTATCCAAGCAAAAAATTGGCTGGTTAATGGCCTCGTCGGAAGCGGACTCTACGCATTAGGGTTCGGGGTTGGTGTCTTTATCTGGTTCTATGTTCTCTTACGGCTTATCATCCGTATGAGGAGCAAACTCCCTGTTTCGTACTTCACCTACGTCTTCAAGTTTGCTGGCGGAGCATTCTACCTCTTCGCCCTCATCTTAGCCGTGCGAGTTTTTCTGTCGACAGATTGGAAATCTCTTTTTTGATCTGACACGGAATTACTTCCGAAACCATCTTCCCCTATCCTTTAACGTCGAGCGAAATATCGGCTGCCATCGCTGAGTGAGTTAGTGCTCCAACGCTGATGTATTGCACTCCGGTTTCGGCCACACTCCGGACACTCTCCAAGTTGATCCCTCCAGACGCCTCAGTCTCCAACCTCCCATCAACGAGGGCAACGCCAATCTCCATATCTGAGGTTGAGAAGTTATCGAACATGATGCGCGATATCCCTTCGCACGAGAGTGCTTCTTGCACTTGGTTGATAGAAGCGGTCTCCACCTCAATCTTCACGTTCGTAATTCCATGCTCTTCAAAATATCTGAGCACAGCATTGACGGCTCCCGCAATTGATCCGTGAGCCGCTATGTGGTTATCCTTCACCATCACCATATCGTAAAGACCCATCCGATGGTTTTCCCCCCCACCGGTCTTCACTGCATACTTATCCAACAATCTCCATCCAGGAAGTGTTTTGCGCGTGTCGAGAATCGTCGCTCCAGTCCCTTCAATTTCTTCAACATAACGTCTGGTAAGGGAGGCAACGCCTGACATTCGTTGTAGGAAGTTGAGTGCCGTTCGTTCGGCTGTAAGGATAGAACTGGCTGGGCCGTGCAGGTGGGCGAGAACGGTTCCCGACTCAACGATTGAGCCTTCACTCACCTTCCAATCACATAGTATCGACCGATCAACCTCGCCGAAAACAAGTCCAGCAATTGGTGAGCCAGCGAGAACCATTCGATCTTTGGCAAGGAGTATGCAATGAACGCTTGTTTTGGGATCAACCAGCGATTCTGAAGTCAAATCCCCAGTTCCAATATCTTCGGCAAGTGCAATTTGGATCAAGCGAAGTACAGAACGATCATCTATCGTAGGAATCATATCACTCAGCAGCAATTTTTGAAGAGTTTAAACAGGATCGATAAGTAGTCACAAGATATTCTTTTATTCTCTTATCTTCATTCTTGAACATCAGTAAGATCGGTCACAATGGGTACGTATTTGCCTTCAGATATGAAAACGATTCTCAAAGAATTCTTTTTCTGCGTCATCCTCCTACTAACCATTTCCCTCTCCAGTAGCACTGCGCAGGGACAGATTGATCAGTATGTTGTACTGATTCCCACCCACACGACTTCTGGAGAGTATAGTGGCGACTACGACCTGAAGGGGACAAAGGTATACTCCGACGGATACGTCCGTTGGGGTGCGGGGACACCGAAGCCAATTTCAGAAATGCAGGTGCGTGAGTACGACCCATCGGCAATTCCAGATGGTAGTGGTGGCATGTTTGTCTGCTACACGATTGAGCATACTGACGAAGAGAATGGTGGTGACCGCGACATTGTGATGAGGCACTTAGACAGCGAGGGAGCCGATCTATGGGATGATTCAATCTCAGGAGCTGTCGTGCTCTTAGCTCAGTCCGAACACCTTGAAGTACACCCTCACTTGATACCTTCTGCTGATGGAGCAATCGTTCTCTACGAGGTAGAATATATCAGTGGCTCCTACAAGGGGGAAGTCGACGTAGCAGCCGTTCGAGTTGATGGGAACGGAAAACTGGTTTGGGAGAACGCAATCTGGGTTGCGAACTCGGATCGCCACGAGAGAATTGTTGATACGTGGTCCGATGGCTATGGGAATGCGATAGCTTTGATTCAGCGGAATAACAACTCCGACAAAGGATCATTCAGTGGTGATTTGGTGGCAGTGAAGATTTCTTCTGAAGGGATTACGGGTTGGGGTGGCGCGAAGGGAAACCTTGTAGTTGTCGCAGGAAGTCCTCACTCCGAGGAAAATCCAGCAGTAGTTCCAGATGGCCAAGGTGGCGCGTTCATCGCCTACGAACTACACTACACAAGTGGTGCTCGTGCCGGTGATGTGGACTTGATTGCCCAGCACTTGACAGTAAATGGCGATAGACTGTGGTTAGACCCAGAGAATCCTCCAGTGGTTAGCTCTAACCCACGTGCTCGCGAGCTATCACCCTCGATTACGGCAGACTCGTCAGGAATTACCGTTGCGTTCGAGATGGTTTTTAATGATGAGAAGGGAAAAGAGAATCCGCTACGGGTAGTAGCCGTTCAGAGAATGGATCAGAATGGATATCGAGTCTGGAATGGGGGTGATAAACCTCAAGTCATCTTGGCGAAGAACCGTGGAGTAGAAAAGCCAATTGCAGTTTCGGATAGAAATGGTGGTACGTACATCGTAATGGAAGGGGTAGATTCAGCAACTGGAGATCGCGATATTTTTGCTCAATACCTTGACAAAAATGGGAAGCGTAGTTGGGGAAAAGAAGGCTACAGCCTTCCAGTCTTCTTCGGTCCAATGCCCGAATCTAACGCCTGCGCTACGGTAGATTCGTACGGGGGATTGATCGTGGTTGCCGTTGAGGGAATCACCTATCGCCTTGAGTCGACAAAATCAAACGACAGCACAATCATTGCCCAACGAATGAACAGCAAGGGTGAGGCAACCTGGGGTGGTAGTGATGCAAATCTCATTCTCTCCCGCTGCCAAGTTGGTGAATACAAACTCAAGCTTGTTCGAACGAAATAAGAAACCGTTCGTTCTTCTTCACCTACCTGTAAAGCTCTTAGCTCCCCCCATCACTAAACAACCCTGGCTCAGCCAGCCCTCGACTAATTCCAAAATGCTCGTAGGCTTTTCGTGTTGCCTCACGGCCACGTGGCGTCCGGTGCATGAAGCCTTCTTGAATCAAATATGGCTCGTAGACCTCCTCGACAGTTCCCGCCTCTTCGCCAACGGCAATGGCAAGTGTATTCAAACCAACAGGGCCACCATTAAACTTCTCTATCATTGCCAGCAGAATCCGCTTGTCCATGTCATCCAAACCGTGTTCGTCAACCTCAAGAGCTGAGAGGGCAATATCGGCGATGTCTCTGGTTACTATGCCATCCCCTTTCACGTCTGCAAAGTCACGTGTGCGGCGGAGCAGGCGGTTAGCAATGCGTGGCGTCCCCCGCGACCGACGAGCAATTTCGTAAGCACCAGCATCTTCAATCGGAATATCGAGTATCGAAGCCGAGCGAGAAATAACGTGAAAAAGCTCTTCGATGCTGTAGTAATCGAGCCGTGAGATAATCCCAAATCGGCTCCGTAGTGGGGCGGTAAGCAACCCCTGCCGTGTTGTAGCTCCAATCAGCGTAAAGGGGGGCAACGTTAAGGGGACAGAGCGGGC